>NZ_CACXTS010000025.1 GCF_902770715.1 uncultured Methanobrevibacter sp. | reverse complement strand
ACTCTTGGAAGCTCTTCAAGTGCAAATATTTTTTTTGGAACCTTGTATCTGGATAAGTTCTCACGTGCATAATTGATTAGGCCTTCATCATCAGCTTCATCTTCCCAAACAACGGCTGCAACAGGTATTTCTCCTCTGTGACAGTCATCAATGCTGAATATTGCTATTTCTTTTATTGCTGAGTATTTTATTAGGACTTCTTCCACTTCTGTTGGATAGATTTTCCATCCGCTCATTACAATCATGTCTTTTTTACGGTCTGTAATGAATAAACGGTTGTCCTCATCAAGATATCCGACGTCTCCGGTCAAAAACCATCCGTCTTCTAAAAATGATGCTTTGGTTTTTTCTTCATTTCCCCAATATCCTTTCGCAACGGCCGGACCCCTAAGTGCGATTTCGCCCTGTTTGTATTTTTCCAATGTCATTGAGGGGTCATATTCATCAACAATTTTAACTTCTGAAAAGCAAACCGGATGACCTACACTTTCAAATCTGTCGGCTTCCAAGTAATCTTCAGGTCTGATTACAGTTCCTGTTCCGATTACAATGGTTTCTGATAGGCCATATGCATTGATGATAGGGATCTGGTAAGTTTGGTGGAAGTCTTTCCATATCTTCTTATGTAGCGGTCCTCCTCCGGATATGATTTCACGAACGGTTTTCAGATGTTTTCTTGCATCCATTGTTGTTAGTGAATGGATTACTGGAGGCATTCCGCTTAAAACAGTAACCTTTTCAGTTTCGCACAACTCCAGATACTTGTCTATGTCAAACTGCTCCATCATTATATAATAAGCGGCAGCTCTCAGTGCTGAAATTCCCCAGGAAAGGCCAACATGGGCCATTGGGTAAATGCCCAGGAATACGTCGTCCTGTTTCAATGTTAAAACATCACATTCGTTGTGAATTGCGGTAAAGTAGTTTCCGTGTGTAAGCATTGCACCTTTAGGCTTCCCGGTTGTTCCTGAAGTGTACTGTAATTGGCACAAGTCATCCCAATCGGTATTTTCAGCTTTTAGAACTTCGCTGTCTTTAAAATCAGTAATATTTTGAGGAATATACATATCAATGTCAATGATGTCTTTGGCTTCCTCATCCGTAATCATTAGCTTTGCCTGTGAGTCGCCAACAATGTATTCGAGTTCTGAAGCGGTAAAAACCCTGTTTGTCGGAATGGCTATTGCCCCTATTCTCCATATTGCAAAAAGTGAAAATAAGTATTCTTCTGAATTTTTCAAGTAAATTAAAACTCTGTCACCTTTTTCTATTCCCAAATCCTTCAATTTCCTTCCAATTTCGGAGACTATGGACAATATTTCGCCGGAATTATATTTGTCTCCTGTTGTTGGGTTATATAATACATTCTTATCTAAACGTTTTGAATTTGCATCTAAAAAAGTAGTGATGTTTAACATTAAATTAACTCCTTAACAATAGCTTTTGTGACATCCATTGTGCATGAATTTCCCCCTAAATCAGGAGTTCTAATCTTGCATTCCGCAATGACCTTTTCAACGGCGTTCTTAATGTCATTTGAAATTTCCCATTCACCCAAATAATCAAGCATCATTGAAGCGGACAATATCATTGAACAAGGATTTGCAATATGTTTTCCTGCAATGTCAGGTGCTGATCCGTGAACCGGTTCGAACAGTCCGTTGTGGTCGCCAATGTTTCCGGATGGGGCGAGTCCAAGACCTCCCACTAAGCCTGCACTTTCATCGGAAAGTATGTCTCCGAATAGGTTGCTGGAAACAATGACATCAAAGTTTTGAGGCTGTGTAATCAGATACATTGCCATTGCATCAACGTAATAGTCTTCGGCAGTGATTTGAGGATAACCTTTCGCCACTTTGTAGAAGCTTTCCTTGAATACTCCGTCAGTCTTTTTCAACACATTGCTTTTGTGAACGCAGGTGACCTTGCTCTGTCCCCTTTTGATGCATAAGTTGAATGCGGCTTTTGAAATTCTCTCGGATGCCTTTTTTGTAATGACCCTTTCAGCGACCATCTTGTTTTCATCGCCATACTCCACCTGTGAGTACAATCCCTCGGTGTTTTCCCTGACAATCACGAAATCAATGTCATCGCGAATGCAGTTGACTCCCTTATAGGATTTTATAGGCCTTATATTCGCATAAACATTAAGCTCTTTTCTTAAATTGATGATTGGACTAGGTTGGCCCGGTGTTGAAGTTGATGCTCCAAACAGCACTGCGTCACTGTCGTTAGCTATCTTGATTGTTTCTTCAGGCAATGTTGTTCCATTTTTGTTGAAACATTCAAAACCCGCTTCACCATACTTGAAACTAAATTCCAAATCTAATTTATCCAGTAGGTATTCACAGGCAGACATTACTTCTTTCCCTATTCCATCTCCACTTATCACTGCAATATCATACATTATTTCACTTAAAATTTTTTTTATATTAATAATATTGATGTTATTGTATTTAATGGTAATTTCAATTTTGTTCGTATACTATCGAAATACTTTTATATACCAAAGTTATAATTATATATTAATTACATAGTTAATTGTAGATTTCCTTATTGAATTTGTGAGGGATTAAAATGGAAAGTAGTATAGACGAATTAATTGAATTGTTAAACGATAAAGATGACTTTGTCGTTGAAGATGCAAAGGGACAATTAGAATTGAAAGGCGAAGAGGCTGTCTGCCCATTAATTGAAGCATTATCCAGCAGAAAGAAAAATATCAGATTAAATGCTGCAACCCTTTTAGGCGCAATTAATGATGAAAGGGCTATTCCTCCATTGATTGCAACATTAAAAGACAACAACAAATTAGTCAGAAGGGAAGCATCCACTGCTTTATCCCGTATGGGTGAACCTGCTGTTGATCCTTTAATCGAAACTTTAGGTGATGAGGATTGGAGAGTAAGGGGAGCAGCTGCTTGGGCTCTCGGTAACTTAGGTGATGAAAAGGCTATTCCTGCACTTGAAAACTTGCTTGACGATGAAAGCGGTTTTGTAAAGTCAGGTGCTCAAAGCGCTATAGCTTCAATCAAGAAATAATTTTATTTCTTCTTTTTTTCCTTTTTATTGACAAAATTTTATAATTTTGAATATTTGCTTATTTTATTTGCTTTTCTTCATATTTTTTCTAAACATTATTTAATATATTTGATTTTTTTGTAGATTTTTTCAGAATTTTTCGGAGTCGGAAGGTACTTTCCAACACATTTATATACTTGTATTATTAAAGTATAACACGGAAGTTATTTTCCGACTGTTGATGATAATAATATGGAGGTTTAAAATTGTGCGGAATAGCTGGATTAGTTTATAAAGATAAAAAATTACATAATATTGGAAATGACATGACAAACATGCTTCATCAGTTACAACACAGAGGTCCTGACTCAGCGGGGTACTCAATTTACGGTGGAACAGGTTTAAAAGAAAACGAATACATCCTAAAAATTCAAGTGAAAGATAGTGAAAAATTGCTTGAAAAAGTTAAAGATGCGATTAATTTTCATACTCCAATCAAAAAAGACGCCATTTTACCTTCCGTTGGAGATTCATTCATTTACAAATGTAAAATATCTTTAGATGAGTTCTGCCAGCTAAAACCTCTAATTACAAAAATAGACACAATCGATGATGTAATTGTAATTAATGGAAGCCATGACTTTGAAATGATCAAGGATGTGGGATCAGTGCTCGACATTGCCGATAGGTATGACGTAAGGTCAGTTAAGGGAACACATGCAATAGGCCACACCCGTTTTTCAACAGAAAGCGGAGTGGACAGATACCATGCACACCCTTTCCAGACATACATTGTCCGTGACATTTCAGTTGTTCACAACGGTCAAATTACCAATTACTGGAAAGTCCGTGATCCTCTTGAGAGAAAAGGGCATAAATTCGAAACATTCAATGATACTGAATGTTTGGTTCACTACATTGCAGATAAGCTGGACACAGGTTATACTTTAGAAGAAGCGCTGGAACAGTCTGTGGAAGATATGGACGGTCCATTCTCTTATATTATAGGAACTCCTCAGGGAATAGGCATTGCAAAAGACAAGCTGGGCTTAAGGCCTGGTGTAATGGCTGAAACTGATGACGTATTTGCAATAGCATCAGAGGAAGTATCCCTAAGGGAAGTTGTCGACACACACCATGTAGAACAAATTTCTCCAGGTGAAGTAATGGTATATGAGATATAGGTGATTTGATGAGCGTAAAAGAAATTGATGCAGAAAATTTGACTCCCCGTGAAATAAATTCATTTGTTAAAGAGGCTGCAGGAGAATGTGAAAAAATCATTATAAGAAATCCCAATGCAAAACATTACCTCGCTGCTGGAGTTACAGAAGATGTGGAAATCGAGTTTGACGGATCTGTAGGATATTTTGCAGGGTGCATGTGCGATAAGCCAAAAATCAGAATCAACGGTAATGCAGGATGGTTTGTCGGAGATAACCTGACCGGCGGAGAAGTCGTTGTTGAAGGGTCCGCAGGTGACGGCGCAGGTCAGGGAATCTATGACGGCTATGTTGTAGTTAAGGAATCTGTCGGTTCAAGAACAGGCGAAATCATGAAGAACGGCACCATAATCATCGGAGGAAATTCAGGTTTTATGACAGGAATTTTCATGATGGGCGGCCGAATTATAATTCTGGGCGACGTTGGAGATGATGTGGCTGAATCAATTATTCGCGGTGTAGTCTATGTAAGAGGCAAAGTAAAAAGCTTAGGTTATAATGCCAAATTCGACGACATGACCTTTGAGGATTCACTGGAAATCGAAGAGGCGCTAAGCAAATTTGATATTGATATTGATGATTATTCAGAATTTAAAAAAATAGTTCCAAAAAGTACAAGGCCATTTTACGGTCATTAGGAGTGTTAGGTATGCCATATAGAGTTGAAAGAAATCCGGATTTATGCAAAAAAAATTTTGGACGTCCTGGATGTTGCTGGTATTTATGTGATGATAGGGATGAAAAAATCTGCGGAAGATGTTTTTCATGCTTTAACAATTGTCCTCATGGTGTTTATGAAATCATTCAAGGTGATCCTTACCCGTTAAACCAGGAAAAATGTGTAGGATGCAGAATATGTCTTGAAATGTGTCCTAACAGGGCAATTGAAGTAAATGCAATACCTGAAGATGCAAGGCAAGGATGGGGATTCCCGGACATTGTCGAAATTGTAAGGCAATCACAGACAGCATCATATAAGCTCAGAAGTACAGGAGCACTAAGAAGAATTCCCGACTTTGATGATTTGGTCGTAATCCCTGCACAGGTGTCCAGACCTCCTATAGACAAATACAGGGAACCTTGCGGAACCGATGTTGTTTTAGGTGACAGGTTTGCGGAAAATCCTCTCAGACTCGATACTCCAATAATGATTGGTGCAATGTCATTCGGAGCATTGTCAAAAGAAGCAAAAATGGCTTTAGCTATTGGCTCATCTCTTGCAGGAACCGTAACAAACACCGGTGAAGGGGGAATGCTTCCGGAAGAGCGCGAGCTTGCAGATAAGCTGATTGCCCAATACGCATCAGGAAGATTTGGTGTGTCAGCAGATTATCTCAAAAAAGGAGATGCTATCGAAATCAAGATTGGTCAGGGAGCAAAATCCGGAATGGGGGGACATTTGCTGGGTGAAAAAGTCACTGCCGAAGTGTCCAAAATCAGAAATATTCCAGAAGGTTCCGATGCATTGTCACCTGCAAGGCATATGGATATTGTAGGTCCTGAAGACTTGAGCATGAAAATATCACAATTACGTGAAATAACCGATTGGAAAGTGCCGATTATGGTTAAATTCGCTTCAGGTAAAGTTGCTTCAGATGTAAAAATCGCAGCAAAAGGCGGAGCGGATATAATCGTAGTGGACGGTATGCAAGGGGGAACCGGAGCAGGCCCTGAAGTAATCATGGAACACTCCGGTATACCTTCCCTTGCATCAATTGTTGAAGCGGATATGGCGCTAAAGGAAATTGGCCTAAGAGACCAAGTCAGTTTAGTTGCCGCTGGCGGTGTCCGTTCAGGTGCAGACCTTGCAAAGGCAATCGCATTGGGTGCTGATGCAGTTTATATTGCAACAGCCGCTTTAATTTCAATCGGATGCAGAGTATGTCAAATGTGTTATACCGGAAAATGCAGAAAAGGAATAGCTACACAGGATTTATCCCTAAGGCATCGTTTGGATTATAAGGAAATGGGTAAAAATGTTGCAAACTACATTAACACAATGACAGATGAAGCCTGTATGTTAGTACAACAGGCTGGAAACACCCACATTACCAAACTGGAAAAGGAGAACTTAAGATCACTTTCCCTAGAGGCATCCGCCTTAACCGGCGTGCCTATGGCAGGCGTGGGCAAGATTTAGGGATTTTATTCTCTAAATTATTCTTTTTTTTTAATTAGATTATTGTTGACATTTACAACATTTTAAATATTATTTTAACCATATTTTTAACCAGGTGTTAAAATGAGAATAGTTGTATTGAAAGGAAGTCCGAACATTAACGGATCATCAAATATGCTTGCGGAAAGCTTTTCCAGAGGTGCAAGGGAAGCGGGTCATGAAATCATTGAGATCGATGCCGCTCATGCAGACATTTCACCATGCATCGGATGCGTTCATTGCGGTTATGAAGGGGAATGCATTTTAAGTGATGATATGGATGTCTTTCGTGAAGAAATCTTAAAGTCAGACATGCTTGTTTTCGTAACTCCATTGTATTATTATGGCATGTCAGCCCAGCTTAAGACTTTGATTGACAGGTTCTGCTCAAGGAACTTTTCAATACAGCAGAAGCATATGAAATCTGCGCTCCTGACAGTTGCCTATAATGCCGACGACTGGACATTTGAAGCGCTGGAATCCCATTATAACACACTTCTCAGGTATCTCAATCTGACTGACTGCGGCAGGGTTTTGGGCTATGGCTGCGGCACTCCGTCAATGACAGAATACTCAAAATATCCTGATGAAGCCTACAGATTAGGTAAGGGCTTATAGAAATAATAATTGATGTTAATCTTTAAATATTTTCAGATTTAAAGAAATTATTATGAAAAAATATATGAGGTATGTTCTTTATCTAATTTCTTTGTTTATCATATCATTGGGAGCAGCTATTTCCATCAAGGCCAATCTGGGGACTTCTCCCTTAATCTGCATACCTTATGTAAGCAGCATTATAACTAATCTGAGCGTTGGAACAACCACTTTTATATTCGGCTTTGTTTTGGTCGCCCTTCAGATAATCATTTTAAGGGGCGATTTTGAAAAAAGGCAGTATCTTCAGATTGTGATGGGAACAATATTTTCTGCATTCATCGATTTTTCATTGATGCTGGTTGATTTCATAAACCCTGTTGATTATGTATCACAGCTGGTGGTTCTTTTGGTCAGCTGTCTTGTAATAGCTATTGGAGTTTTGCTTGAAATAAAAACGGAAGTCATTTATCTGCCTCCCGATGGAATAATAGTAGCCCTTTCAAAAGCATTAAAAAAAGAATTTGGGAAAATAAAGCCTTATTGTGATGTTACCTTTGTTGTTATTACGGTGATATTGTCAATGGTATTTTTAGGATATCTTGCAGGGGTCCGTGAGGGAACCGTGATATCAGCAATAATCATCGGCCCGATTGTAAGGGTTCTTAAGAAGTATTTTGACCCGTATCTTGATTTAATCATCTGATTTTAAAACGATTGTATTATCAATCATCTCAATCATTAGCTTGTTTATAGGATTTTTGAATGATAACGGATGCTCTTTCGGATAGTCTGCACTGAATGGAATCACTCTGAAGCTGGACATGCATTGGTCTGTGGTTCTAAGCGCAAAATAGGCTTTGTATTTTTTATCAATAATGTTGACTATCAGTCCGACGTCTTCTGTTGGCTCATGTCCTGATATCCCCTCTTCAGCGAATACTTTGAATTTTTTGGTAGAATCTGCCGTAATTAATGCATATTCCATCATGTATTCATATTCGTCCTCTTCAAGGTCGTAATCGTCATATTCGACAATCTCATCGAATTCTTCGTCGGGAAGGATTATATGTGAATTGCAGTATGCCAATGAAATATAAATGCCGTCAAAGTCAAGGGATTTTGAAATGATATCGTAGTACATGTTATCCAGAGGTATGGATTTGTATCTGTCTCCCAAAATCTCAGGAACGGTATAGGTGAATCCTCCCTCTTCAATTGCAGTGCAGTAAAAGTGCTTTTCCCCTAAATATCCTGCGGTTGCAGCCTTTTCTATGGTTTCCTTAATGTCGATGTTGTCTGCATTTTCCATTCTTTCAGCTATTTTTAAGGCATCAACATCACTTATCATTATTATGCCCCATCCAAATATTCGAATATCTCATCAATGCTATTTGCTATTTTGAACAGTTCTTCCTGCTTGTATAAAAATCCCTTTTCACTCATTTCATCAATCATTTCAAGCATTTTATCATAAAAACCAGCAATGTTGAAGATAATGATTTCCTGGTTAATTTGCTTGAGCTTTTTAAGAGTGATGATTTCAAAAAATTCGTCCAAGGTTCCGATTCCTCCAGGGGATATTATGAATGCATCAGAATTTTCCTCAAATTTCTTCTTTCGCTCGTCCATTGTGTTCACATAGATGAATTCGCTGCAGTTTTCGCATAGCGGTTCGAAGTTGTTAATCCATTCGGGAGCTATTCCAAGACTTTTTCCATTGTTGTCATGAACGCCTCGAGCACATGCACCCATCATTCCGGTATCTCCGCCGCCAAAAACAAGCATATGTCCCTTTTCAGCCATTGCACAACCTAATTTGTAGGCTTCATCAGTATAGATTTCATCTATTTTTCTGCTTCCGGATCCGTATAAACAAATATTCATAAAATCACTCTAAATGTCTGGTGTTTGCTCAGCAATGCATAAATGACAAATCGCATTAGCATTATCTTTTTGATTGTCTTTAACAGGACAAAAAAATGTTCCATTTCTCTCCTCCACTGATAAGCTTCCTGGAAATTCGCTTCCTACAGGATGTATCGGCTCTTCTAAAATGAATGTTGTATAAAGGGAGGTGATGACATAAATCAATGGTAATTTGTCGTCTTTTGAAGCACTCATCCTTTCCTTTTCAAAGGTTCTCTTAAGCAGAGGCAGTGACTCATCAAAAGCCTTCTTATCAATGGTCGAATTATCGTAGTCGTTATTGTCCAATACCTCTTTCATGCGCATTATAAAATTCTTGATATAGATTTCCAGGTATTTTTCACGATAACTGGCATGGATGTACTCCCCATCCTTTCTCATATAGGCTGAAGCCAACATCAAATCATAAACTGAAATGGTGGCTGCGTATCTTTGAAGCATGTCCATTATATCCTCTTTGCTGATTTCATCCTTTGAGGATAATTTTTCCATTTCAACCAATATGTCTTCTGGGTCCATAATGTTATTTTTAAATTCAATAAATAAATACTTTTAATATAAAATCCAAACTAATAATCAAGGTTGATTAATATGGCTGATGAATTCGTGGAAATTTCAAAGGAAGATATTGAAAATGTTGAAAACGCATTGAAAGTAAATGCCGACTACAAATTACAAAATACCAAATTCAATATAAATACATTTGAAAAAGGACAGGACATTGTTATAATCCAATATGTCGCAAATGTTGAAAACGAGCTGGTTTTCCAGACAAAAGAGGAAAACGGCAAGTATTACATCTCTGAAACTTTTAGTCTATTCCTGGACAATATCGTTAACGGCAATGTTTCAAGAGACGTGTTCCAATCAGTTTTCAAATATTTCCATGACGTCATTGATGATGCGGAAAATGATTTTGAAGAGGAAAAGGCTGAATTAATCAATTTCATGCTTTTGACTGAAGAATACGAAGAGGAAAAACTAAATGTCGATTTGGATCCCGCTAAAATCCGCAAGGATTATCAAGAGGATCATGACAGGATTTACGGCGATGATTCATTGAATAGGGTTCAAAAGAGCTTGGCTTTAAAGGAACTGCTTCACATGTCAATCTGTCAGGTAGTCAATGATATCGATTTGTTTTTCACAAGGCCATATGATTTGACTCCCGAAGAGAATGCCGAAAAGAACAGGCAGGAGAAAATAGCATTAGAAAATGAAGTGCAGTTAGGATAACTGTTAAGTAATATTAATGTTAAAATTATTATTATAATAAGAATTGACTGATAATATGATAACCATTACAAAAAATGAGGAAGTTGTTTTGGAACAGGTTAAGATATTCAACATAGAATATCCTCAAGGCATCCCATTAAACGTTTTAAGAAAGGATTTGGGATTTCATGAGTATGATCTGGTTCAGATTTTAGAGGAGCTTCAGGATAAGGACTTAATCATTTTTAAGGATAATAAGATAAAATTATCTGAAAGTGAGAAAGAAATCAACACGGTCAATTCTAAAAAAGATATTGAAGAGCTGGAATTGAACATGAAGGAAAAGGAATCCTATAAGCTGATTCAGGAGCTTGTGGATGACAAGAATCTAATTTCCAGATATACTCTTGAAGGCCATCTGCTCTATGGCGATTTGAAACTCACTAATTTTAGAATGTACCATATAATATTGTCCCTTCAGAACAAAGGTCTTTTAAAAAGCATTGAAAAGGACGATGGGGAATATTATTTCCTTGTTTCATAATATTATTTTATATTTTTTTATTAATTTGGGTAATATTTTTTTATCATTTAATCATAATATTTATATAATTTAAAAATTATATCTATGAGTAATAATTGAAAAATTGATGTGTTTTTTTATGATGAGAATAAGTATGTCTTTACCCAAAAAATTATTGGCTGATTTTGATGAGGTTTTAAAAGAAAGGGGTTACCAGTCACGTTCAAAAGGAATTCGTGATGCACTTCAGGATTATATTGTAAGGTATCAATGGATGAATTCCATGGAAGGCCAAAGGATTGGTATCGTAACAATCATCTATGACCACCATTACACCGGTGTAATGGAAAACCTTGCAGAAATTCAACACAGCTTCAGAAACGAAATCAACACCAGTATGCACATTCACATGACCGACAAATACTGTATGGAAATTGTTGTAGTCAACGGTGATATTGCTGAAATCCGTGATTTGACCGAAAGGATCATGAGATTAAAAGGTGTTGAACACGTAAAACTTACAAGTACTGCAAATGGGGAAGAATTCAATGAGCCGGGTCATTCACATGACCACTCCCACGTTCATTAGAAATTCTTTTTTCTTTTTTTTTAATATGAAATTTAAGACAACACCCTACCATCATGATTTGTTAAAGGATGAGGATAGGTTATCCGCTTTTTTTCAAGCTATTGGGGAATATGACGGCAATAGCGATTTGGCATATGATTTGGGCTGCGGCAGCGGAATATTATCTTATTTTTTAAAGGATTATTTTAAAGAAATCATTGCTGTTGAAATAAACAGAAAGGCAAGCGAATGTGCCAAGGATAATCTGGATGCTTTTGACAATATTGAAGTTGTAAACAGCGATGTTCTCCAATATGAATTCACTAAAAAGGCGGATCTGATTGTTTGTGAAATGCTGGATACGGCCTTAATCGATGAGGAGGAAGTTCCGGTATTGAACCATGCAAGAGGATTCCTCAAGGAAGATGGAAAGATTATACCTCAGGGAATAATCAATACGGTAGAGCTTGTGAATATGCAGAGGGACAATATTCATTGGGACGAGGGTGCAGTTTATGAGGAGTTTTCCAAACCGGTAGTTTATTCTGAATTCAACTTTTTAGACAATATCAATCCGGAATTCGAGACCAGTTTCACCTTGAAATCAAAAAGGGATGGAATTATAAACGGGTTGAAGATTACAACCTTCACAAAGCTCAACGACAATATTATAGCCGGTCCATCGCCCATGCTGAACCCTCCTTTGCTAATCCCGTTGAAAGAAAAATCTGTAAAGGTAAATGATTTAATAAATGTTAACCTAAAATATATTATGGGAAACGGGATTGAGAGTATTCAAGCCCAGTATTATTAAGGTGGTAGTTTGTCTTTTGAAGCTCAATTAAAAGATTTTCTAAATGATTTTGAAAAATTGATAATATTAGGTGTCGGAAACGAACTTAAAAGCGATGACGGTGTCGGACCTTTTATCATTAAAAATCTGATGGCTGAAAATATTGAATCAGACAGATTATTGCTTATTGATTCAGGAACTGTCCCTGAAAATTTCACAGGTAAGATAAGGAAGGAAAATCCGTCCCATGTAATCATTGTCGATGCATGTCTGATGGGTTGCAGGCCTGGAGATATCAGGATTGTGGATAAGGATGATTTTACAAACATAGGAATATCAACCCATTCCATGTCATTGTCCTATTTTGTGAAATATCTGGAAAGGGATACGGATTTCAAGATTATATTTGTTGGAATCGAACCTGAAACAATGGATTGGGGTGCAAATCCAACGGAAAATGTAGAAAAAGCAGCATTTGATTTTATAAAAATTATAAAGGGAATATTATGAAACTTTTATTTATAGGCTCTAGATTATATGATGATATTGATTGGTATGTTAGAAGCAAGAACATTGAAAGCGTTTTGACAGAATCAAATGAGGAAGCTATTAACCTTGATTTGCCGGACCAGGTCTTCATTGTTCCTCGAGGCATGGACGGTCCAAAACAGGTTGCGCTGATGCAGAAAGTCGACGCTATTGTGCCTCTGATTGGAATAGACCCTCCACTGATTGATGTGGCCCGCATGAAGGAGGAAGTTGAAGAGGAATATGGCATTCCGGTGGTTGCCGCAGGCGTCAGAGCGGTCGAACTGACTTCCAATAAGATAAGAACAAAGGAATTTTACGATGATATAGGAGTTGTCACTCCGAATTATCAAATCTTAAACAGTCCGGATGAGCTAGAATTGGAATTTCCTGTCGTTTTAAAACAGGGAGAAGGACAGGGCGGAAAGGATATAAAAATAGCCCGATCCATGGAGGATGTCCAGGAATATTTCGAGGAGTTCAACCAGGCATTATGCGAAGAATTCATCGAAGGTTCTGAGATTTCAATTGAAGTTTTAGGTTTCAAGGGGGAGTATGTCGCATTGCCTCCAATCTACAAGGGCGAAACTACATTGGAAGGAACTCATCCATTAAATAAGGTTAAGACAGGTCCTTGTATGGTTGACGGTTTGGATAATAATCTGGTTCAGCATACCGCATATAAAGTGGCTAAAAACTTGGCTTCAGACGGTATTTTCGAAATGGATTTCATGTATTCCGCTAAAAAAGACCAGTTATATGCCATTGAAGTGAATACCAGACCTAACGGTACAAGATATCTCACAACAGCTACTTGCGGCATCAATTCATTATGTGAACTGGTCAATATGGCCGCCGGCGAGTTCAGCCTATCTGACATTTCCGACAGACTGGAATATCACTACTCAACCGAAATTCCAATAGGAGATTATGAGGGTCCTGATGTAAAAGAACCTGCAAAATCCTTCCAAGCCAATGACTTTGTTGTGCATGGTCCTGCAGGTTATCAAAGGGTAACCGCTAGAGCGGACTCAAAAGAAGAGCTTGAAAAATTGGTTGAGAAATTAATATAAATCTGTGTTATAAGTTATAATTATATAGTATTACTAATAGATATTTTATTAGTTTAAAATATTTATTGTGTGGTAAAATGAATAATACAGATATGTTAATTCTTTTTTTAATAACATTATGTGCTACAATATTCTTTACATGGTATGTCAAAAGGATATTATTGAAAGCAAGGATTGCTGACAATCCGATAGTTAGTGAACATAGGCATAAGAGCGGTACCCCAACAATGGGAGGTATTGCATTCTTATTTACAATTTCTCTAATTATAGCATTGTACTATCAGAACACTCCGATTTTAATAGTCTCATTTATAATGCTTGCCGGAGGAATTGTCGGTTTGGTTGATGACTTAATCGGTCTTAAAGTCAAGGAAGTTCAAAAGATTGTTGTGAACACATCCGATGAGGTTATTACCCTTGGAAGATTGGATGTTGAGCCTAATGAGGAAGTGCGTGTAGCTACTCCAAAGGCAAAAGCCGAAGTCGATGACTTGCTTAAGGAAGGCAAAGTTGAAGTGATTGGCGAAGTTCCAATCAAGACAGAGCCTGAAGAACTTGAAAAAATCATTTGTCAAATCGTTCTAGGATTGTTTTTAGCATTGACAGGTGTAATCACTACCATCGGTGGTTTTGAATTAGGAATCTTAGCTATTCCTGTTGTTGTCATTGCAATTCTCGGATGTATTAATTCTGTCAATCTGATTGATGGAATGGATGGTCTTGCAGCAGGTATCGTTGCAATTGCATCAGCAGCATGCTGTTTATATGGTTATCTGTTTGGACCGGCAACAATTATCCCACCATTCTTAATTTTGGTTGCATTGTGCTTAGGATTTTTAGTGTTCAACAAGCATCCTGCCAAAATATTCATGGGAGACACAGGATCATTTGTATTGGGTACCGGTTATGCGGCTGCCGTTTTAGTATGTGATTTGCCATATTTTGGAGTTCTTGCATTGGGTGTACCGATTGTTTCAGTCATTGTTAGCTTAATGCACAGGGCACACATTATCAAATTGCCTGTAGAGCCTTTACACCACACATTAAACCACTACGGCATGTCTGAAACTAAAATTGTATACAGCTACTGGGCAATAACTGCAGCATTATGCGCAATAGGCATTCTTTTAAAAATGTATGTATTTTAGGTGAAAAAATGGATATTAATGATTTGGCTAAATCTTTAAATGGGAAACTTGTTGGAAATGATGATTTTTTCTCAATTGACGGATTTTCAGGAAAGCTTACATTTTTACATGATGCACACACAGGTGATATTGTTATTAGGGAATGGATTGACTCAACAGGTGTTCAATTGGCATTTAAAAAGAATATTGCATGCCTTATAACTCCAGACCCTAAAGAAGGAGCTATTGAAACCGCCGAACGTTTAAGTTTTCCAATGATTATTATAGATGATATGGAAATAGCAAGGGAGTATGTGTCCAAATACGAAAATGAAAAATCAGAAAAGAGCGAAGGCTTGATTCATCAGGGTGTAGATAAGATTGCAAGCATTGATGACCATTTGTCAATCGGAGGAATTGCAGAAAAATTCAAATTTATTAAAAGAAACGGCGATGAGCAATCCGATGCAAACCTTGAAAAATTCAATGATATAAATTATTTGGCCGATTATGTTGAAGGTGAAATAGTCGGCAATGACGAATTCTTTTCAATTGAAGGATTCACAGGAAGATTCACATTCCTGAATGATGCCCACACAGGAGACATCGTAATACGCCATTGGATTAATGGAACTGGTGTTCAAATGGCATTTAACAAGAATATTGCATGCCTCATTACACAGACTCCAAAGGATGGAGCGATAGAGACAGCGGAAAGACTTAATTTCCCATTGATATTAACAGATAAAATTGAACTTGCAAATTCACTTGCGCTTTCACATGCCATTGACAAATATTCTCCGGATTCAACAAATGTGGTGATTACTGGAACCAATGGAAAATCAACCACTTCACACATGATTTATCACATCTTGGATTATGCAGGTTATCACGTGCTTACAAACACCGACAGCGAATCTGAATTCAATACGTTAATCGATCCGATGGTTGCTAAATTAATTTCAGATGAAGTCAGGGAGAACGGAAAGCTCGATTATCTTGTCATTGAAGTGTCTGAAGTTCAGGGATGGCTTGGAAAATTAATGAAAAATCATGCGGCATTGATGAGTGAAGCCATCAGGCCAAAAGTGGCTGTAATCACTAACATTGCGATGGACCACATAGGTCTTGTAAATTCCATCGATGAGGTATTTGATGAGATAAAGGCAGTTCCTCAAGCTATAGGTGATGGAACCTGTATCCTGAATCATGATGATGATTTGGTAAGGAAATTGGATGCTGAAAATCCATTTTACACATCAATGTCCAAATTGGATGATGACAATGCGGTCTATATTGACGGCGAATTCATCACATATCAGAACAGGGCAATTTTGAGCCTTGACGAACTTCCGTTTACAGGAAGCCATTTTATTCAGAATATCCTTTCAGCTATTGGAGCATGCATTGCATTGGGATTGAACCTTGATGAGATTGCAAGAGGGGTAAAATCCTATGAGGCATTGAACAGGCGTTTTGCTAAGCTGAATGATGAGCCATTGATTTATGATGATTTTGCACACAATCCCGATGGAATTAAGGCAACAATTTCAGAAACTCTTAAATTGCTTCCGCAAAATCAGAAATTGCATGTTGCATGTGCCATTAGAGGATCAAGGGGTATTGAAATCAATGAATTGAATGCCCAGGCACTTGCCGATTCAATGGATGACTCAATCGAATTAAGCCTGTCATCAAGTAATGATGTGGTAAATGATTTGAATTTTGTAGAGACTGAAGAAAGAGAAGTGTTTTTCGATGTTTTAAATGCGAATAACGTTGAATATACACATTATGATAATTTAAAGGATTGTTTAAGCGAAGTTTATAAAAAAGCAGATAAAAAGGATATTATTTTATTAATAGGTGCTCAGGGAATGGATCCTGCAGAGTCCCTTTTAAAGGAGATAATATAAATTTAAATATCATATTAATTTAATATAATAAATGTATAATTTTATTCTTTCTTAAGAATATTGATACTAAGAGGATATAAAACATGTTTATAAAGATTAGAAGAGACACATTAATAATTTTATTATTGGCGTTTATTTTGATTCTTTGTGGTCGTTTAATTACTTACGTAGCATTTGCTTCCTCTGATGAGATAAATGACGGTATTCCTATTTCTGGAGTAATTATCAAAGGTAATGACATTGTCCCTGTAGATACTATTAGGGGAAATGTTATGCAAGCCGGTTTTAGGGATGGTAGTGTAATATATGGTGACATATTGAAGACTTCAAAAAGAGAAGTATCGCTGCAAGATGCTATTCAGACGGCTCAAGAATTTGCAACACGGTCGACGGTGCCAGGTACATCTGTACAGCCAATTACTGCTGCGGATGTTCAAGTAGATAAGAATACTGGTGTAGTGACAGTTACTGTTATAGAAGACTTTTCTTCAGTTGAACTGGAAAATAAGACAACAACAAGTACAGGGTGATGGATTTGGATAAGAAGTTAAAGATTTCACTCGTATTTTTTGTAATTCTATTGATGACAATGAGTAGTGTAGCGGCTACCTGTAACATTGTTGTCATTACCGACCCATCTGGAAATGATCCAAATGGTGCTGCGGCAGGAAGTATGTCCTTTGCAGACAACATGTTCCAGTCAACATTTTTGCTTTCTAGAAACAACCATTTTGCCGTACTCTCAGGGGGTACCGGTAGTTCAGACACTAGGTTGGAATCCATTGTTGATGCTGTTGCCAGTCTAGAAAATAATGCATCCGCCGCTTCTGCAGCTTCATTGGCTGCACAATATAAGGGAGCACGTCTTTTAGTAGGTGGTGCCAGCATAGGTGCTGCTATTGGTGGGTCTTTCAATGCTTATGTAATTACTGTTGATGATGCAAGCAATCAGATTAAGGTAACTCCATATAATAGTGGAGTGGCTACCCTGCAACCGGGTCAAAAAGGAGCTATTATTCACTTGAGGAATACTGCAGGAAATCCATTATACGGTACAGCAGATTCCGTAAGAAAAGAGACAGCTATGAATATTGGAAAAATGATCAGGGACGGTTATCCTGCAACCACTATTCTTTCAGAGGCTATGGGTGAAGTGGCTAGAGATTCCGGTGAGAAATACGGTGGTGGTGGAGTAAATCTTGTATCTGGTATTTCAACATCAGACATGTTTACACCTAAAGAGATGAATGCAAGCGGTTATCCGATGGATGAGGAGTATTCAAAAGTCTGTGATGACTGTGGATGGGCTTTAGGTTATCCTGCAGCCGAATCTTATGATAAATGTCCTGTTTGTGGCGGAAAAATCAGAACCGTTTATGCGTATGAGGCTTTAGGAACTGCCCTTACTGTAAGTTCCAATGCAGTCAGCGTATCTGTTTACGGTAGTGACAGGCCGGGTCTGGCGGAAACTACAAAAGAAATTGTTGAGGCATCTGTTGCTAAATACGGTTATGATGCATCAGCTATTGCCGGTTCAATCAATAGAGGTATTAACAACGGTCTTTTAATGGGTGTTGATCATGTTGAACCTAAAGACATTAATGTAAAGCAGGGTTCAAAGGCTGTCGGTGTCTATTATAATGCCCTTCCGGGAGACAGATCATCTCCAACATGGGATTTACCTATTGACGGAAATATTTTGACTATTTTGGGAAGTATTCAGACTGCTGTCGGAATCATATTGATTCTGTTAGTTTTATTCAGAAGCAGATTGCTCAAATCTTTCCAGGAGAGGTGACCTTTCACCTTTTTATTTTTTTTTAGATGGGGATTAAAATGGCATTAATTTTAATTAGAGGCGAAAACAATACAAAATTATTTAATGCAATTTCAGATATAGAGCGTCATGGTAATCTGAATATAATATCTCAGCCAAAACAGATAGATGCCGGTTTTGCCGACGCATTGGTTGAAAGCATTCTTAATTCAAAACTCAAAACCAAATCCAATGTCGCCATTGCATTTTTTGTAAAAGAAGATACCACATTAAGCATAATGCAGATTAAGAAAATTCATCCTCCAGCTCACGTTGTGGTTGTCAGTGATGAATATGAATGGTATGATAAGTTGGAAGACTTGCTGGAAGAGTCCCAACCATTCCAAAGTTATAAAACAAATAAAGCAAAAAATGATGGTTTGATTGATTATACAATAAAAGGAAAAGACAGATTCATAAAAAATGAAAAATTAAACAGCTATATAAAATAGCTATTTTCTTTTTATTCTCATCACGTTTCCTAAGGTACGTTCGCCTGAGGAACCGCTGATAAACTGATTCAAATCAACGTTATTGATTTCTTCAAGAAGATTTATATTTAAAGCCTTCTCTAATTTTTTTGTTAATTTAGTGTCAGGGGTCATTTTTCCGGTTTCAATTCTTGTAATGACTGAAACCCTTTCATTGATTTTCTTGCCCAAATCTTCACGGGACCATTTTTTGGATTCCCTTGCCTTTCTTATTTCTCCAGCGAAATTTTCAATCAATTCTTCGGTAGGCTCATCGTTTCTTGAGTAGTTTCTGTTTCTATTTCTGTTTGCATTTTGCTTTTTGCCTTTTGGCTGTTGTCTGAATTTAGGTTTTGGCGGTGCTTTCTGGATTGTTCCAAGTTTTGAGCACTCTTTACATACAACCATAACTGATCCTTCGATTTTTGCCCTAATTGGATTATGTTCAGGTACAGGTTTTCCACAAATTTCGCATTCCATTTTAATCAGTTTCCTTTTTATTAATATATAATATTATATATCATTAGTTATTTAATATTTGTTAGTATGGGTTAAAATGAATACCTTTAAATACTTTAAAGTTACAAATTGTTATTAAAGTAATAATTATGAAAAATTTATTCACTAACTGGAGATGATTCACATGGATAATTTCGACGATTTGGAAAATTCTTCAAAAGAACAGTTAATTGAAAAGGTTGAAATCCTACAGGAAGAAATTAATTATTTAAGAGAAGAAAAATCCAAAGCTAAAAGTAACTTAATGTGGAAAGTTAGGAAATTAGAGAAAGATAAAGTCTTGATTGAAAACGAAAAGATCAGACTTGAGAGAGAAACTAAATCATTACGTTCAGAAGTAGACAGATTTAGATCTCCACCTTTAGTGTTAGCTACTATTACTGAAGTTTTAGATGATAATAGAATGACTGTTAAAAGTAGTACAGGACCTAGTTTTCTTGTTAATTACTCAAAATTTTTAGATGAAAAATTATTAGTACCTGGTTCAAGGGTAGCATTAAATCAACAAACATTCGGTATTGTTGAAATATTGCCATCAGAAAAAGACGCTAATGTTTCAGGAATGGAAATCGAAACCAAACCTGATATTACTTATGAAAAAATCGGTGGTTTGGAAGAGCAAATCATAGAGGTTAAGGAAACCGTTGAATTGCCATTGACAGAACCTGAACTGTTTGAAAAAGTCGGTATCGAACCGCCTAAAGGAATATTGTTATATGGTCCGCCTGGAACCGGTAAGACCTTGCTTGCAAAGGCCGTTGCTAATGAGACCAACGCTACATTCATCAAAATCGTAGCTTCCGAGTTCGTAAAGAAATACATCGGTGAAGGTGCAAGGCTTGTGCGTGAGGTATTTGAGCTTGCAAAAGAAAAGGCTCCTGCAATCATTTTCATTGACGAGCTTGATGCTGTTGCAGCAAAAAGGCTTAAAAGTTCAACCAGCGGTGACAGGGAAGTTCAAAGGACTTTGATGCAGCTCTTGGCGGAACTTGACGGTTTCGAATCAAGAGGAGATATCGGTATTATCGGCGCAACCAACAGGCCGGATATCCTGGATCCTGCATTGCTACGTCCTGGCCGTTTTGACAGATTTATTGAAGTTCCTCTTCCTAATGTCGATGGAAGACGTGAAATTCTTAAAATCCACACCAAAAACATGTCATTGGATGATGAAGTAAGCATTGACTCTCTCGCAGACATAACCGAAGAGCTGTCAGGTGCGGATTTAAAGGCTGTATGTACTGAAGCCGGTATGTTTGCAATTCGTGAAAAACGTGATAAGATTACCGTAGCAGACTTTATGGATGCTATCGATAAGGTAATGAGCAAAAGCAAAGAAGACGAAATGTTCAAAACTGAAGCCGGCGTAATGTTCGGTTAAACTTATTTGAAAATAAGCCGATGATGAACCCTATGAGCTCTGATTGGTGATGAATGATGGGCGAGCTGAGGCTTATTTTTACAATCTTTTTTTCTAAAACTTTATTTAAAAGTAAATTCTAATAGTATAATCATGTTATTTAATAGAAATGATGATAAGCCTAATGAAAGAATACTTTATAAAACAAAACCAAACATTTTTTTAGGCTGTAAAAAAGCTATTTATGGTGCTGTTTTATTAATTATTGTTTTGTTTGTTTCACCGATGGTCATCAAAGCCATTGGTAAAATGCAAGTATATCTTATCTCACAAATAAAACTTCCTTTGACTAGATATGCTGCAATAGCAGTTTTTGTTATCATTCTTATTTTAATATTATATATCATATGGCAGCTAATAGGATGGTATTCTCTTGAGTATACATTAACCGATACAAGAATAATAATCAAGTCAGGAGTCTTATCAACCAAAAAGAGCTACATGCCATATTCAACAATTCAAGATGTCAACTCTTCCCAAAATTTGATTGCAAGATTGTTCAATGTAGGTTCAGTATCCGTTTTCAGTGCCTATGACAATAATCTGATGGAGTTGAAAAATATTTCCAACCCTTCAAAGGCTGAGGAGATTATCTTTTCCAACATGGTCAACTTCAGGAACTTCCAGCCGCAACCTATGCAGTTCAATCCTAATTATCCGCAAAATCATAGGGCAAACTATCTTGATGATGATGAGTATCTGGGAAGAAACGAATTTTATGATGAATTTGAACCTATTACTCCTATAACTCATGAAAACAATGCTCCAAGAAGGGATTATGAGTATTATCCCGAAAATTTGAGAATGGATGATGGTCATCAGCAAAGGCCTACATATGACTATGAGCCTTATGAGGATTTCAATTCCAGAAGGCCCTATTCCAATGAAAATCATTATGACAGAGTAAGGGATGATTATTCATATGGTGGAAATGATTACTATGAGAATAATGAACCTCAATTCAATTATAATGAAGATGAGTCTCAAGTTTCCAATATTGATTCAAGTAATGTAGATGAATCAAGCGAAAATGCAATTAAAAGACATTTTGATAAATTTAAAAAATGATTTTTATTTTGATTTTTAGGTGAATTTAATGGAATTATTATGCATACAATCACAGGAACATCCAGAATTGCCCCTCGCAGAACTGAATGCAGTAATGGAATGTGAGGATATCATTGCTGATATCGAAGTGATAACTGAAGGTTTGATTGTACTGAAAAATATTTCGGAGGATAATCTAAACCCGTATTATGAAATACTGACAAAAAGATTGGGTTACACTCATGAAATCCATGAACTGATAAGAAGGTCAGATGCAGATAATTTCGAAGGGGACATCTCATCTATAGACTGGTCAGAATATATTGATGAAAGCTTTGCAGTGCGTGTAAAGAGATTTCATGCCAAAATCGACACAGTTGCAACTGAAAGAAAGGCAGGTTCCCTAATTCTTGAAAACTGTGATGATATAAAGGTCAATCTCACCAAACCGAAATCATTAGTGCGCATTGTTGCATTTGAAGATAAGTTTTTTATAGCTATTGAAAGAATCAAATTAAATAAAAAGCATTTTGAAGAAAGCAAACCTCATAAAAGGCCATTTTTCTATCCGGGCTCCATGAATCCGAAGTTAGCAAGGTGCATGGTAAACCTCTCCAGGGTTAAGGAGGGCGAATTATTATTGGATCCGTTTTGTGGAACTGGTGGAATCTTAATCGAAGCCGGACTTATTGGATGTAAGGTCGTAGGTTCCGACATCTATTGGAAAATGAAAAACGGAACATCAATCAATTTGGATTATTATGGAATTACTGATTATAGGACTTTCAATCTTGATGTTCGTGAACTTAAAATGTATGAGAAGGTAGCTAGTGTGGTTACAGATCCGCCTTATGGCATCTCCACATCGACCGGAGATATTGACGGTGATGATATTTTCAAGGAATTTTTCCATGCGATATATGATAATATGAAAGATGACGCTTACCTTTGCATGGCAAGTCCCCATTATGTTGACTTAAATCCGATGGTTGACGAAGTTGGCTTTGAAATTGTTGAGCAATATGGAATTAAGATGCATAGAAGCTTAACCAGAATAATATCTGTAATTCGCAAAAAATTAGATTAATATAGTTACATTTATATACTAGTTATTTCACCGAGTCATTTTATTGCTCTAAAACTCCATAATTTTGTTTTATTTTATTATTTTCCCTAATTATTTTTTGTATTTTATTTTTTCCAAGGTTTTAATAATTATTTTTTGAATATTAAATTTAAATAAATATTTTTATTAATCAAATTATATAGTGTCTTTATTTTTGATAAAATTGAATTAAAATTTTTTTTTAAATTTTTAATATTATTTTGCAATATTTTTTAATTGATTTTGTTCATAAAATTCCTTTGTCTATTAGATGTGCTATATGTTTTATGGCGATGACCTAAGTATTATTGTATACTACAATTTTTACTATGATGGTTGCTTTTCCGCATGTAGCTATACATTCGTGAGTACTTGAATTTTCTCAAGTATGATGTTGGTTTTGTAGATGTGGTGAATTAGTACAATATTATTTGTTACAAATTTTGTGTATTCTCGTCTATATTTTTAGCGTACTTCATAATATTCATTGACTTATTATGATCTGTTATGTGTTCAATTCTGTTTGATCCTGGCAGATGCTACTGCTATTGGGATTCGATTAAGCCATGCAAGTCGAACGAGTTTAGGCTCGTGGCGTAC
>NZ_CACXTS010000024.1 GCF_902770715.1 uncultured Methanobrevibacter sp. | reverse complement strand
ATACCTTCCAAAAGATGACTAATCTCATTACAGTAATGTAGGTGATTAAATGGCACAAGATATTATAGATGGAATTAATCCAACTCGTATGGAATTATTGTCTCTTAAAAACAGGACTAAACTTGCTGTTAAAGGGCATGGTTTACTCAAAGAGAAAAGGGACGCTTTAATTAAAGAGTTTTTTGATATCTTGGATCGTGTCAAAGGTATTCGTGAAAATGCAGAATTAAGTCTAAAAGAAGCTAATGATGCTTTACTTGAAGCTCAAATTGCTATGGGTGATTTGGCTGTTAGAAAAGCAGCATTATCTGTTAAAGAATCTATTGATGTAGAAATTACATCAAGAAGTGTAATGGGTGTTGCAGTGCCTGTAACTAATGTAAAAATGGAAGAAAGGTCCATTATTGACAGAGGTTATGGTTTCTCTGACACAACCATACAATTAGACGAAGCTGCAAAGAAATTCGAGGAATCTCTTAAGTATTTAATTGAACTTGGTGAAGTAGAAAAAACTATTTTCCTACTCGCTGAAGAAATTGAAGCTACTAAACGTAGAGTAAATGCTTTAGAACACATTATGATTCCAAGATTCCAAAATACTGAAAAGTATATTGATATGAGACTCCAAGAAATGGAAAGGGAAAACTTCGTAAGATTGAAAATGATTAGATCAACAATGGAGAAAAATGAAAAAGCTGCTGCTGCAGCTGAAGCAGCTAAAAATGCAGAAGCTTAAATTTTTCTCTTTTACTTCTCATTTTCTTTTATTTTTATTTATTTTATTATTTAAAGCTCAAATTAATTTTATTTTTAAAAACAGTTATTTTAATTTAGTTATTGTAAAAATTTTTCATTACTGGAAATTCGAGAAAACGGTGTAAAAATGAAAAGAAATCCAATTGACCAATTTATGAAAGACCCAGATAACAAAGCCAAAGTTTTTATCTGGATGACTCGTGCAATGATTATTACTACTTTTATGATAACATTAGGGGTAATTTTATTTATTTGCCATCTTGTTGGACTTTTCTAGCAATGTCATTTACGATTTTGCTTGATAATTCTACTTTTTCGAACAATTTTCTAAAATCTTTATCTTTATCAATAATTGTAAGTAACGGCTCTTCTTTTTCAGTTATTGAACCTATATGGGGCAGGTCATAAATATTGTATAAATCTATTTTTTCATATTTCATTCTTGCTGGTGAGTAGATTACTTTTTTATAGGAATAATATTGCGGTTTCGGAATTTCTATAATTTCTCCTTGGCATGCTTTGATGTGTGCTTCGAGCATATTAATTCCAAGTGATTTTTCCACACATTCGAATGTTCCCTGAATTCTTGGATTAATCTCGATTACATATAATCCATTTTCACTCAGAATATAATCGACACCATTGGATCCGATAAGATTGAATTTATGAGCCAACATTTCGGATGTTGTTTTCATTTCTTCAATAATTCCTTCAATGTCATTAACGTTAGCCATTATGGATTCATCTGTTAGGGGGACAATGTTTCCGATGTATCTAAAATTATTATTCTTTTCAAAGTCATGTTCACTCAGCAATCTTGAGTGTATGATTGCTTTTGCATCACTTTTGCTTGCCAATACTGATGAACTTAGATTGATTCCGCTTACATATTCCTGCAGAATAAATTCATTGTCACTAAATTGTAAATCTTCCATATTATCTAAAAGAGTTACGTCATACCCTCCACTTCCTTGAACGGGTTTTAAAATAAATTGAATGTCTTCATAATTTTTACTTATTTCAAATGCTTCATCTATATCAGTTAACCTAAAAGTCATAGGTGTTAAGAATTCATCTTTTATCTTTTTGTAAAAATTGAATTTGTTTTCAATATTTTCAACTTCAGTATTTCCCAAGATTTTCTTTTTGTACCTGCTTGGAAAGTCACTTGGTGAAACGCCGGAAATTGGAATGATGTAATCAACTTCTTCAAGATAGTCTTTTGATATGTCCAGAATATTTTCGGAACTGAACTGATCTTCAAAGATGCCACAGCTTTCACCATCGCTTTCATTTAAAATGATTTTTTGGTTTTTGATGGTGGGTGCGTCTGATGTCGAAAAATAGCTTGTAGAATATACATCATAATCTAGCTTTAATGCACTGTTAAGCATACTTCTTGTATCAATTCCAATAAGTAATAGCTTTTCCATAAAATATCAGTAAAAAATAGTTTTTGTAAATAGTCCCGAGCGGAGTCGAACCGCCGTCTCCGGGTCCAAAGCCTAGAAGGATTACCACTACCCTACGGGACTATATATGTTGCATTATATACAACATTTAATATATTTTTATCATGTAGTATTTAAATCTATCGGTTATTTTGTAATTTTTGATAAAATAGGCATTCTTCATGCCATAAACAATTAAAACAGATTTTAGATACACTTTTCTCTGTATTAAAAATGAAATCGACTTTTTCGAATAATTCAACAGATTCGTATTCCTTTGTGACATCAATTTTTTTTAAAACTTCCTCATCCATTTTAACAATTCTCTCATTCTGTGTTTCACATTCACACAGATCGTTTTTGAGATTTGGACAGGCTTTGCAGATATCATCCGGAGAATTAGTTAAAGTGATTATTGTTTCAGGCAATTTTCTTAGATTATTTATTTCGGTCATGTTTTTGGTGAAATCCTCATCATAACCATAACCCTGAAAACCTTTAAGGCACAAAAGATGATGCCCTCTGAGTAGTAATTTCATATGAATCAAAAAAAAGTAAAAAAAAGAAAGGTTAAAAAACCTTTTTAGTCTTTTGGTAAAAATACCTTGGAAACAGATGCTGCACCTAGGATTTTTACAATATCTCCTACAATGAATGGTACAAGACCCATCATTAAAAGGTCAACAACACCAATTGCTGCACCTTGAGTTAAGCTATACCATAATGCAAGACCGGCAAGTCCTGGAATGTAGATTAATGCAAAGTTTGCAATTCCAATTACAACTGCCATTCTTGAAAAGCTACGTGCTTTAGCATATTTTTCGGTTATTGCCCCAATAAAGTATGATGCAATAATAAATCCAATTAAGAATCCTCCGGTTGAACCTAAAAATACGTCAAGTCCGCCGGTCATTCCTCCAAACCAAGGGATAAATGCAATACCTAAGACAATATACAATATTTGGCTTAAACATCCATATTTTTTACCTAGGATTAAACCAGAACATAATACTGCAAAAGTTTGAGCAGTTATAGGAACTGGAGTCCATGGGAGTGGGATAATGATTTGTGCCATTAAACCAGTAAAACATGCCATCATAAAAGACATGAGTACTTTAGTTGCAGTGCTAGCGTCTTGTATCCTTTCGAAAACATCTTTTCTAGTACTGTAATAGTTTTCCATATTAATGTTCATTTTTTGCCTCCAATTCAAATTTTTAAATATGAAATGAGAATTGATCTATTCTCATTTGTAAATTCTAATCTATAGTAATAATTTTAACGTTTTGTGGTTTTTTAACTATATTTACTGTTTTAAATGCGACTAATTTGTTTATTCCTTTTTCGGATGCCACATCAACTAATCTTTGTGAGATAACACCATCGAAAATGACAGTATCTGCGGTTCCATCTATATTCTTAATTTCTTCATAGATGTTTTCCACTTCAACCTCTTTAGTCATATTTAATGCTTCATCTAAAATAGCTCCACTGCCAGATCCTTCGAATTCTTTAAGCATGTCTTTCATTAAGCTTACTTCATCATCTTCAATCACCGGCTCTTCAACAACTTCTTGGTGGCGGCGATTATTGTTGTATCTTTGTTTTTTATTGTTTCTGCCGTTTGACCTGTTGTTGTTTTCTTTTTTATTGTTCTCGTTAAGGATGTTGTTTGTAGCTAAGAATTGTGCGGTTGGAACTTTATCACGGAGTGCAACCAATACTTCATCTTTTTCCAAGTCTTCAACTTCTTTTCCTTTTGGAGCACGGGTAATGTAGTCAACGTCACCAATTTGCAAGAGTTCTTTCAAGATAAGTTCTCCGCCTCTGTCACCATCTACAAATGCGGTTGTAGTTCTTTTTTTACTTAATTCTCCAATTGAGCGAGGTACACTTACCCCTTCAACTGCTACAGTATTTTTAATGCCGTATTTGAGTAAGTTTAAAACATCACTGCGTCCTTCCACTACAATAATAGCATCTGATGTGTGGATGCTAGGACCTGCAGGTAGGCGATCTTCACCGTATTCTGAGATTTCATGAACACGCATAGCTTCTCTTACTTCTTCAATCATTCTCATGCTGGTTGGACCGACACTTTCAACCATTTTCTTATAGATTTCTTTTGCACGGTTAACAACTTGTTCTCTTTTAACAGCCCTTACGTCTTCAACTTTTGTGGTTTGAATTTCAGCTTCACAAGGACCCACACGATTGATTGTTTCAAGAGATGCTGCAAGAATGGCGGTTTCTACCCTGTCTAAACTGGATGGAATTACGATTTCACCTTTTGCTCTTCCACTATTTGAGTGGATGTTAACTTGAATTCTTCCGATTCTTCCAGTTCTTTGTAGTTCTCTTAAATCTAAGTCATTACTGAGTAAACCTTCAGTCTGCCCAAATACTGCACCAACAACATCTGGTTTTTCCACAATACCATTAGCAGTAATTTGTGCATGGATTAAGTATTTAGTTGTTGTTAATTCTTCACCTTTTCCCATTTTTAAGCCTCCTAAGCTTATTAATCGGGATAATTTATGTAATTCTAAAAATTAATGTATTTTTAGTAGGTAAATTTGCATAAATTATACGATAAACATATGTAATTCGTCAGTCGATAAGACCTATCATACACTAAAAAAAGAGCCAATACATTCAGACAGTTCTACTATTAAGGGTTTACTATTTTCTAATATTAATTGCTTATTTGAAATTATATAAACTTTTTAACCTTTATTTTTCCTTAATAATTGTTTTCTCCTGTCTTTGAATTAATTAATAATAATTATAATAATGAATAATGTAAATAACTCGTTTGAGTATATGATAATGTCAAGTATTTCTATAATACTATAATTATAATTATTGGTAAAACTAATATATAAAATATAGTATATGGTATAAAATAGTATACGAATGAGAAGATTGGTGAAGTTATGTCAATAAGTCCAAAAGACATTTTAAATAAGAATAAGAATTTAAACAAACGTATTGATGTAGAAAAAATTAATTTAGATGATGTTACAATTGACGATTTAGAATTTAATGGCAAGAATTATGAAAAATACATTAATTTATATTCCCTTTTGGATTCCGTTTCAGCATGTCAGGTTTCAGATGCTTATAACTCAGTGTCAAGAAGGCCGGGAACCTTCAATTCAATAAAGCCGATTAACAACCAGAAGGTTTTCGGTAGAATATTCACTGTTGAAACTGCCAGTGATGATTGGGGAACTTCTGCCATTGCAATCGATGAAGCTGACGATGGTGATATACTATTTTTCAAAGTGGATGGTGAAGATAAAGCCATATGGGGAGAACTTGCATCCACATGTGCAAGAGACAATGGAATCAAGGCAACTGTGATATACGGTTCAGCCCGTGATTTGGATGCACTTTTATACATGGACTATCCCGTTTTTGCAAGCAATTTCTGTCCTAATGCGGGATCCGCTTTGGGTTTGGGCAGTTTAAATGAACCGATTGAAATTGAGGGTGAGACAATTAATCCTGGCGATTTCTTTTTTGGAGATGAAAACGGTGTGGTTGTAATACCTAAGGAATTATTCACCAAAACCATGGTTGCGACATTGGGTGTAAAGATTAAAGAGGCCAAGATCATTGATGACATCTCCAATGACAAGACACTTGCACAGATTGTCGGACTCAAATAGAAAACCTTTTAAATATAATATAATATTTATATATAAAGGTATCGATACCTTTATATACTACTTTCTTTTAATATATAAATGATACAGATTTGATTTTAAGTTTGATTTTATGAAATTATTAGGTAAAAGTTTGCATATTGCAAATTCTGGAAAATTAATAGCTCGGTCTACCAAAACACCTTCACCAGGTGCCATTGTCTTTAACAGCAATAAAAAGAAAATTGGTAAAGTGGGCTATGTATTCGGGCCAACAAAGCAGCCCTATATCTCTATTAGATTATTCAAATCAGCAAATAGGGATGAAATAGCTAAAAACTGTGGTGAAAAACTATTTGTATCAAAACAAAAATCCAAAAAAACTAAAAAAAGGAGGATGAGACCACGACACAAGAAGTAGAAAAAGTTCCAACAAGAGGACGTAAAAACACACCAATGGCTGAAGCACAGGAAGAAGTTTTTGATCAAGACAGACAAACTGTATGTCCTGAATGTGGTTCTACTGAATTAATTGGCGACTATGAAAGAGCGGAAGTTGTATGTGCTCGTTGCGGATTGGTAATTGATGAAAATCTTGTTGATATGGGTCCTGAATGGAGAGCATTCGACCACGAACAAAGAGACAAACGTACAAGAGTAGGTGCTCCAATTACTTACACAATCCACGATAAAGGATTAAGTACAATGATTGATTGGAGAAACAAAGATATTTACGGTCGTGATATTCCTGCAAGAAACAGAGCTCAATGGTACAGATTAAGAAAATGGCAAAGAAAAATCAGAATTTCCGGTGCTACAGAAAGAAACTTGGCATTCGCATTAAGTGAACTTGATCGTGACTCCTCAAGATTAGGACTTCCTAGAAGCGTAAGAGAAGCTGCAAGTGTAGTGTATAGAAGTGCAGTAGAAAACAAATTGATTAGAGGAAGGAGTATTGAAGGAGTTGTAGCAGCATCATTATACGCTGCCTGCAGGCGTTGTAACGTTCCACGTACTTTAGATGAAATTGCAGAAGTATCTAGAGTTACTAAAAAAGAAGTAGGTCGTACATACAGGTTCCTGACCCGTGAATTAAACATCAAGTTACCACCAACTTCTCCAGTAGATTACGTTCCAAGATTTGCTTCAGAGTTAGGATTATCCGGTGAAGCACAATCCAAAGCTATTGAAATCATTGAAAAAGCAATGGATAAAGGATTAACCTCTGGTAGAGGTCCTACTGGTGTGGCTGCAGCTGCATTGTATATTGCTTCCGTTTTGCTCGGTGAGAGAAAAACACAAAGAGATGTAGCAGACATTGCAGGAGTTACTGAAGTAACTATCCGTAACAGATACAAAGAATTGACTGAACAATTAGAAATGGGCGTAACTTTATAGTCCCGATTGTTCTAAAAAATAATAATCCAATATTGATTAATTGAAGTATTCTAAGCCAATACTTGATTAATCAAACATTTTTTTATTTATTTCTAATTTTTTTTAATTTTTAAAGAAAGGATGATTTTTTTGCGAAATACCATTGAAAAAGAATGCTATAACTGCAAACATGTGGAATTTGACATTGGACTTTGCACCCAATACTACTGCAGATTCCATGAAAGATTAGTTAAAATGGTTGATAAGTGTGATGACTGGAGTGATTCATCCAATTAGATTCCGTTTCTATATAATTTGGCTTCAGCATCGAATCAGGTAATCAACTAGAATTAAAGGTAAAATCAGGCCTATTCAACATCGAAACCCTTTTCTATCATACTGTTTTTAAGAATTTCCATGGCTTTTATCGTATCCTCTCCGGAAACCCTTTTAATCATACGATTGTTTTCATTAAACCTTCCGACAAAATAATTCTGCTGTTCCTTACTCACAAGGTCAAGTCGGGTATAGTTTGTAAGGCATTCCAAAAGCGCGAATACTCCTCGATTTAAAGCCTTAGCGCAGGGATTGTTTTTGACGATTTCTACAACATCACTGCTTATGATATATGCTTCCCCATTTGAGGTTACATGGTCTTTAATCGGATCCATTTTTCTAATGTCTGTGACATCACAAATGATATATGCTTCTGCATTTTTCAATATTGCAATGTCATCATCATCAGTAAACTCTTCAATATCCAAGTTTCCTATTGTTGAATTAACAAAATTTATGGGGTCAAAAGTAATATTTACAACATATTTCCGTGTTTCCATAATGTTTTTCAGGGTTGTGGTACCGACAAATAATCTGCATCCAAGTTTGTCCTTGCCTTTGCATACAATTCCTATTGGTGCGGCATTTTTTACACCATCCTTGCTCATAGTAGTGTAAATCCCCTCATATTTCTGTCCTTCTTCAATTCCGATATCTGTCAAATCCATAACCATCTTATCACCCATATTAATTACATTTTCAATATAATTTCTATTCATTAATCTAATTAAAAATTTAGCATAACTAATGCCTTCTTAACAAATATGCACATTCCCGATGACGAATTTAATATAAAATAATTAAAGATTACTTGCGCTCACGTTCATCGACAAGCTGCGGTTTTCCACCGGACTTATCCCAATATCTTTTCAGTTCCATCCCGCAGTTAATGCATCGTGTCGCATCATCATTGTTAGGATAGCTGCAGTAAAAGCATTGTTTTGTCATTCGCCATCCTCAAAAATCATCTTCATAGTCCATTTCATCATCAAAGTCCACGCCCCAGTCAGGACTGTCGGACAAATCGGATCCGCATTCTTCACATATTGCATTTGAAGGGTCATTCAAATGTCCGCAAACGCTGCAAGTTATCATTTTTATCACCTTGAGTATTTTTCAATTCTGTATTTCAATTCACGAACGATTCCATCATTATTTGTCTTTTTAACTTTCTTAAGCCTTTCTGAATATTTTGGAAGTCTAGTTAAAAATTCTTTAACTCTTTCAGCGCTCATTACTTCGTGATATTCTCCGTAACCTAATTTTTGAACGTAAAATCCATTTAATGTTTGCTCAAAGTTTCCAATTGCAGGAACTGAATAAATAGGTTTTTTAAGACATATAGCTTCTGTAATGAACGTAAATCCTCCATTGCAGATTACCGCTTTTGATGAAGCCAAATCATCATAAAATACGTCTTCATTGAACTCTTTATAAGTCAAGTTTTCATCCACTTCGTTTTTGTTGAATCCATAAACTATGAATTTCTCGTCTTTGAGGGATTTTAGCCTTTCAACAAGCTTTACGCTTTCACGGCTTGTCTGATAAACGACAACATGCTCGCCTTCAGTCGGCTCTAGCTTAAGGATATCCTCACGTATGATTGGCGGATAAAGCACTGCATTTTTTCCAGGACGTATTTTCGGATAGAAGAAACTGGTTAGGATATGCACTTTCGGCTTCACGACGTAAGTCTTAACCACGCCTTTCGCCTTAATCATTTCAGCATAATGATTTTTAGGATAGTCAATTTTGGTTTGTGTCATCATATGGATGTTGTCTAAGCTGATCAGAGGAATGTTGAGAAGCTTTGAGACAACGGTAGCATATATTTCAAAATCAGTTACAATGACATCCGGTCTAAGTTCTCTTGCCTTTTTGTATAGCTTTTCATATCCCACTTTCATGTTTGTCGGATTTCTTTTCAGGGCATTTGAGAGGGTTCTTAAATTGTTTACCTTGTTGTTGATGTATACTGTATTGAATCCTCCGATTTTATACACGTTATCGAATTTGGAGTTCAGGTATTCATAAGCCCTGTCGCTTGAAAAGAGGTAAACGTCATAGTCATCCTTAATCTTGTCAACTATCACTCCTGTCCTTATGGCATGGCCCATTCCCTCACCGCAAACGCAGTAGAACACTACTTTCCTGTCCCTTATCTTTTTAACTTTAAATCGGGATCTTGTTGAGTTAATCTTTTGGATGGAGTTGTCATAAGTTTCCTTAACGCTATTAATTCTCTCAACCCCTCTTTCAAGTCTTGACAGTTTTGTTGTTGTGAGTTTTTCATGACCGTGGCCAAAATTATAATTCAAATCGGATGCTTCACTTCTTCTGCCTAAAAAGTCATTAACTGTACTTTTTCCGTATTGTTGTATTAAGGTAGTGATTCCTTCTTCTTCAAGTCTTCTTGTTGAAACACCAATTTTGGCATTTCTAAGAACTTTAAAGCGCTCTTCTTTAGCTAATCTTTCGATGTAATCTGTATCTTCACCAAATGTCAGGGATTCATCAAAGCCTCCGCATTTTTCATGCAATTCCCTTTTTGCAATGATTCCGTAACAGCCTGCACCGTGAGGCTTGATTTTTTCAACACTGATCATGAAGTAATTTGCAAAATCATGGAATATTTTGTCCTGAACCTTATTGGACAGTGGCTTCATTTGGGTAATGGCTATTCCCACATTTTCTATTTGGAATTCATATAATACATCTCTTAAATAATCTTCAGTAAGCTGCAAATCGGAGTCTAGAAATAGCAGATATTCTCCTTTTGCAACTTTCGCACCATTATTCCTACCTACTCCCGGAAGTCCCCCATCAACTACGATGCAACCGTATTCTTCCGCAATTTCTCTGGTCCTGTCAGTTGAGTTGGCATCAGCAACAATGACCTCATAATCGTCAAAGTCCTGCTCTTTTATGCTCTCCAATAGAACTGGGAGGTATTCCTCTTCATTATATGTAGGTATGATAATGCTGTAAATCATATTTTAAGATTTATTTTTAAAATTTATAAGGTTTTGTAAAAAAGGGCTTTAAATTAATTTGATTTTATTCTGTTAAATCAAATTTTAACACGCCCTACATTTTTGATAGTTGAATGTGAAGCAAAAAGAGGAATATTATATTCATACGTATCCATATGGTAAAAAGCATCTGTTGAAAATGTGGTGCTTGCTTTCTTTTACTCATAGTAGGAATTAGATTTAGTTTAGGCGGTACTTTCTTTTCGGCTTAACATCATCATGGCCATTATTGTCAATAAAAATCCTAAAAACATCAGCAGTGTCGGAATCTCTGTGTAAAATATAAATCCAAAAAGCAATGCTGCGAATGGTTCGGCGCCGGATAGCAATATGGAAGATACTCCTGAGTCTATGTAGTTCAAGCTCACAGTTGAAAAGATATAGGGCAGGGCAAATGAAAATGTTGAGTGCATGACTAAAAATATTATGACTAGAGGGGGATTGATTGAAATAAAATTATTTATTTGGCCGAAATCGGTAAATGGAATCAAAGCTATTGAAATGAAGATGATTGAATAAATAAGAATTGTAAAGGTATGCTTTCCGTTTTCAATAGATTTTTTAGATGCCATCAGATAGATTGCCCAGAACAGTCCCGCACCGATGCCTGAGGCAATTCCAAATAGAGGGATGTTTGAAATGTCGCTTTCAAGAACTCCAGTCATCAACACGCATCCAAAAATGGCTAACGCCATACAAATAAGTTTATTTGCCGTAATTTTTTCTCTAAACAAGACATAAGCGAATACTAATACATAAATTGGTGCGAGGGACAGCAAAACAGCCGCCAGTGATAACGGCACGGTGTTCATTGATTCATTATAGCATAAATTAAGTCCTATGATGCAGGCTGCACAGACTAAAAACAGAGGAATGTCCTTTAAATCTATTTTGAATAGTTCCTTGTCGGTTAAGATAATAGCCATCAATATTGGGATAACTGCTATTGAAAACCTTAAAAAGAGAAGTGTTGTTTGATCGATTCCGTTTTGAGTTAATGTTCGAACAAAAACGCCGCTTGACCCAAACATTATTCCTGCAAGGATTGGCAAAATAAGATAAATCTTTTTCATAAAATCACTTTAAATAGGAATATGCATTCCATGAAACCGTGTAGTAGTCACAGGAATTATTCAATGGCACTCTTAAATCGTTGAGCAGTTCCATTTCGTTGTATGATGAATCTACGTGATATGTGCCGTTGCTTATTTTTTCAATTGGGATGTCTGCGAAATCGACGTCATCTGTGATATTTGCGATTTCAACAGTATAGTAGTCAGGCTCTGCACCTGCAAGAGCTATTGTAAATCTTAAAGCTATAACGACAAAAACGACTATATAAGGAAAAAGGCGATTAAACAGGTATTTGATTTCACTCAAGCCCTTATTCCTGTAATTTGGCTGTATTGATTCGTTGTCCTTGAGCAATTTTTCATCTTTAAGGATTGTGCCAACAATGTAGTTTATGTAATATCCATTTCTATAAACCAAATAAAGTCCTAAAATACCTACGAGTGCAGGGGTTCCCCACATTCCACCATCAATTGCTCCGATAAGAAGGCAGCTTGAAAAGAAAGCGATCAGGAAGGTTGTAACCCATGGGCGCTTTTGAATAGCTAAGACCAATGCAATGAATAAGACAGGAATCAGCAATATCACTAAAAAACTGGCACTTGGAATGTATGAATATAGTCCAACGCCTGTGTTGATGTCGCTTTGAATGAACGGTCCAATTATTTGACTTAGAAGTGCTCCCAAAATGGACTTTAACAAATGGGTATGCAAAATGCTTGTAGAGCTCATTGTGTTAGACATGGCGCAGAATACGGTGTTGAGTTTAATGCCCATCTGCAGTCTAAATATGATTTCTAAAAGTATGCCTAAAACTAATAAAACCGTTCCGATAATTATTGAAATTTTCAGATATTTGTTTACATCAATTTTTTTGTTGATTACTTGGGATAAAATTAGGAATAGTCCTAAAATACCGAAAAACATGATGTCCTTTCCTTTTGAGGATCCCATTAAAAATAAATAGGTTATAGGTCTTATAATCGGATTTAAAATATTTGTCAGAAAAATTATTCCTGCAAGAAATATGAATAAAAATCCAAATAATATAGTTTTATTAATCTTCATTAACAATAATTTAATTAGTAATACTTTAAATAAATGATGTTTGTTTAAAAATAATTTTGTAAATGGTGAGTAGTTATGCCCTTGTATAGCTTAAAGAAGGTATGGAAATATTGCAGTTATAATATTCCATTTTTTGTATTCATATCCGTGTTAATGTTTATTATCGGTTTAGTTTCTGCTTATGTTGACCTTTACTTTAGTTTTATGGGGGCAGGGTTAATTACTGCGTTTATTTCGATGTTGTTAACTGGATATGGATTGTCAATAACGCGTGATAGAATCAACCATGGTTATAGATTGCCAAAAATCATGCCAAAGGAGGTTTTCCTTTTTGGAATTAAAGGATCAATCGTTTATGCCATATATATCACTTTTCAAATATTTATTTTGAATTATATTGCTTCATTTTTTGGATTTCCTTTGTTTAATTTAGAAGAAATGCTATTAAAATTCGATCAAACACTTCATTTGTTTTTTATACACAATCCGGTTCATTCGATAATCTTTTTTGTTTTAAGTGCAATTGTATTTTATGTTTCTAACTTTTTTGGAGAGATTGGATTGGCCAGATTGGCGGACACTAAAAGTTTATTTAGCGCATTTAATTTCAAAGCTATTTATAGAAGCATTGAACTGTTTGGATGGAGGCATTATGCAAGAGATTTGACTTCCATTGTAGTTGCAATTGTAATTCTGACATTCATCCAAAACAATTTGCCTGAATTTTTTGGGATTGACCTTCTATTATGGATGCTTTTAGGTGTTTTGATATTTGCGACTCAATATCTTGGTATTGGTGCGGTATACTGCAATATAAAGGATAACGAAAAAAGGTTAAATGCTGAAAATAATTTGTAATATGATTTCTTTTTTTAATTTTAAATTATTGATAGCCAAAAGTAATAATTATAATAACTATACAAAATTTTAATCATGATGTTTCCAATTGAATATTTCATAGGCCTGATTTTAATAGGTATATGCGCCGGATTTGCATCTGGCCTTTTAGGTGTTGGCGGAGGATTCTTAATTGTTCCTTTGCAGTACTTTCTGTTAAAATACATTGGAGTGGCACCAGACCTTGCAATTTTGATTTCTTTTGGAACCAGTTTAGCCATTATCGTTCCTACAGCATTAAGCGGCGCCTACAGACACACCAGAACCATGGACAATATCCTAAAGCCAGGTATTAGGCTGGGTATTTTTGGTCTTATTGGTGGTGTTTTGGGAGGTTTTGTGGCATCAGCCTTGCCTTCAAGAATCTTGGAGATTATTTTCGGCCTTTTGCTATTGTTCATCACAGTAAATAATATTGTCAACATTAATAAGGAACGGGAAGAAGCCAAAATTCCTTTAAATTTAATTTCAACTGGAATTATAGGTTTGCTCGTTGGATTTTCATCAGGGCTTTTAGGTGTTGGCGGCGGAATATTTTTGATAGCAATCCTAACTGCGCTTCTTGGATTTTCAATGATAGAAGCTATTGGGACTTCTTCAATATTCATTAGCCTAACCGCAATTGGAGGGTTTTTATCTTATATGGTTTCTGGTTGGGGAGTCAGCACATTCCCATATTCAATTGGTTATGTAAGTATTATTAATTTTGTTTTGATTGCATGTTTTTCAGTGCCAATGGCTTCACTTGGAGCTAAAATGGCACATAAAGTACCTCAAAAAAAGTTAAAGATCATATTTTCAATATTGGTGTTATACATGGCATTGAAAATGTTAGGAGTATTACCATAGGGTGATAAGATGAGTGGAGAGAGAAAAGTTGGAGAAAATTTTGATGCCGATAAGGCAGGAAGTATTTTTGATAAGTTAAAAAACGTTGAAGGAAAAATAAAGCCTAAAGGCGAGGGCAAATTTGACAATATTAAAAACATGATGAATGAAGCCCAATATCTTGAGAAATCCGGCAAATTGGATGAAGCTTTGGAATTGTACAAGCAAGTTATTTTTGTCCTGCCAGATTCCCAAAAAGCATACGAAGCCATTATAGGAATCTATCAAAAACAGGGCAGCGTTGATAAAGAAAAAGACATCTTGAAAAAGGCTATTGCCAACTGCAAGAATAATGAAGAATTTAAAAAAAGATTAAATGAGTTATAGATTAACTCATTATACTTTAATTATTCCGGTAGCTACTGATATCACACCAATAACAAATACCAATATTGCAAGGTATATGATGTATCTACCGTGTTTGCGGTATAACGGAACCTCTTTTTTGTAGTAAAATAATATGGCTCCATAAATTAGTCCCAAAAGTGGGGATATTAGAGCAATTATATATCAATCGGTATGATAATTGTTCCTTCACCATCCATTTTTTTCACTTCCAATATTAAAAAATAAGAAGATTAAAATCCTCTTATTTTTTGAAAATTCCTTTTATTTTGCTTAGAACACCAGTAGCAAGAAGGCCGACAGCGACATCATAAATCATGTTTGCTTGTGCTTGATCGACACCTAACTTCTCACTGATTAGCTTGGTAATCATGTCTTTGTTTTTGTTTCCAGCTAAAAAGGTGCTTTCTAAAATTCCGTTTACGCTTGCGGCTTGATTAGCATCAATGCCTGCTTCTTGACTTAATTGTGCTATAAAATCTTCTGGATTCATAATATCACCTATGAGAATAATTTAACTCCAATTCCTATTGCGTTTATTTGAAAACTATCTCCTCCAAGACCTATCAGACCATATTGGATTTCCAAATCGATCACACCATTGCCGCCGGCGGATTTGATTTCTTCACTTAGTTTTATTAAACATTCGTCTTTTCCTTTTTTAAGTTCGTACAATGCCTTATTTTCTATTTCTTGTGGAGTTAGATTTAATCTTTTATATTTTTCTATAATGACATGTGTATTGAATATTCCTATGTTTTCATGTTTCATAGTGATGAGGTCGGTGCTTGTCATAAAATAAAAATCTAGACTGTTTATTCTTTCATTGCTTTCTTTTTCATTGAATGTTGGGACTTCATAAGACTTCTTTTCTTCAATTCTTTCTAAATCAAGTATATGCGGCTCTTTAAGTACATATTTTTCATAATATCCTAAAATCAGATTATATACATGATTGGTAATCTTTTTGAAGATTCCTGAGAAGTAGGATATTATTCCAAAGCCTATTGAAAATAGTATATAGTTAACGGCTGTTGGAAATGCTGCCTGTAAAATCACAGCTATTGATCCGATAGTTATAATATTAAACCCTAATGTCGGGTTTTTCAATATAAAGCTGTAGAATGTTGTATATATAAAAAGGAAAAAGGCACTAATAGCACCTATGTTTTCACCTATAAATCTATTGGCCAATATGGTTTCTACATAACCTGCCGCCAATGGGGCGAAAATCAAGCCTAGATTCCACCCATAAATAGCAATATTGAAATGTAGAAAAAATCCATATACTACAAGGCCAACTAAGGTACCAGTTAAGATACATATAAATGCCTCTCGGATATATTTCATCTTTTCATGATTTTTAATGTTCATGCTATTCATATTTTATAGCGGTGCCATATGCAGTTACGAGTATGGTATTGCCCATAGTGCCGCCCAGATTATCATAAGAAATTTTAAGGCCTATAATTGCATTGGCTCCCAAATTTTCTGCTTTTTCTTTCATGCTTTCTAAAGCGATGTCTCTTGCTTTTTCAAGTTCCTCTTCATATCTTGATGTTCTTCCACCTACAACATCCCGCACACCGGAGAATAAATCTTTATAAATATTGGCACCAATTAAAGATTCTCCAGTAACCAATCCTTTATAGTCGATTATCTCTTTATTGGCGAGTGTATTTGCTGAAGTTAAAATCATTTTATCACTATTTCATGAAAGTCATTACTGCCCAAATTATTAAAAAGATTGCAATAACTACATATAAGATTATTTGTGATCTTTTTCTTTGGTTTAATCTTGCATCCCAGACTTTTTGACAATCCGGTGAGCATACAAGTTCATTTAGAGGAATTGGGGTTCCACAAATCGGGCAATGTTTATGAGGTTCTACTGCCATTTTTTCATCTCCTTATATTTTAAAGAATTCTTTAGTATTTTTAGTAACTTGAACTGCAAGTTCTTCTGCATCCATTCCCATGCAGAGCGCAATTGTTTCGAGGATGTGAGGTAAATATTTTGGTTCATTTCTGTTCTTTTTAGGCTTTTTGTCAAAGTTTTTTGGTATTAGGAACGGTGCATCTGTTTCAATCATTAACTTTTCGGGAGGTATTGCGCTTACAGCCTCTTGCAAATCCCTTCCCCGTTTCATATCACAAATCCATCCGGTAACACCAATAAAACAACCTAAATCAACGTAATTTTGTGCTTCTTGTTTGGTTCCGGTAAAACAGTGGACTACAGACCTTTCAACAACGCTGTCATGTCTTTTCAGGATATCATATAAATCATTGTGCGCTTCCCTTTCATGTAAAAACAGGGGCATGTCAGTCCTTTCAGCAACTTCAACTTGAGCTTCAAACCATTTTCTCTGAAGGTCCTGCGGTGAAAAGTTTCTATTATAATCAAGACCGCATTCACCGATAGCTACAACACAATCCTTTTTAGCTATTTTTTCAAGTTCAAACATGGTGTGTCCATTGCATGTTTTGGCATCATGCGGATGAACGCCTGATGTTGAAAATAAAGTTCCAGGATATTTTGAAGCATATTCTGCAGCCATATGGCTGGAATGAACATTGGTTCCTGTGATTATGAATTGGTTGACACCAACTTTTTTAGCCTCTTCAATGATTTCCACTCTGTCTTTTTTGAATGAGGAATGCATTAGATTTAAGCCAATATCGATAAGATTGTCCACTAAATCACCTATTCATTGATAATTCTGGTTCCTATTTTTTCACCATTGACAGCTTTGATTAAGTTTTCAGGCTCAAAACCGTTAGTAATAACAGTTTCCAAGTCGGATCTTTTAATCATTTGGACTGCAGTTGTGTCAAAGAACTCATAAGTTCCAGCTTTAACATCCTTGCCGCTTAAAAATTCAAGCAAATCGGTTGCAGTGATTTCAGGGACAAGTTCAGCATCATCAAATTTGTTAGGGTCTTTTGTGTACATTCCATCGACAGAAGTCAAGTTGATGAGCTTATCCGCTTGAACGTATTCCGCTAGAATTGCTGAGACTGCATCTGTACTGTGTGCCGGTTCAGTTCCACCCATAACAATTATTTTGCCAGTTGCTGAAAATTCAAGCGCTTCCTGGAAATTGTGAGGGACTCTTTGATATGCCACATCACCAAGTGCCGCCAACATCAATTTTGCATTAATTCTTGTAACTTCAATTCCAATATCATCACATTGCGCTTCGCCAGCTCCTAAGTCACGAACTACGCTTATGTATTCCCTAGCTGGTTTTCCACCACCTACAACAACAAATAACTCGTGTTCTTTAGCTAAATCTTTTAAGATAGCACCATATGCCTGGAATTTCTTACAGTCATATTCCTTAAGTAAAATGGATCCTCCAATTGCGATAACAATTTTCATATATTCACCTTATATATAATGTATCTTTAAGATATTATTTAAAGTTTAATAAGGATTAACTCTATAATAAGAATAATGAATTTAGAAAAGCAGATTTACATCAGAAAGTCTTGTAGGAACTATCTGGACGAAGAGATTGATATGGATTTGATTCATGAGTTCATGAACTCCATTAAACTTTTGAATGGGGGCGTCAGTTACAGTTATGATATCATGACAATTGATGAAGTCAATAACCTTGCAAGATTTTCCGCTCCATATTATTTGGCAATATACACTGACAAAAAAGAAAATCATGTGGATATGGGTTTCATATTCCAACAGCTTTGTCTGTATCTTCAAAGCATTGATGTAGGTAACTGTTGGGTAGGTCTGGCTTCACCCAAGAAAAAGAATTCTGATTTTGTAATTTCAATAGCTTTCGGCAAGTCTAATGATTTCACTAGAACCAGAGACAAATTCAAAAGAAAAAGCCTATCTAAAATCTCTGATGTAGAAGATGAACAATTAATTCCCGCACAGCTTGCCCCATCATCCATTAACTCACAGCCTTGGTATTTCAAGCATTCGGACGATGGTTTTGATGTATATCAGGTGAAACCTAATTTTTTTAAACGGCAATTCGTTAAGAAATGGAATTCAATCGATGTCGGAATAGCTTTAGCGCATATGTATGTGGCTAATGAGGATACATTTGAATTTTTCAAAAAAACTGATTTTAAGGATATTAAAGGCCACACTTACGTTGGAAGTATTAGGATTTAAAAAAAGAAAGGTGAGAGGATTTAAGCATCCTCTGAAGTTAATCCCTTGTATAATAAACCTGCAATGACTGCACCGACAACAGGTGCTAAAATGAATACCCAAACTTGTTGTAAAGCCTGGCCGCCAAGGAACAGTGCAGGTGCTAAACTACGTGCAGGGTTTACGGAAGTTCCAGTTAATGGAATTCCCATGATATGAACAAATGCAAGTGTTAAACCGATAACAATTCCGGCAACAGCTGCATTTTCTGCTTTTTTAGTAACACCAAGGACGGTAAATACAAATACAAAGGTTAAAATGATTTCAACAACTATTGCTCCAACAGCACCTAAACCTACGCTGGATGCAGATCCAAATCCGTTTTGACCAAGTCCGGTAGCCATGTATCCTCCAAGACTTGGGGCGGAATTAATGATGACCGCTAAAAGAGCAATACCGATTACTGCACCTATACATTGGAATACAATGTATGCAAGCAAATCTTTTGTTTCTAATCTTCCATCAATCCACATACCGATTGAAACGGCAGGGTTGATGTGACATCCGGAGATGTCTCCAATCACATAAGCCATGGCGACAATGGACAATCCAAATGCCAGTGCAATTCCAACGGTACCTAACATTTGTCCTGCTATGGCTGCACTTCCGCAACCGAATAGAACAAGAACCATTGTCCCTATTAATTCTGATACATATCTTTTCATAATTTTTTCCTCGTTAAATCTAATTTATTATCCTTGTTTATCTTCTTCTAATCTTTTTATAAAATTTGTAAGCAACGAAAAGCACTAACAATATTAAAACAAATGGGAAAATGTGTAATAATATTGAATCGTTAACTTTATCAAACTGATATTCGCTTTCAAAGCCCATATGCTGTGCATCAGTATGGCTTTGGGTTATCTTAGCAAAGTTATACATTAAGTCATAATATCCGATATGAGCTCCTTCGTATTCAATTGAATCAGGTGCCCTTCCATTAGCGTCCATGTAATTTTTAACGATTCCGGCCATATTGAAGTAATCGTAGATGGAATAGGTGTCTTTGGTTAATAATGAAATGCCTAATGGGTTTTCAGGACCGTCATATTCTTTAGGTATGTCAATTCCATCACCATTTAAGTAGGCACTGGTCTGGTAAAGTAATTGGGGAGTTGAATATGATCCGTATGGTCCTTTCATTTCTTTGTCTCCGCTTGCTATAAGCATTTTGCTTGCGTCTGCCATTCCTTGTGGTGATAATTTATTTGTCACTATTAACTCATCACTTAAGACTTTTGAATAGTTTCCGTATCCGTTAACGATGTCCACGATTTCTTTAGCCATTTGGCGGTTCATATTTTCATCATATTTTGATAAAACCCCGTCTTCAACATTGTCTGGGAACTCTTTAGTCGGTTGGATATAGTATATTCCCGCATTTTTAAGGAATGTTCCAGGGTCGTGCATTCCCGCAAGTGATTCATTAGAATAATTATCGTCCCATGCTCTTCTAAGGAAGTTTGTATGGTTGTCCAAATCATAATTGCCTATATTTACAAAAACAATCTGCTTATCAGTATTGACTGTTGCTGAAGCCAGCTGATAATAATTTCCAGCATCCGATGCGGCAATGTCGACGCTCACGTCACTTGTTACATTTATTGACCGCCATCCTTCGCCAGCTCCAGGGGCCTGATTGTCAACAATTACTTGTAATTCTCCTCCACTTATTTCCTCTATATACTGTTTAAGTGAATTTAATAATCTCACATCTTGATCATGGTCTATAATATTGTCCGAAGTTATAAATACGGTTTTAGATGCGGATACATCCTGTATAACCGGAGCAATTATTAATAGAGCCATTATTAATATAATAATTTCCTTTTTCATTTTTCATTGTCCTTAATGTTAATTATTATTAATGTATAAATTTCATAACTAAAATATTTTTATTAATCCAGTTTATTATATTTCCTTTTAAATCAAATATTTTTTTATTTTAAGAAATTTAAGTCTTTTATTACAATAAATTTAAATATATTGGTGTTTAATAGATTTTTTGAGGATTTAAAGAGATTATCTTTTATTTTCAGTTAAATTTTGTACTGATTTGAAAAAGTATATTTCTTTTCATAAAATTGGAAAATAACTCTTTAGTTAGGGCAATTAATTTGATTAAAAATTAATTGTGTAAGGCATCTAATTAATAGATTGCTTTTTAATTAAAGTTATTTTTTAAAATTTCATGACATGCTTTATTCTTTTCAAATAAAAACTCAAAATAAAAAGTTTAATTGCTGATTAGTAGCTTTTGTTAATTAATAGTATGATATGTCCTCGATAGGGGTATTAGAATGTTAGAAAATATTCAAAAGATGATTATTAGCAAACCTTTCCTCATTTCATTGCTGTTCATTTGCTTAATGTTTACTTCACTGGGAGTTGACATTAATCAAGCATATGCTGTAGAGCTTAATGAGAGTGGCGAAATAGGATTGGATGTAGATGTAGGAGATAAGCTGGAAAATTCTCACGAAAATGGAATACTTGAAAATACGAATGAAAATAAATTGATGCTTGAATATACAGGGCAAAATGATGTATTGCAAGCAAAATCCCATTCATTGGATGGGGGTACTTTTGGTGATATTCAGAAGGTGATAAATAGTGCAAGTAGTGGAGATACAATAAAATTAAGCGGAAATTTCATTTCAACTGGTGGAGATACAATTTCTTTATCAAAGAAGTTAACTTTTACTTCATCATCACAGGCAACTTTTGACGGGAAAAACAAAACAGTAATATTTAAAATTACATCTGGAGGAGCACAGTCAACATTTAAAAATTTAAAATTTATTAATGGATACACTGATAATCGTGGTGGCGCAATCAGCCTTTCAGCGAAGTTTGTCACGTTCGATAATTGCGTTTTTGAAAATAACTATGCTAAACTAACTTCAGGTGCAATACAAACACCTTACAAGGCCGAAACCTCATTAGGCTTAACAATAAAAAATTGTAACTTTACAAAAAATGGTGCAGGAATTGCTGCCGGTGCAGTGGGTGCTTTTAGTCATGATTTTAAAATCACAAACTGTATCTTTGATTCTAATTATATTAAAGGACCCGAAGCGGTGTGCGGCGGAGCAGTACAAATAGGTTTGGATACAGAACCATCATATGGTGTTGTCCGTGACTGCATATTCAAAAATAACATAGTAATAACTTCAGATGGATCAGGCCATGCTGGAGCAGGATGTGTTAGAAACGGTTCTTCATATTACAACTGCGTCTTCATTAATAATACTGCAGACCATGGGGGAGCTTTGACATACCATGCTTCAGGTAATTTAAACAACTGTACTTTGATTAACAACACAGCCAATGTATTCGGTGGTGCAGTATCAATTTTATTAGATTACCAGGATTTCATGGATTTAAATATTACAAATAGTGTTTTTAAAGGCAATAAAGCACCTTTGGGTGGTGCAGTTAAATTGGATGGTTTCAATATCAAAATTGAAAAATCAACATTTGATGACAATTACGCATCAAGGTATGGTGGTGCTGTCAATATTGAAGCGAATAATGTCAAAATTATTAATTCAGATTTTAACAGGAATATTGCAAATATTGATGGTGGGGCCGTATTCATAAAAGGGGAAGATACAACAGTCAAAAACTCAAAATTCATTGCAAATGAAGCTATACCTGATGTAACTAAACTGGATGATGGATTAGGAGGAGCTATTTACATCAACAGTACCAAGGCATTAGCTCAAAACAATGTTTTTAAGTTGAATACTGCAAGAAATGGTAGTGCAATTTACTTTGACAAACATGGCGTTGAATTTAAATTAAAAAACAATACCCTATACCAGAACCAGGCATGGGTTTATCATTTACCTATTTCAGCTCATGATATTTACTATGGTGATGTAGAAAATATCCAATCAGTAATCATTGGAGGGAATAATATTGCAGATTATGATAATCTAGATGTATCAAATGCAATTTATAACGCAGCCAATTTTGATAAAATTGAAATCGATGGTGAAAATCCTGTTTCTGGAGCTACAAACAGTGGTAAATTGTACCAGGACGATCGTGAATATAATATGGAAATATTAATGACTGTAAAACACGAAGATGGAACAGTTGTATATAATGACACTTTAAATTCCGATTATTTGGGTGAAGTGTCTGATAATTTAACCAATTTGAAACCTGGAAAATATTATGTTACAGCAAAACACTTTGAAGATAACTATTATAAGGCAATTACCAATAGCACTGTTTTCAATGTCCTTCCAAAAATAGACAACAAAATCCTAAAATCAATCAATAAAAATGCAATATCCTATGAGGATATGGTAGTTTGGACTTTGAACATTACAAATAATGGGCCAAATGATGCAACAGGGGTTGTTGTCAATGATGTATTGCCTAAAGGCCTTATTTGGGTAAGTGATGATACAAATGGAGCATATAATCCAAAAACTGGTGTTTTAAAGATAGGACCTTTAAAAGTTGGAGAAACATTGATTGTAAACATCGTAACCATTGTAAACAAAACAGGAAATATTACAAACAAGGCCAATGTCACAGGTAATGAATTCGATATAGATTTGAACAATAATCATGATGAAAAACAAATCAGCATTCCTCCTGCCGTCGATGTTGGTGTTGTTAAGCCTCGTTTTGGGGATTTGGTTGAGTGGACTTTGGTCGTTTCTAATTATGGTCCTGATGTTGCTCATGATGTTAAGGTTTCAGATGTTCTTCCTAAAGGGTTGATATTTGTCAATTCTACAGGCAATTATGATGCGGATACTGGAATTTGGAAGATTGGGACCTTGGGTATTAACAAATCCGTAAAATTAAACATAATCACAAAAGTTGATTCAACAGGGTTGATTAAAAATAATGCTTCCGTTTCATCAAAAGAATTCGATTACAATTTAACCAACAATTTTGATGAAAGTTCTATTAAAGCGGATCCTGCTGTTGATGTTGGTGTTGTTCCTCGTTTTGGGGATTTGGTTGAGTGGACTTTGGTCGTTTCTAATTATGGTCCTGATGTTGCTCATGATGTTAAGGTTTCAGATGTTCTTCCTAAAGGGGTGGTATTTGTCAATTCTACAGGCAATTATGATAACAAAACTGGAATTTGGAAGATTGGAACATTGGGCGTTAACAAATCAGTAAAATTATGCATAACCTGTAAAATTAATGCAACCGGAACAATTTCCAATAATGCCGATGCAACTTCTCGTGAGTTTGACTATAATCTGGACAATAATCATGCCAGAAAGTCTGTTAAAGTAGACCCTGCTGTTGATGTTGGTGTTGTTAAGGGTGTTAATGTTTCTAATCCTCGTTTTGGGGATTTGGTTGAGTGGAATTTGGTTGTTTCTAATTATGGTCCTGATGTTGCTCATGATGTTAAAGTTTCTGATGTTCTTCCTAAGTCTTTGATTCTTGTTAATTCTACAGGAAATTATGATAAGGATGCGGGTATTTGGAAGATTGGAACATTAGGAATTGATAAATCCGTTAAATTAAGTTTAATCTGTAAAGTCAATAAGACAGGCAGAATTACTAATGGCGTTAATGTAACCTCCCGCGAGTTTGACTATGATATGGATAACAACCACGATAATGAAACAATAAACGTTGGTTTGTCAACAGATTTGGCCATCTTGAAGTTAGCCAATGTTTCCACTGCAAATTATGGCGATACTGTTGAATGGACATTGTTAATCACAAATAATGGACCAAATAACGCAACAAATGTCAAAGTAATGGATGTTTTACCGAATGGCTTTGTTCATGTGAAATCTACCATGCAAAGGGGCAGCTATTCACAGAACGTCTTTAATGTTGGAAAATTGAATGTAGGAGAAACATTAAAACTAACAATTATTTCAAAAGTAATTAAAACTGGTAATTTTATTAATTTTGCCAATATTACTGGAAAAGAATTTGATTACAATTTGGATAACAATGAAGCCAATAAATCAATATTCATTAATCCCGCAGTCGATTTGGAAGTTAAAAAATCAGTCAATGATACAAATCCTGATTTCAAGAAACAAGTCAAATGGACATTAACTGTTAAAAATAATGGTCCTGATGATGCACATAATGTAAAATTAGCTGACAAACTCCCTAAATCTTTAATATGGGTAAGTGATGATTCATTAGGAAAATATGATCCGATAACTGGAATTTGGGATATCGGTACTTTAAAAAATGGAAAATCTGTTAAACTTTCTATTGTTTCACAAGTCGACCAAACAGGTAACATCACAAATAATGTTTCAGTAACCTCTAAAGAATTCGATTATAATCCTGCAAATAACTTTGACAATGAAACTATTGCCGTAAATGTGTCAGGGGATTTGGTTATTTTAAAAACAGCCAATGTCAGTGAAGTTAATTATGGGGAATTAGTCAAATGGACATTGACTGCATTAAATAATGGTCCTGATAAGGTAAACGGTATTGTTGTTGAAGACATGCTTCCTGAAGGTTTAGTGCTCATCAATTATACTGCAAGCAAAGGATTTTATGATGATGCTGTGTGGAATCTGTGCTGTCTTGAAAAGGGCGAAATTCAAACTTTAGACCTCATCTGTAAAGTTAATAAAACTGGACATATTATTAATTTAGCTAAAATTTCCGGAATAGAATATGACCCGGTTTTAGATAACAATGTAGATAATGAGTCTATTTTTGTTCCATCAGCTTCTGATGTTGCGGTTTTAAAACAAGTGAATGATAAAAATCCTTTCTTTGGGGATATTGTAACTTGGATGATTCAAGTAACAAATAACGGCCCTGATAATGCAAGTAATGTTGTAGTATGCGATGAGTTACCTGAAGGATTGCTCTTCAAAGACTATACATCAAGTCGTGGAAGCTATGAAAACGGCATTTGGCATTTGGATTATCTCAATGTGGGCGATAGTGAATATCTAAACATTAGCTGTTATGTGAATGAATTAGGCGTCATCGCCAATAATGTATCTGCAACAGCTAATGAATTTGATATTAACATGTCAAATAACTATGATAATGAGTCAATTGATGTATTGCCAGTTGCCGACCTTTCAATTGAAAAAGTTGCAAATGTTTCTGTGGCCAATTACAATGATTTTGTAAAATGGACATTAACTGTTTCAAATCAGGGTTTCAATGATGCAACAGGCGTTTTTGTTGAAGATGTATTGCCGGATTCATTAAAATTCATTGAAGCTAGCGGTGATGGAAATTATGAAGCGGGAATTTGGTATATTGGAGATTTGAACGTTGGGGATTATAAAGAATTGGAAATTGTATCAAAGGTAATCGATACTGGAGATATTATAAACATGGCCACTGTCCAGGGAAATGAAGAGGATCCTAATCTTGACAATAATGAAGCTGAAGATGATGTTCATGTCTATCCGGCAGCTGATTTGTCAATTATAAAATCCGTATCTAAATACCAATATTATGTTGGAGATTTGGTTACATATTCCATTAAGGTAAGTAATGACGGTCCAGATGTTGCGAAGAATGTTAAGGTAAATGAAGATTTCCCAAAATCATTGCTTTTGAAATCATTTAAAGCAACAAAAGGAACATTTGACTCTTCAATCCAGCAATGGTCCATTGATGAACTTGCAGCCGGCTGTGAAGAAAACTTATTGGTGGAATTTGAAGCTATAAACGATGGAATATTTAAGAATGTTGCATCTGTTTTAAGTGACACATTTGATTATGATTTGTCAAACAACGATGACTTTGCATTTGTTAATGTAATCAAAAGCCCTACTGATCATTCAAATAGAGTTATTAAAAACATTTCCACTAATTTGTTTGGTCATAAATTAGTCAATGCTAAAAATATTCATCATCCAGCTTCAAATATTCAAAAAAAACCTACTGCAAATCTTATTGCATTATTGGTTGTGTCTACATTAGTTTCCATAATATTTTGTGGTAGTGATATTTTCAAAAGAAGATAAAATTTAAAGTAGCTTTTAAGCTACTTTTTTAATTTTTTTGAAACGATTTTTCGAAATTATTCAAGTATTGAAATTATTAATTTAACGGTTAATAATTTTATATAGTATATAAAAAAACTATCAAATAATGGCCCGTTTTTTCAATTTAATCAAAACCTTTAAATAAAAGTTCCAATAAATGTATAGTTTGATATTGATGACATAATGCTTTTTTAAAGAAATTGTGGAGTGAATCAATATTTTTACAAAACACAAATGAGGTGTAATTATGTCTGAAGAAGAAATGATTGAAGAAACTTCTGAAGAATTAATGGAAGAAGAAAAATTACCATTCGCAAAAGCAGAAGTTGTACGTTTAATGAAAGAAAATCTTGATGACGACAAAATGATCAGGGAAAGAGTAAAAGTAGAAATGAACAATTTCCTCTATTCAGTCTTAAAAAATGTATGTGAACAATTAAACGATTATCCATACACTACTATTGAATACGAAATGTTTAAAGAATGTACTTACCCATATACCAATATTACCAGAATCAATCAAGAAAAAGAAAGAATTTTGTTACACTTAGAAGCTATCAAAGCTGACTGTAACGCATTAGCTATGGACGTACAAAAAACATTAAAATTAAAAGATGTTGTTGAAGACGATACTTTCACTTTCTCAGCACCTGTCGAAGATGAAGAAGAATTAGAAGACGAATAATTCTTCTCTTATTTTTTTTATTTTTAAAAACTTTTTCTAATTAACCTTAAATTCACCATTTATGCATTATCCTTTTTGATTTGCACATATTTCATTTTTTTTAACCTAGTTTTGCATTTAATTCTTTTAGAATAGGTCTTTTTTTTAAAATGTCTGATAAATCATGTAATCGATTTCATCTTTTAAAAATCTTAACTATCAATATTATGAATTTTCCTATTCATTATTCGATAAGTTATGGCTATAAACTATTGAATAATAAATCGTTTTTTTAATTTAAACAAAACCTTTATATAAGATGTATCATAAATATATTAGTAGAGATTGATGATTCATCTTTTTTTTGCCAAGATGGGGATTTGATCAAAATTTTCAATAAACTAAGGAGGTTTAATTGTGTCCGAAAAAGAAATGAATAATAATTCCAATGCACCCGCCGATGAAAAAAAAGAAAAATTGCCTTTCGCATATGCAGAAGTTGTACGTTTGATGAGAGAAAATCTTGACGATGGCAGAATGATTCAGGAAAGAGTAAAAGTTGAAATGAATAACTTTTTATACGGCATTTTGGTTAATGTATGCAAACAGTTAAACGAGTATCCATACACTACCGTTGATTATGAAATGTTTAAGGAATGTGTTTATCCATATACCAACATTTCTAGAATAAATCAGGAAAAAGAAAGAATTTTATTGCATTTAGAAGCTATCAAAGCTGATTGTGATGCATTATCAATGGATGTGCAAAAAACTTTAAAATTGAAGGATGTTGTTGAAGATGACACTTTCACCTTCTCAGCACCTGTCGAAGATGAGGAAGAGTCAGAAGAGTAAATCTCTTCTTTTTTTATTCTTCTATGTGACTGAAACCTGTTTTCAATTCTCTTAGTTCCTCTTCGGGAATTTCGGAAATTTCAACATTTTCGCTTACGATATTGCTTTGGCCGAAAGGATCCATAATTATTAAAGTTGCAGTTCCGTTTCCTTTTTTTAGCTCTTCAATCTGTTTGAGTGTGTTTTTCGCATTTTTTTGTGATTGCTCATCGTCAAATAGTTTCAGAGCCTTTTTCACTGCATCTTCAAAACGGGTTAAAATGCCCTCAACATTGGTTACATATCCTTCTGATTTTGGCCCAGGTTCCACTTTCACGCCTATTTCAGGTATTGAGACGGTAGCGGATTGAGATCGGACAACCCTTACAGACAAATTGTTCTTATTGATTTCAATGACGTATTTTGCAGGGTCATTTTGCTCTAAGGCTATGATATCACTGTGTTTGAATCCGCATTTTGGGCATTGGATTGTTGTTTCCAGAACCTTTCCAAAATGAGGTATTTCTATTTCTTTCATTATTGATTTCGCTAAACCTTCAACAGAGCATGCAGGACATTTAATAACCATTTCATTAATTTCACTTTCATTCATTTAAAACATATCCTTTATCTTGTAATTCTTTTATAATTTTATTTAATTTTTCAGGGTTTGAAGCACAGATTGTAGTTTTTCTATACTCTGATAATTCATATAGTTGGGACAGGTAGTCTTTTTTATCTTTGCTCTCATTAAGTTTCTCTATAAACTCATTGGCAGATTGAGCGTCTGAAACATTAATATTCCTTATTAGAGGCTCCTTGAATCCTTTAATGTTATATGTTACCTTTTCAAGTGTGCCGTGGTTCCTGTTTATGATGATGTCGATGACATCGGCCAATTCATCTACGGAATTGGTGAGGTTTACATTGGCGCAGGATTTATTGATGATTGCCAAGATTTTGTCCAATGTCGTTTCAATTGATTCTGTTTTAATGACATGGACATCATTGATTTCAGCTTGCTTTAACAGGTGGTCGTGGATTATCCTATTTTCCTTAAAGAAATCTAACTGTTTTCCACCCCTATGTATCTGAATTGCTCTTTTAACAAATCTTTCTTTATGGGATTCCTCATCAGAGCTTAAGATAAAGAAGTAAATATCTGCATCTTCTCTGAATTGCTCAATGTCTATCAGTCCAGGCACTAAATGAACTCCTTCAATAACAAGATCATCATAATCGGTTATTGCCCGTTGGATGATTTTTTCCAGACCCGGAATAACATATGCTGCGTGATCATCAAATCCCGCCGATACAAGCTCATCATAACTTTCGTATCGGCTTTTGTTTCTGATGTGCTTATATGCATCATAAGATGAGCTATGAAGCGCAGGGGCATATTCCTTACCAATAATTCCTCTGACCACTGCTCGAATAAAGTCACTTTCAATTAAATGTTTTATATTCAATTTTTTAGCAAGTTCAGCGGCAATGGTTGATTTTCCAATCCCTGATGCGCTTCCAATCAGTATAACATAAGGTTTTCTCATGTTAAATCTCTCCAAAATTTTTTTATTATTATTTTTATTTATTCAATTTTATTAATTAATTTTTTCTTAAAACATTTACATTTATTAATATGAAAAATTATAATTAATAATATAACATTTTTTTGAAAGAATTTTTAAAAAACATGAGGATAATAAATTTATTTGGTTGTTATAAATTATAACTTATAGGGGTGAAATTGTTGTATTCAGTAAAATCAGTTAAAGAGATTCAAGATTTAAATCCATTCATAGTTGTTGGTTGTGGCGGTGGAGGAGAAAAATTCTCCAATCTTGAAGGTGTTGAAGCAGTAGGATTCATTGATGATGATGTAAGAAAGCAAGGAAAAGAGTTTTGTGGTAAAATCGTTGCGGGAAGTTTGGAAAGTTGCTTGAAAGATGCTCCCGATGCTAAATCTTTGGTCATCATGTTGCCGATAGGTGCTGAGGGAACAGCTTTGAAATATGCTGTTCAGGCTATTGATGCAGGATTGAATGTCATCACATCATTCAGATCATTATCTATTGCTGACAACTTGTCTTTAAAGAAATTTGCTGATGCAAAGAATGTGGTTATCAAAGACATCGGCCCTAGATTAGATGTCGTTGAAATGATAGCCGGCGTAGCTCCCGAAAGGTCATGCGAAGTCTTACCTAAAATTTCTTACAAGCCAAAAGCAAAAGTTGTTTTTGTAGGCGGAACTTCTCAGGAATGTGGAAAAAGAACCACTACAAAGATGCTTGGTTTGGCAAGTGTTGAAAAAGGCTTAAAATCAGCAATCATATCAACTGATGAAATGGGATTGGAAGAGCCTACTGATTTTAATTTTAGAGCTGGAAGTTTATCCGCTATGGATGTTCCGGCAGCAGTTTTATCTGCAATTAAATATGTTGAAGAAACAAAACAACCAGATATTATTTTTATTGAAGGTCAGTCAAGCCTAACTGAAAAAGGCAATCCTCACCCTAGAGGTTTATCCGCTGCAATTTTAATTGGTGCAGCCCCTGATGCAGTTATCGTTGGACACAGACCAAATCACCCTTACAGAGAACCTAGAGGTATTGAGGAAGAAATCAAAGCTATTGAAGCAGTAGAACCTACAAAAGTTGTTGGATTGTCCATCAACCTTAAAAATGCCAGCTTAGATTTATGTCCTGAATTCTTTGAATCCAAATTCAATTTACCTGCTGAGGATGTTTATAATAACGGAGCATCTAAATTGTTAGATGCAATTTTAGAATATTTAGAGGAGTAGTTTAAATGAGCTTTACTGATACTTTAAAAAGAAGCTTAGGCTTTGAAGAAACAGAATCAAACGACAATAAATCCGGTGAAGGTTTTAGCCTAACTGAATTCATTAACAGTTTCACTAAATCTTCAAACAATGATATGCAACAACCAAATCCTAATGATGTACCAAATTCTTCAGCTGTGAATGAAACTCCTGTCTATGAGAGTTATGGGTATGATGTTGAAGTTATTACTCCTGACCAACCTTTCTATGAGATTGTCCTAATCAGGCCAAAATCATTGGATGATATCAATTATGTTGTGGATCAGATTATCGAAGAGAAAAATCCAGTAATTTTGGATTTGTCCTTTTTGGAAAAGGAAAGCCCTGCTAACTTTAAATTGGCTGCTGACAAAATAAAACAAATGAGAGCTAATTATAATGCACAGGCATTATTGCTTGCACGCTCTGAAGATAAGAATTTAATCATTCTTTCTCCTAGTAAAGTAAAAGTAATCAATAAGGGATAAGTAGACTAATTTCTACTTTCTTCACTATTTTTTTAAGAATCGCATGTATTCTGACAATACGTAGAATACAATTACTATGGATATTATTGTTTCAAATGTTAAAATGAGCGATAATGCCATATTTGGCCCGACTGTTTTCAAGACTCCTTTTGTTGCAATTGCACTGATTACAAATGGAAATGTGAATGCTGAAAAGCTTGGATAGAAGTCCAAATTTCTATATTCAATTAATTTATAAAGTGCAAATATGTAAAACAGGCATGCAATGAGATATAAAACTGTTATGAATTCAAGGGATGCTGTTTTTGACGAATTCAAATAGCCTACAATCAATATGCTGAATAATGCTGTGAAAATGCATATCAACGGCTTGTTCATATCCGGAATTTCATCATGTCGGACATATCTGTAGATTATCACGGGTGTGGTAACAAGCATTGCTATAAATCCTATCATGAAGAATATGAAGCCCATTTCTTCAAGTCCATATGTAGGTGCAGTGATTGCACCCATGGTAATTCCAACAAAGACTATCCAGTAGCTGGGATAGACTGTTGTTATATCGAAATTACGTATGATGAAATTATAGGTAAAGTAAATCATTAACAAAATATGCAAGCTAATTCCAATTATCCATATGGTATATCCAATACTTGGCATAAATGTGCTAAGATATGTAGATAGCAGCATCAAACTCATGGAAAAAGTACCGGAACTGCTTACAATTATTGGATTTTTAAAATCATTTTTGATGTCTGATGGATATTGAATCACTTTTAAGACAACTAAAATGATGAGCACCACTCCAATTGCTCCAAAAAGGTATCTGACATGGGGATGTATGTCCTGCAGTAAGTTTCCAAGGGACAACAATGCAAGAATCAGTCCTGCAATCGGAATAGGGATGTTTTTGATTATATTCATTGTATCCTAAATTTTAAAGTAGTTTTCAGCGTTTTTATGGGAAATCTTTTCAATTTCACTGTTCTTATAACCTAATCTTTTTAATTCGCGAATGGTCTTTGGAACTGAAAGGGGATCTGAAGGCTTATTGCTCATGTCACTGTTCAACAAGAATTTATCAAATCCGAAATCATCGAGAATGGCTATTGCTCCGTTCACGTCAAGTTTGTGGGGCTGCACGGTCAATCCCAGCATATAATTTTTGTCAATGACCTCTCCGATGACATCTTGATTAATATGATCAATCACAGCCTGTTTTTCATCTAGGTGTTGAGGAACGATGTCCAAAATAACTTTCAACACTTCTGATTTATTTTTTCTTGGTGTGTGGATGATTACTTTGGAATTTGTTTCATCTGCAATGTCCAATTGCTTTTCAAACACTTCTATTTCCGTTTCAGTTAAATCCTCAAGGCCTATTTCACCAATGGCTGCAATCTGTTTTGAGTCTATCCATTTGTATAATTCATTGTAAATCGATTCGGGATTTTCAAGGGCATTTGTCGGATGGATTCCCAATGCCACTTTCAAGTCAAGTCCATGTTCTAATGCTCTTCGGGTATCTAATTCCAAAATCCTATTTAAATGATTCAGAAGAATGATTTCTGAGTCAATCTTATATGGGTAATAGCTGCAGGTTATTGCACAATCGATTCCGGCTAGATACATCTCTTTAAAATCTTCGCCACTTCTGGCATCTGCATGAATGTGTGTGTCAATCATATTATCACGGATTAATGTTTATTTAATCTAAATTTGTTTCTTTTGTTTTAAAAAAATTACTACATGTATTCTTTACATTTAAATTTTTTGTAAATGTTATTTCGTGCAGTTGTTCACTTCAAGAGATTTTATATCTTCAGTAATAAAAATAACGGTATAAGTAATACTACACTGGTGATTAATGTGGAAGAAAATGAAAATTATCTTAAGAACTACGATTCGATTTCAGAAGAAATAAAATATATGACTAATTCATTGGTAAGATTAAAGATATTGGCGACTTTATATGATCATCCCTCCAATATGAAAGATTTAAATCAGAAAACCGGTTTGATTTATAGTTCAATATCCAGCAACATGCACAAATTGGAATTGGAAGAGCATGTATTTCGCGAATCCAACAAGTATCATTTGTCAAATTCCACAAGACTGAAAATCGAACAGATTTTGGAATTGGGCTATCTGATTACTCTGCTAAATGAATTCTTCAATATTTTGGATAAGCATCTGGTTACTATGATTCCAAATCAGTCAATTGCCGAGTTGTATTTGCTTGGAAAGGCAAATCTCATGGAATCTGATGCCGTTGATGTGTACAGAATGTATAATTTCATGGAAACTGCATTGAATAGTGCGGAGGAAGTCAAATGCATTTTGCCATTTTATTATGAAAATTTTAATGATATACTTAATGGATTGGTTGAAAATAATAAGAAAGTTGAGGTCATGATTCCTGAAAATATTTTTAATATCTTTCAAAAAAAGTCCAAGGTTAATGAGGTATCCTCTTTTGATGGTGAAAATGTTTTCCTTTTGATTGTCACGGAGGAACTAATGATTTTAGGGCTGTTTAAGGATGATGGATTTTTTGATCAGAATAGGCTATTGACCTCAAAAAATAGCGATTCGATAAGATGGGCCAATAATCTATATGAAAATTTTAAAATTGAAAATAAATGAGTTTAAACTCATTTATAATATTTTTCAAGATAGTCAGCTAATTCCTCTATTGGAATTCTTTCTTGAGCTTCAGTGTCTCTGTCCCTAACAGTTACCTGATTATCTTCCAATGTATCAAAATCAACTGTTATTGCAAGAGGAACACCAATTTCATCAGCTCTTGCATATCTTTTTCCGATTGTTCCGGTTGCATCATATTCAACGGTAAATCCAGCCATTCTTAATTGCTCTGTTAAATCCTGAGCAATTTCACGAGGCCCTTCCTTGTTGACAAGAGGGAATATTCCAAGTTGCACCGGAGCAACGGATTTGTCGAATTTGAAATAATCCTTCTCTTCGGTTTCGGTAAATGAATGCAATAAAACGGAGTATGTGATACGGTCAATACCAAATGAAGGTTCAATAACGTGAGGAACTATTTTTTCACCGGTAATCTCCTCTTCAACATCTTCAAAGATAAGCAAATCTTCAGTTACTTCATATATCTTGTCCAATTCAACTGTAAATTTGCCTTCACTTTCAATTGCTGCTTTTATATCTTCAACATCAGCATTTTCAATAGCTTGTTTGACTTTAGGAGAATCTCCTTTGAATATTGGTCCGAATTTGGATAAGTTTGGTTTAACAACAGTCTTTTGAACTTTTTTAGGTTCATCATATTCAACAAACACGTTCAATTCTTCGTTACTGAACTTTGAGTGTGAAGATAGGTCATAATCTCCTCTGTCAGCGATACCGATAATTTCAACCCATCCGTATTTGTCTGTCTTGACTTCAACATCCCAGCAGTCAAGCGCATAGTGAGCCATTTCCCCTGCCAAGTGTTGTCTGAATCTTAAAACATCTTCAGGAATTCCAAGTTCAGTCAAGAATTTACGAGCTAAATATAATTGGTAGATTAACATTTCATTGGCTACAATTCCTTTGTCAAGCGCTTCACGGGCGGTGATTTCCAAAGGCTCTAAATTGTTTTCCTGAACTTCCTGTGAATTCAGGCGCAATACGACATCCTCTATTTGTGAGAATTTAGGATGTGTCTTGTCTTTAGGATTTAAAAAGATTTCAGCTTCTGCTTGTGTGAATTCCCTAAGCCTGATAACTCCTTGTCTTGGTGAAATTTCATTTCTGTATGCTTTTCCAAGTTGCACTGCTCCAAATGGGAGTTTTCCTCTGAAAAATCTTTCTAAACGTTTGAATAAAATGAAAATGCCTTGTGCGGTTTCAGGTCTCATGTATCCTACCTTATCCCCTTTTGCACCGATTTCAGTCTTAAACATTAGGTTGTAATTCCAGATGTTTGACAAGTCTCCTCCACATTCAGGGCATTTGATGTTGTTGTCGATTACGATTTGGTCAAGCTCTTCATTTTCCAAGCTTTCCACATCTTCTCCAATAACATCTTCAATGATATGGTCTGCTCTAAACACTTCTCCACAGCTTTCACATTTACACATTGGATCTGTGAAGTTGTCAACGTGTCCTGATGCCTTTAAAACTTCTTTCGGCATTACGGTAGGACCTTCTATTTCGTAGAATCCTTCACCAGAAACATATTGCTTTCTCCATTTCTGCATGATGTTATTTTTTAGGCTAGCTCCAAGAGGTCCGTAATCGGTAAAACCGGATACTCCGGAATAAATTTCAAAGGAAGGCCATAAAAATCCTCTTTTTGCACTGATATTTGACATTTTATCATGATTCATAAGTATTATCTCCATTTATTTTTTTAATTCATAATCTAATTTAACTCTGCTACTTTCCGGGCGAGTTTGACCCATATATTTACTATTTCTGTCAGGATGTCCATATGGAATTTCGGAAGGTGTTGTCATTGTTTCAAATACAATTTGACATACCCTTTGGCCAGGATATAATGCTACAGGCATTGCGCCGATATTTGAAATCTCTAATGTGATTTTCCCTTCAAAGCCGGGGTCGATGAAACCAGCTGTAACGTGCATTGTAACTCCCAGTCTTCCCATACTTGAACGGCCTTCAACCCTTGCGACCAAATCATCAGGTAATTTGACATACTCTAAGGTAGTGGCCAAGGCAAATTCATTAGGATGTATTATGAATGCTTCGCCTTCTTTGACTGAAGTTGATTCCATATAAGATGAGAGGTCTTCTTCATCTTTTGGGTCAATATATGGTTTTCTAATAACTTTAAATACTTTAAATTCATCCCCCAATCTCAAATCAACAGAAGATGGTTGTATTTGTTTTTCATCTAAAAGGGGATCAATACCAATTTTATCCTCTTTTAAATATTCTTTAATAGTTTTATCACTCAAAATCGCCATTTTTTCACACAAATTTACAATTCTTTTATTTCAATTAAATCATCCATTCTTTTAACTACGTTATCAATTGTTTTTTGGGTGTAGTTAATTGTAATGGCATCAAATTTACAGGTATTAACGCAAAGGCCGCAGCCTCTACAGATATCATGATTGATTGTAATCTTATTATCTTTTAAATCAATAGCTTTGAACATACAAACTTCATCTAAACATTTTTTACATAACCTGCAGTTGTCTTCATGAAGCTTTACCTCAACGCCCTCAAGCTTTTCTAACTTATCGCTGATATCGGTATCCAGATTAGGATAAACCTTCCATAAGCAGCAGCATGGACAGCAATGGCAAATTGTCAAAAGTCCTTTTCCAGGCCTCACATTCATCCATACAGTATCGATTTTGTTCCTTCCAATGATATGGCTTAATCCTGCCTCATCAGCCCTGTCCACTTGAGCCAATGCTTCTTCTACGGTTGCCTTCTTACCGATATTTTTCGGAATCTTTCTGGTTGTCGGACCAAGGAATATGCATCCGATGTCTTGAGGATAGTCTTCACATTTGTTTGATGTTCTGCATAGGCAGGAATTCATAATGACAATATCCTCGCTGCGCTTAATAACTTCTTTAATAACGTCTGTCGGTAAAAATTCGGAACCTTCAGATTCGATTTTCTTGTTCACATTTATGGTATTAGGCACAACAAGAATTTCATCATCTTCAAATAGCATCTTATCAACTAATTTTTTGTATGCCTTTGATTTTTTGGTTATTTCAGCTATCCAAAATCTCCAGTTGAAAATGTATTTCAGGACAAATATGCTGATGTCAGCAAAGCTTATTTTTCTCATTGTTCACCTATTTTATTTTTTAATCGTCTTAATATACCTTTAAAGGTATGTGCTTCCCGTGCTGTTATAAATGCTCTTGAAATGATGTTATTAAATGTTTTAAGACCATTTCTTTTTTTATGGTCTGGAATATCTAAACTATCGATTAGTTCCTTCATATCTTTAATTAAATATTCTTTTTCCAATTCACTGCTTTCTTCAAGCCCCTGAACTCCGTAATCGTGCTTGTTCTTGAATAATTCATAAAATATTATAGCAGCGGCATGTGAAATGTTCATGATTGGATAAGTAGGGTCAGTCGGAATGGAAACGCAGATGTCACAATCACTTATCTCTTTGTTTGAAAGACCATCCCCTTCCCTTCCAAATAAAATTGCAATTTTATTTGAAACATTCATTGATTCACCAAGTTCCTCAGGCCTTATGGGAATTCTTGATAAATTATAACTGCCCCCAGCCATTCCAGTTGAAGCAACTTTAAAATCAATCCTCTGTGATTGGTAGAAATCATCTAATGTCGGATAGATTTTAGCGTTTTCCACAATGTATTTTCCATGTGTTGCCTGATAATAAGCTTCATTGGTTAATGTTGTAGGGTTAATCAACACTAAATTCTTCAATCCAAAGTTTGCCATGGTCCTTGCAAGAAAACCAACATTTCCGGGAGTTTCACATTCAACAAAAACGATGTAAATGTTTTCCTTGAAAAGGCTAATCTCTTTTTCTTCCTGTTCCCTTACTATTTTGGATCTCGCAGTTCCTCTGGATTGCTTTGTAGATGCGGCTTTTTTGGTGGAAGCTGATTTTTTTTCGGTTTTGCTTTCCTCTTCTTTTTCAGGCGAATTCATTGAAGCGGTCTCAACTACTTTTTCTTCGCTAACAGCAGCATCCCCTATTTTAATCAACTCCTAATTTAATTATTCATAAGCTTTATCTAATAATTCCAGGATGTGCATACATTTTATATCTTCACATCCGATTGCATCAAGGCCATCTTGTAGGTTTAACTGGCAAAATGGACATATTGTAATTACGGCATCAGCTTCAGTGTCTTTAATCATTTCCGCTTTGGACTTTGACAGTTCCATAGCAATTTCCGGCTTTCCGGATTTTATTCCTCCACCGGCACCGCAGCATTGGCATGGATATAGCATTTCTTTAAATTCAACACCTGGAATCTTTTCAATTATGTCTCTAGGTGCATCTTTAATGCCTTGTCCTCTGCCTAAATGGCATGGGTCATGGTATGTTACGGTCATATTGACTTCTTTAAGCTTATCTTCATCGAGCTTATCAACTAAAAATTCGCTGATGTCCATAACATGTAATTTTGAACCAAATTCAGGATGGTTATTCTTTAAGGTAGCACCACAGCCTGAACAAATTGTGATTACAGTATCATAATCTTTAAAGACTTCCTTGTTTTTATCGACAAGTTCCTGCACGATTTCAGTTTGTCCGGTTCTTAAAAGCGGAGAACCGCAGCATACTTGGCCCTCAGGAACATCAATGTCAATTCCGTTTTCTTTTAGGATTTTAACTAATTTATGGCCAAGTTCAGGGAATTTATAATCAACCATACATCCGGTAAAGAAAGCTACTTTTGAACCGGTTTTATTTTCCGCTTCTTCAACAAATGGAGTTTTATCAGTCTTAATGGATCTTCCACTTTCTAAAATGTTGTTTTTGAATGCAACATGTTGTGGAAGTGGACCTGAACCGTTTGCAACGGCAATAGCTCTCATTTTTTCTATTGCATCACCAAATGTGTTGATATTCTTAGGACAAACTGCCAAACATTTGCCGCAACTGGTACAGTTATACAGACCTTCATCCAAAGCTTCCTTAAGTCTATCGAAGTTATCCCTAGGGTCGGTTTCAAATTTGTCAATGTATCTCATTAAATAAGGCCCTCCAAATTCTTCGGTTGCAATATTTACAACCGGACATGATGAAAGACAGGAATAACATTCAATACAGCTTCTAACCTTTTTGGTATCTTTTGTGTCTTCTTTAGTTATGCTGGTGTCAAGCTCTTCGCATTTATGGTCACATTGAAGAGATAACTCCAAATCTTTGACCTTGGCTTCAATGCTTGATTTATCAACTATTAAATCTTTAATAACAGGGAAATTGAGGGGTTCGATAATCGCTCCATCTTTAATTTCTTTTTGGCATGCTAGAGCCCCATTTCCTTTAAACAATATTCCGCAGGATCCGCATTGTCCCGCTCTACAGGAGCTTCTAAAACTAATATCTGCATCGTATTTCTCATTAATAGCTTGAAGTGCATCAAGAACTTTCATATGTGGTGTCTCTTCAATTTCATAACACTCCAAATGAGGTTCCTTGTCGGTTTCACTATTAAATCTTGAAACATAAACTTTAATCATTTTTATCCCTCTTTTTTTAAAGCTTGTAAAACATTATAATATAATATTTGTGTCTTAACAAATATATTATACTTACTATTGACCTTCATTTTGTAAAAATTATTATTCTTCATTATTGTCTTATATGGGATGTTAGGTCAATCCTGCAGCACAGCACCACCAATTACTGATAGAATATATTTTTATCGGGTATTCAATACAATGGATTAGATATCTTAAATAACAATAAATAAATTCAATCAAAGTTAGGTAGGTAATTTGGCTGGTGGAATATATGAACTGCTGTCAGTATACTCCATAGAATAGGTATTGATTTTGGTCGTGCTTGCTTTAATATTGGCAATAGTTTCAGTGATATTCATTTTATTGCCGGCCAAATCCAAAGACTGGTTTGAAACTGAAGAAAGAATAAAATAAGAAAAAAAGTAATTAGGGAGGAAAATTAATTCCTCATAATTTCATATTTATTTTAAAACGAACTTTTTAATGCCAATTAAACTTAATATTATCGCTATTATATAACCAATTAATGAAATCACTGGCATGTCGAATACTCTTGGCCCGAATGAAACGACTGAAGAACCGATTATAAGCGCTGAAACCAATGCGATTATTGAAACCTTATCGGTAATGTCAACTTCAAACTTGAACTGCAATTCTTCATTTTCAATCTTGTGGATAGTCCTTGTAAGAAGTCTTGGCATAGCCTGAATCATGTGTCCATATAAGATTGCATTGCTTTTTTTGCCTTTTAAGAATTTTCTAGGATCGACCTTTTCTTTTGCAATTCTAGCGGCAATCGGTTTGATTGATGCGAAAACATCGATTTCAGGGTCAAGATTGTGTGCAACAGCTTCAATCATTGATAGTCCCCTTGCCATGGTAACGACTTCATTTGGGAGAATAACTCCGTACTCCTGCATAAGGCTGAGAAGTGCCTCTAAAACTCCATCGAAACGATTGAGTTGGACTCCAAAGTACCTTCCGAACAAATCGTTCATGTCTCTTCTTAAGATGGTTGTATCAATGTCATAATCCAGTATGTCCATGTACATTAACTGATTTATCAATCCGTCAACGTCTTGGTCTACGAACAATAACATTACTTCGGAAAGGTCACGTTTGAATTTTTCATCAAAGAATCCCATCATACCTAAATCAAGATAGCACACGACATTGTCTTCTAGGATTAAGATATTGCCCGGGTGTGGGTCTCCGTGGAAAAATCCATCTATGAACAATTGTTGAAGATAGGAATCAAGGACATTTTTCGCCAAAAGCTTTTTGTCGAATTCATCGCTGGTACTTGCATAAACGTCATTTAACTTTGTACCTTCAATGAATTCCATTGTCAAGACTTTTGAAGTGCAGTACTTAGCGTATGTGGCGGGAATATGAATATATGGGTTGTCTTCAAAATTCAATTCGATGCGTTGCATATTCATGAATTCATTATTGTAATCTATTTCCTTGTGGATAGAACGGTCAAACTCCTCCATAATTCCCGGCAAGTTTATTTTTCTAAGTTCAGCATTCCATTTGTCCGCACGATTTGCGATGTATTTTATAATTCTTATATCAAGGTCAATTTTATCAGTGATACCTTCTTTTTGGATTTTGACTGCAACTCTCTCACCAGTAGCCAATTTGGCTTCATGAACTTGGCCGATTGATGCGGTAGCCAAATGTTCTTGTGAAAAGTCTTCGAACAAATCTTCAATCTTGCCGTTAAGTTCTCTTTCAACTATTGCTTTAACTTGTTCATAGGATATTGCAGGATTGTCATCCTGTAAATTAGCTAATTCATTAGCTATTCTTTCCCCAACAACATCAGGCCTTGTACTTAATAGTTGACCTAACTTGATGAAGGTAGTTCCTAATTCCTGAAGCATTAATCGTAGTCTTATAGGAAGTTCATCATCCAATAATAGTGCATGTAGCTCCTCGCCATCATCCCCAGGTTTTATTTTGCTTTTTGCGGTTTGGCCTAAAAGCTTATCGAAGCCATATTTTTTCAGGGCTTCTCTAATTTCACCCAAACGCTCTTTTGTTTCTTTATCCATTTATATCCCACTTTTAATTGTTATTTTCAATAATATCTGATGCTAAGAAAGTTATGCCTTCCATTATTAAACATATTCCAACGAGGATTGCTGTATATAACGGTTCTGCAATTGAATATGCCGCAAAGAAAACAGCAATTATACCTAATATTAAAATCAATACTGATGCAATTCTTGATATTGAATCTAATCCGAAAACAAGTCCTACAATACCAATGAATATCATTACAAATGCAACTAAATAAAATAGGTACGCAAGAATGAATGATAATGCACTTATTTCATAAATAAATAATAATCCAAGGAGTATTGCACAGATTCCAAGCAATATGTTGATCAGTGAAACATGAGTCATCATGCTCCATATGGAAAATCCATCAATAATGGAAGCAAATCCGAATGCAATTAAACAGATTCCTGCAATCCAGGATACTGCTTCCGCACTATATAATGGGTAGATTACAAAAAGTAAACCCAATATTATAAATATGATTCCTAATATTTTTCTATAATCCATATGTTCACCTATAATTAATAGTATGTTTAATAAAACAATATATATTTTAAGATATATGTAAAAAATAGGTATTCAAGAAATATTTTACAATAAAAATAAAAAAGAATAGTAAATGCTTATGCATTTACTTTTTAACTTTTGCTGTTTTTTTAGCTATAAAACGACCATAGCTGACTTGATATTTGATTTTTTTGCCAACTTTAAGTTTTTTAAGCACACTTTTCTTAATGACAACTTTTGCAATACCTTTTGAGTTGGTTGTTGTTTTGTAGGTTTTTCCATTAAATTTGAAGGTTACTGTTTTGCTTTTAAGTGGTGTTTTACCTTTTTTAAGTGTTGCCTGCAATGTTAGTTTTTTGGCTGATTTTTTGACGGTTGCGGTTTTTAAGGCAATCTTTGTATTTTTATAAACACAATCCTTTGAAGTTCCGCCATAAATGTTAACACCTTTAGGAGCCTGATTATCACTGAAAGTACATTTCACTGCTTTTGCACAATGGACTTTATCAGAAGAGGAAGTTCTGAATCCGTATATTGCTCCGCCTCTTTCGCCTGCAACATTATTTGCAAAGGTTGAACTTTCAATTGAATTGGTGTAATATTTGACACTGGAAACCCATTTGCCGTTTTCATAGTGTCCGGACTGTTCATGGCATTTGAAATAGACTGCTCCGCCGTACATGGATACCTTATTTTTATTGAATTTGGAATTTTTAATAAAGAGATCCTTACATCCGAATACTGCACCTCCTTTTTCACCGGCCTTATTTGAATTGAAGGTACAGGATTTAATGTCTATGTTTGAGTATGCATAAACTGCTCCTCCTCCACGGCCGTTCGCTACGTTGCTTGTGAATACGCAGTTATATATGGTGTCCTTGCCATGTTCAAGAGCCGCTTGCATTGCAATGCTGAAAAGCAAGTTTGCATCTTCGCCAGCGTTATGTCCTGCAAAATAATTTTTATAGAATTCTGAACCTTTTTTCAGGGTTAATGAGAAAACGGCTCCTGCATCTCCTCCAGCGGAATTCTTGTTAAATACGGAATTTTTTAAGGTTAAAGCACCTAAAGAATTTACAGCACCGCCAGCAGTACCTGCATTGTTATTGGTGAAATAGCAATTATCGATAGTCAAATCAGCAAAGTTTAATATTGCTCCGCCGTAAATTTTAGCATTACCATTTTTAAATGTGATGTTGTTTAAGGTAACTTTGTACAGCTTTAATCCATCACCATAGTTAATGTTAAAAATTCTGGATTTTCCAATTCCATCAATAGTATGGCCGTTACCGTTAATGGTTATGTCTTTATTAATGAAAACGCCTGTAGTGAGTTTGAAATCATCATTATACTGATAGTCTCTT
>NZ_CACXTS010000023.1 GCF_902770715.1 uncultured Methanobrevibacter sp. | reverse complement strand
CTGGAATCGAAACTGTAAAACACTGTTTCCAATGTGGTACCTGCAGTGGTAGTTGCCCATCTGGAAGAAGAACTCCATACAAAGTAAGACAAATCGTCAGAAAATGTTTATTAGGTTTAAAAGAAGAAGTTATCACTGATGACGCATTATGGATGTGTACTACCTGTTACACTTGCCAAGAAAGATGTCTCAGAAGTGTTAAAATCGTTGAAATTATCAAAAAAGCACGTAACATCGCAGCTCACGCTGGATACATGGCAAAACCACACAAAATGACTGGTGTATTTGTAATGAATACTGGTCACGGTGTACCAATCAACGATGCTACTAAAGCTTTAAGAACTAAAATTGGTCTTCCAGAAATTCCACCAACAACTCATGCTTTCCCTGAAGCATTAGATGAAATTAAAACAATTTGTAAACTTACCGGTTTCGATGAATTAATTGGTTACGACGAAGCAACCGGCGGATTAAAAGAATAGATTTATGAGGAGAGTTATAATATGGAAATTGCATACTTCTTAGGTTGTATCATGAACAACCGTTATCCTGGTATCGAAAAAGCTACCAGAAAATTATTTGAAGCATTAGATATTGAATTAAAAGATATGGAAGGAGCATCTTGTTGTCCTGCTCCTGGTGTATTCGGTTCTTTTGATGAAGAAACCTGGGCTACTATTGCAGCTCGTAACTTAACTATTGCTGAAGACATGGGTGCAGACATTATGACCGAATGTAATGGATGTTTCGGTTCATTATTCGAATGTAACCACATGTTAAAAGAAAGTGAAGAGAAAAAAGCTGAAATTAACAAAAACTTAGCTGAAATCGGTAGAGAATACAAAGGTACTATTAATGTAAAACACTTCGCTCAAATTTTAAGAGACGATGTTGGTTATGAAAAATTAGCTTCATTAATCGAAAAACCTTTAGACTTAAATGTTGCAGTTCACTACGGTTGCCACTTCTTAAAACCTACCAAAACTATTGGTATTGAAGATAACGCTGAAAACCCACAAATCTTAGATGATCTTGTAGAAATTACTGGTGCTAAATCAGTAGACTACAAAGACAAAATGATGTGCTGTGGTGCTGGTGGAGGTTTAAGATCCAGAGATTTAGATGTAACTACTAGTTTCACTAAAGAAAAACTCGATCACATGACTGCTGCTGGTGTAGATGCAATTGTTAACGTATGTCCATTCTGTCACTTACAATTCGACCAAGGTCAAATTGAAGTAAACGAAAGATATGGAACTGACTTTGCACTTCCTGTATTCCACTTAGCTCAATTATACGGATTAGCTATGGGATTATCAGCAGATGAATTAACCTTCGATGCTCAAAGAATTGATGCAACTCCTGCAATCAAAAAAGCTTTAGGCGAATAAATTTAAGGATTTTTTAATCCTTTTATTTTATTTTTTTTTTAGGCATTGAAAACATAGTTCAGATAAAGTTATCATATTTGATAACTTTTTTTTTTTATCACAAACTTTTTTTGTTTGAAAACATACGAATAATTTGCAATCATGTTTATATATGATTAGGTAAATAAGATTAAGTATTATAATATATGAGGTGTAATTATGTTTGTAGCAACATTAGATGGAATATTTAGATATTCTGACCTTCCAGAAGAATACGAACCTTATGTACAATTTAAAGCAACTATTGATAAAAGAGAACTTAAAGCTAGTGATGAAGTAGCTATTTTAAATATTGCAGGTACTTCAACCCACCATGTATTGTTTTTAGATTCTTATTCCAGTACTGCTGAAATTGAACAAGAATTAAAAGATGCAGATGCAAAAATTAATCATACTACTTTGAAAATTATAGGTGGACATTTATGAGTTTACCCTCTGAACAAAATTGGTTAGTTCTTAATCATTTAATAACTGATTTATCTAAAAAGGGATATGATATCCCTAGCGGAATTAACCCCGAGATGGGATTAATTAGGTCTACCATTAGTTCCTATAAGAGAGATCCATCCCATCCTGATTTGATTAATGGTTTAGCTAAAGCAGAGATGGCCTTAAATAATATTCAGGGAACTCTTCTTACAATTGCCGAAGAAGAAGGCGATGAATATGTTGACCATTGGCTTGATTTGTTAAAGCAGGTCATGAAAGGAGAAGAAGTTTTTGAGTTTGCTAAATCAAGGTCTAGATTTTTAGTTAATACCCCTCCGGGCTTAATTACTGGTAGGATTAATCTAAGAGTTCCTTTAGCTGAAGAAAGAGTTCAGGAAATTGCAGAGTGGAACGGTCTTATCATTGAATTTGAAGATGACGTAACTGTTCAGGTACATGGAGATAAGGAAGATCTTCAATTTGGCTTAAAAGAAATGGGATCTTTCTTTTTAGAAGAGTAGGTGAAATAATGACTAAAATTTTAGCAATTAGTGATATTCACGGAGAAGAGAATGAAAATTTATATACTTATTTAAGTAATAATGATATTGATTTAGTTTTAATTTTAGGGGATATTACAGATTTCGGACCTTTGGAATTTGTAGAAACATTCATCAATAAATTATATGAGTATGATGTTGATGTAATAGCCATTCCTGGAAACTGTGACCCTAATGGAATATGCAATGCTATTAATGATGTTGCATTTTGCCTTCACAACAATATTGTAGCTTATGGCGATGCAGTATTGTTCGGTTTTGGTGGCTCTAATCCAACACCATTTGACACTCCTGGTGAAATGGACGACGATAAGATTTATAGACAAGTTTATGATTTATTAGCTAACTATGATTATGTATACAATTCAGATATTCCTAAAGTAAGAATTTTAGCTACTCATGCGCCACCGTTTAACACTGATGCTGATAGAGTTGCAAATGGTGAGCATGTTGGCAGTTCTGGAATTCAAAAGTCAATTCATGAATTTGAACCAGAAATAAATCTTTGTGGTCATATACACGAAGCAAAATCACTCAGTAAAATTGGAATAACTACTGATGTGGCAAACCCAGGTATGCTTAAAGATAATGGGGCTGTTTTAATTGATGTTAAAGATGGCTCTAATTATGATATAAGCATCATTTCTTTAGATGAATAAGCAATTATTCTCTATCTTTTTCTTTTTTTTAGTGCAATAATCAAATAACAAATTTTATTTAACATTAATATTATATTTTTATGTGGTTGTCATGATTTGGATTACTGGAAATGTTGAGGGTAAAAAATACAAAGAGCCTTTCTCTAAAGGTATTCTCTCACGTTCAATTAATGTTGCAGATATAGGATTTGAAAGAGCATATGATATAGCTAGTGATATAGAATCAGATTTAATTCAAAATAATGTGACTGAAATAACTAGTTATGATCTGGCGGATGTTGTTTTAACTCATTTAAAAACAGTAGATTCAAAAATTGCAAAAAAATATGGAAACTGGAGGTCCCTTAGAAAATCAGATGAGCCATTAATAATCCTGATTGGTGGAGCATCAGGTGTAGGAACATCCTCAATGGCTTTTGAATTGGCTAATCGTTTAAGATTGAAAAATATCATAGGCACTGACATGATTCGTGAGGTTATGAGGAAGATAATTTCTAAGGAATTAAGCCCTGTTGTTCATAAGTCCAGCTTTGATGCTTATGAAAGTGTAAGATTCCCTTCAATTAAAATAGATCCTGTTATTGAAGGATTCATTAATCATGTAGATGTCGTTAATGTTGGCATTGAAGCCATTATCGAAAGGTCTGTTAAGGAGGGTATTAGTACGATTATTGAAGGGGTGCATGTTGTCCCTGGATTTATCAGAAAGGATTTGATAGAAAATAATAATATCATTGTTTTTTCTTTAACTGTTGATGATGAAGAATCACATAGACAAAGATTTTATTCAAGATGCAGACAACCGTGGGTAAAGAGGTCACTTGAAAAATATATGGATAATTTCGATACAATACGAAAAACCCAGCAGTTTTTAGTTGAACAATCAAAAATTCATGATGCTCGCATAATTAATAATGTGGATATTAATGAAACAGTAGATGTCATGATAAGTGATATACTTGAAAAATTCGGAGGTGAAAATAATGTTGAGCAAGAAAGTAAAGGAAATAATGACAACTGATGTTATAACAACAGCTCCTGATGTTGATGTTGTTTGCGCATTTGAGAAGCTAATGAAAAATAAAATCAGTTCTCTTCCTGTTGTTGATGATGAAAACTTAGTTGGAATCATTACAGCTACTGACGTTGGTCATAATTTAATTTTAGATAAATACGAATTAGGCACTAATGTTGAAGAGATAATGATTAAACCTGTAGTTACCGTTTCTCCTGAAGATGATCTTGAAGCAGCAATTAAGATAATGAAAGAAAATGCAAATTCAGGAATTTTAAATCAGCTTCCTGTAGTTGAAGATGGTAAATTAGTCGGTATTATTTCTGATGGAGACATCATTCAAGAAATACTCTAATTTTATCCATTATTTTTCTATTTTTTTAATTTTAATCGATTTTAAATTAGTTACAATAATTAAATTTTTTTCCAAGAAATCCTTTTTTCATAATTCAATTTTTTTTACAGTAATTATTTTTATTTCCAGTAACTAACTTTTTACTAACCTTTATATATTATTAAATTCATATATTATTACTGGCTAGACTGGAGGGTTAGGGGTCCTCTGTAAGCACACACCCCCTTTGGTGCAGTTGAAGTCCGGAAGGCGGCTTTTTAAGAGAATGTAAGCCTAAGAAAAACAGCATAGAAACCTCGTCCTGCAGGATTGGTGGTGATGAGATTTTTACTGGAGGGTAAAAATTAGTCATCTTCAATATGGGAACGGGTCAGGCCCGGAAGGGAGCAGCTTTACTATTAACATTCAATGCTTGTAGAATCCCGGGGTGGAGTTGGGTTTTTTAGATCACTTATATTTTTGAGATTAGTCCACTTAGTTTATAAATAAGTTTTTACATATAATTTATTATACTTGTTTTTTAATTGTCGGGATGGCCCAGCCTGGTACGGCGTCGGACTGCTAATCCGATGGTCTCACGACCTCCGGGGTTCAAATCCCCGTCCCGGCGCTTTTATTATTATTCATCTATTTCTTGGTCATGGTCATAACTTAATCCAATTGGACAAGCATGAACACTAACATATTTTATTTCTGGAATCTCTTTGATGATATTATTCTGAATAACATGCACAATTTTGTGTGATTCATCTAAAGTCATATCTCCATCCATTTCAATATGCAATGTTACTGCAGCATAGGCGCCCAAATAATCCACTTTAATATTATGAGGATTTTGAGCATAGGGGCTGCTGTTTTCTGCAACTCTTTTAATTTTATTTATGAATCTTTCAGAGGGTATTTTCCCCATGATGTTATTGATATTTTCGTTTCCGATTTCAAATGCTGTTTTTAAGATTAAAAATCCAATAACTAACCCTACTATTGGATCTAACAGAGGAAATCCCATATTGGATGCAACCACTCCAATTAAAACAGCAATTGATGAGAAGATATCTGTTTTTTGGTGTTTTCCATCAGCTACAATTGCAGGACTTTTGATTTCCTTACCTAAATTTATAATATACTCACTGACACTATAGTTAACGAATATTCCAAAAAATGCCATGAGTGCCGCATAAATATCAGGGGTTGTAATTAAAGTTGGATTCAATATTTTTTCAACTGCTCCGCTCATAATCTCATATGCAACCATTGTTAAAAACAATACGATTACTAAACCGCTTATTGCTTCAGCACGGCCGTGCCCAAGAGGATGCTCTTTATCTGCAGGTTTTTGACCTATTTTAAACCCAACATATGCTATGATTGATGTTGTAATGTCTGATAGGGTATGACCTCCTTCGGAAATCAGTGCATAACTTCCAGACATAATCCCAACAGCAACATTTAAGATGGTTAAGATGGTGTTTGCAACAATTGCAACAATCGCTGCCTTTTTTCCACCTTTTTCTCTGAATTCATCCATTAGCTACACGCTCTTCTAAAATGTCCATTGCTTTTTCAATGTTTTCATAGGAATTCGCGTAAGACATGCGCACATGGTTTGCACCATTTGACCCAAATGCAATTCCAGGAACTGTAATTACTCCAGCTTTTGCAGCTTTCATAACAAAGTCTTCATCTTCAATTTTAGGGAATACATAAAATGCGCCTTCCGCATTAACTGTTTCGTATCCCATTTCATTTAAACGTCTTACAATCAGGTCACGTCTTCTTTGGAATTCATTAACCATTTTTTCAACCTCGTCCTGTGGTCCGGTTAATGCTTCATAAGCTCCTCTTTGAGCGGTATTATTGGCACAAGCAATATTGTACTGGTGTATTTTAAGCAGTTGTTCAGTATAATCTTCATTGGCGGTTAAATAACCGATTCTAAGTCCGGTCATTGCATAAGTTTTTGAAAATCCATTTAATGTAATTACATTGTCACTGTACTTTGCAGGGGAGTAATGTTTTTTATCATAAATAATTTTTTCATAGATTTCATCAGAGATAATCAAGAAATCTTTATCCATTGATAAATCGGCTATTGCTTTAATGTCCTCTTTTTCCATGACTGCTCCAGTCGGGTTTGATGGTGAATTTAATATGATCGCTTTTGTTTTATCGGTAATCTTTTCTTGGACATCCTCGGCTTTCAGCTTAAATTCATTTTCCATGGTACAATCAACAGGTACTATGGTACCGTCAGCTATTTTTACACATGCTTCATATGAAAGAAAACTTGGATCAGGAAGTAAGACTTCATCTCCTTTTTCAATGAATGCCTGAGCGCACATGAACAATCCTTCGCTGGCACCTGCTGTTACAATAATATTTTCGGGATTTGTGTTAATCCCATTTTCATTTTTGAATTTCTTAACAATCTCTTCTCTCAATTCAATTTTTCCTTTGTTGGATGTGTAGTGTGTATCATTTTCATCAATTGATTTTTTCATTGCATTTTTGATATTCTCAGGAACGTCAAAATCAGGTTCACCGATTCCCAAGTTTATTGCATCAGGATTTGTGACTTCAAACATTTTTCTTATTAATGACAATTCAATTGACTTTGTTCTGCTTGCTGGATTAATCATAACTTTTACCTCTTTAGTATTATTATATATTTTATAGTAAATTAATTTTTTTCTAAGAATTATTACTTGCATGCACCACAGTTATAACATGGGCTTGTTTCACACCATGGTGTTTGCTTCAGATTTCTCAATCGTCTGTTTTCTATTTTCAAAAATTTTTCATTTACACCTACATCAATATTGCTCCACGGCAATTCATCATCAAGATTATAATTGGGAATTGCTTCTCTCCATTCCTTGAGTGTAACCTGTTTTTCCAATGATTTCTCAATTATTGCACCAATGCCCCTATTTCCACAAGACAATATATATTGGATTAGTCCTTTTTTAGGACTTTCGCACTTAATGTTATATTTTCGCATTTCTTTTTTAATATATCTTGTTTTCTTTTTAATGTCTTTAAAATTGTAAGGCTCCCATTGTAATGGTGTGTGGGGTTTTGGGATAATTGGATTTACACTAAATTTAACGTTCTTAATGTTATAATGCATATTGGCAATTTTTTTCATGTACCTGCATAACTCTTCAATGTCATCCATGCTTTCTCCAGGAATACCAATCAGGAAATATAACTTGATTTTGAAGTCTAATTCAACAGCATTTTCTATTACTGTAAAAATTTCCTCTTCCAGTATATCCTTATTGATTACTTTTCGAAGTTTTGGTATTGACTCGGGTGCAAGAGTGATTGTTTTGAGCCCGCTATTTTTCAGTGATTGTAACGTTTCTTTTGTAATGGATTCAATTCTCAATGAAGGTGTTGAAATTTGAAAGTTTTCGTCTTCAAGTCCATGAATCAATTTTTCCAAATCCTGATAATCTGAAACTGCTGCACCAATCAATGTGATCTTATTGAGTCCGGTATTTTCACGATTTTTAATTGCTATGTCAATTAGTTTTTTATAATCTGTCTGCCTCATCGGTCTGTAGAGGTAACTTGACATGCAAAATCTGCATCCTCGGGTACATCCTCTTGAAACATTCAGCATAATTGAGTTATTGAAAATAGTTTGATGCTCGTCATCATCGCTTTGACTGATTACAGGTTGTGTAATATGATAAGCATGGTTCATATCCTCAACAATGCGGATTTTTGCTTTGTTGCCATATTCAGGAATATAGACCCCTGGTATATCTAAAAATTTTTCTAGATTTTTATCTTCCGTTTGCAGATGCCTATCTAAAATCTCATCGACTACATATTCGCCTTCCCCAATGATGAACATGTCAATATAATCGGATAACGGTTGGGGGTTAGCGGTTGCACATGGGCCTCCGGCAATTATGAGGGGATCATTATCTGTTCTGTCTTCCCGCTTAAGTGGTATTTCAGCACTTTTCAGCATTTTCAATACATTAAAATAGTCTTCTTCAAATTGAAGCGTAAAGCTTATTATGTCAAAATACCTGCTGGAGGTATTTGATTCAATGGAATTAATGCTAGGAAAAATTATCCGTTCACACCAAGTATCTTCACGTTCGTTTAGATGATTATATAATATATTATATCCTAATGAAGACATTGCAGTCCTATAAATGTTAGGATAGGCTAATCCCAAATGGATATCAATATTTTTGATATTTTTTTTGAAAATATTTTTTTCATATAACATATAATCAGCTATTTTTCAATTTTTTCCCAATTTTTGTTTTTCATGTTAAATTGGTTATTTTTAATTTTATACTTTCGAATTAAATTATTTTTCCAAATTGATATAATAATTTATTCATTTTTACTATAATACATAAATTTTAAGTGATTTTTCTTATAAAAGTCATTATAATTTATTTTTTATTTTTCATGGGGTTGTTAAAATTGTAAGTTAGATTTAAGATTTTTAATCTTATCTTATGTTATTTCAACATAATTGTTCTTTTATTTTAAATTAATATATGATTTCTATCTTTTTTAACTAATTTAATCCATTTAAATGAGTTTTTAAGATTTTAAAGTTTCAAAAACATTTATATAATATAAAAATATATATCTTTATCCACTCATTATGAAATACTATATTTTAGTATAATCATATTTTACTTAAAATTTTCGTAATGAGAACCAAGAGGTGGAAAAATTTCGATAAAAAATAGAACTTTATTTATATCTATTGTATTAATCGTTTTCCTTGCAATGGGAGCTGTTAGTGCAACAGAATTAAATAATGATTCAAATACAGAAGATTCAAATTTAGCATCCGATAATGTTAATTCATTATCCGTAGAAAATAAATTAGAAATTTCTAGCGAGGATTCTATCTCAGAGACTAATATAGTTAATTCTCATGATGACAATTTGGATGATTATTCTGATAGTGATGTTTTGGCAAGCACCTATGAGGATAATTACGGGCAAGTTCAAAATGATGTAGCAATTGATGAAACAAACGGCACTTCTAGTGGCAATGATGTTTTGTCTATTTCTAGCGAGGATGTTGTCCTGTCTGCTAGTTCTACTAAAATATCTTCAAAGTTAGATGTATATGATACTCATTATGCGAAATCAGCTACATATTTTAAAGTAACTTTAAAAGATAAGGATGGTAAGGCTATCGCAAATCAAAAGATAACCTTTAAAGTTAATGGCAAATCCTATTCTGCTGTTACCAGCAAAAGCGGTATTGCTTCAGTCAAGACCGCAGCTTTGTCAATAGGAACTTATACTGCTACACTTAGTTATGCTGGAAACACAAAATATTCAGCATCTTCTCTTTCAAAGAAAGTCAAAGTATTATCATCCGTTAGTGGAAGCGATATTACTAAATACTATGGTCCTGTATCTACGTATTCAGTAACATTTTGGAAAAATTATAATGCATTAGCAAATACTAAAGTTTCATTTAAGGTACATGGTGTAACTTATACAAAAACAACTGATAAAAATGGAGTGGCTAAATTACCAGTTAATTTAGCGCCTGGAAAATATGTTATTACCACTACTAATCCTTACTCTAAGGAAAAGTTATCTAATAACTATGTTTCCAAAAAAGACAGCACTACCCTTACACATGGATCAACTAATACTTACATATCTCCAAAGAGCAAATATGTCTTTATTGTAACTTTAAAGTCAAAACATAACGTTGCAATCAAGGATAAAAAAGTTGTATTCAAATACAATAACAAAAAAGTAACTGCAAAGACAAATTCACGCGGAATAGCTGCAATAACTATTCCTGGTCTTGCTAAGGGTACTTATTCAATTAAATATAGTTGTTCTGGAGATAAGTTTTATTCAGGTTCTTCTGAATCAGGCAAGTTATATGTTGGCACTAAACAAACTGCTAAAGTGTTAGCAGGGGATTTGGTAATGAACCATAATGATGGTTCCGTTTATAAAGCTACTGTGAAGGATAGCTCCGGTAAACTTCTAAAGTATGTAAAAGTGAAATTTACCATTAACGGTAAAAATTATATTAAAAAAACTGATTCAAATGGTGTTGCAAAGCAAAAAATCGGTCTTGATATAGGTTATTATACTATCAAAACTGTGCTTTCCGACAGTCATTATAAGTCAAGTGTTGTAACTAAACATGTGTCAGTTAAAGGAACAAAATTGGTGGGCGAAAATGTCTATGCAACACCAGGTAAAAAGGTTTCCTATTCCGTTAAAGTATTGAATTATAAAAATAATCCAGTTAAAAATGAGGATGTTTCATTCAGCATTGACGGAAAGAAATATGTCGGCACTACTGACTCAAAAGGTGTTGCTAAAGTAAGTTTAGGTGTTTTATCAAATGGTGCACACACAATAAAATATTCCAAGGATTCCTATTCAGGATCATCTAAAATATATGTTGTGAATTCAGTTACCCTTAAACAGCTTATTGCTTCTTCAAAAAATGTTAGAAATTACATTGAAAAGAATCATAAATTGCCTTCAACAGTTAAAATTGGTGGTATAACTTACTCTACTGCAGATTATATGTATCTTGCATCCAAAGCAATAGTTAACTTAAAATCCGGCAGTAAAGCAAATATCATTGTTAAAGATGTTAAAAATCCAAGTAAACCATCTTCAACTTATTGCAACGGCAATTTGTATAATTATCTTTCAGTTGCAAAAAGCATTGTTAAAACTTCAAATTCAAAAGGTAAAATGCCGAATACTGTTAGTTCCAAATTAGGAACTGTTGGTTATAAAACTGCCGTTTATGCTTTTGCACGTATTGTAGCATTTTATGGGGATAACAATAGAATACCATCATTTGTAGAGATTAAGTCTATAAGTAGTACTTCTACTTCTACCTTGAACTCTAAGAATACTATTAGCAATCTAAAAGTTTATTTGGCCGCATCTGCCAACTGTCAAGTGAATAATCCTAAGATTAAGAAATTGGTTGCTAAATTAACCAAAGGTTTAAAGACTGATAAGCAGAAAGCCAATGCGATCTTTAAATATGTTAGAGATACAATATCATATAGTTTCTATTATGACACAAAACATGGTGCTGTGGGCACATTAAATGCTAAATCAGGTAACTGTGTTGATCATTCACATTTACTTGTTGCTATGTATAGAACTGCAGGGCTTGCAGCCAGATATGCTCATGGTACATGTACATTCAGCAGTGGAGGTACATATGGGCATGTTTGGACTCAAGTATTAGTCGGTAATACTTGGACCGTAAGTGATGCAACAAGTTCTAGAAACTCGTTAGGAAAAGTAGCTAATTGGAATGCAAAAACATATAAGTTATATGGATACACTTCAAGTATCTCATTCTAGTTAACTATTTTATTTTTTTTTTTAAATTTTTTTATTTACTTCTTTTTTTGAAATATTTGCAATAAATAGCTATAAATTTATAATAGTTTTCATAAATATTAAGTTAGCAAACTATTGGACAATATCATGAATTCTAAAAAATATAACAAGGTGGCTGTTGGCGGAACTTTTGATAAGTTTCATGATGGACACAAGAAATTATTATTAACCGCTTTTGAAATTGGCAAATGTATTGAAATTGGCGTCACTTCAGATGCTTTTGGAGGATTGAAAGGAGATATTGATTCTTGTCAAGAGAGGATGAGCAATCTCAAATCTTTTTTTTCCGATAAATCTGATTTTGTTGTCATCCCATTGAATGACCCTTATGGGACTACTATTTATGATGCTGATTTTGAGGCTATTGTGGTTAGTGAGGAGACTGAGCCTACTGCAGTTGAAATAAATAATATTAGAGTTTCAAAAGGAATGAAACCTCTTGATATTGTCGTTGTTAGTTTTGTATTGGCCTATGATGGTAATCCCATATCCTCAACACGAATTAGGCGAGGCGAAATTAATCAAAGTGGGAATATCATTGAAAATCGGAAAAAATAATCGATATGTTTATTAATGCATTTCGATAAATAATTAATTGCATGAAAGTTTTCATGAAATTATGAGGTGGTTATATGGCAGTAAAAATTGATCCAGATAAATGTGGACACATTGAAAATTGTCCTGTTCAAGGATTATGTATTAAACTTTGTGAACAAGGTGCAATTATTGAAGAGAACGGGGACGTATCTATCGTTCCGGAAAATTGTGATGATTGTGACCTTTGTATTCAAAATTGTCCAAATCAAGCTATTTCCAAAGCATGAGGTGTGACAATGTTTTCTATTGAAAGAAGTGGTGAAGAACACCGTAAATTAGCATATAATAGTAATAAGTGTGTAGGCTGTGGAATTTGTACCGATGTTTGTCCTACTTCTTCCTTAAGATTAGGGCCTCTTGTTCCTATTGCACGTGGTTTAATTGAAATGGATTTAATTTCTGTAAATCAAGATTCCTGTGTATTTTGCGGATTATGTTCCGTAGCTTGTCCGTTTGATTCATTATCCTTATCAATCAATGGTGAAGAAATCAAGAATATGAGTAATTATCCTAAATGGGAAACAGAATCCAAAGTCGATGATGATGATTGCATGTACTGTGGTAGATGTAATGAAATTTGTCCAAGAGATTCTATTTTATTTGAAAGACATCTTCCTAATCCAGCGGACCTCGTTAGAGGAGAAATTGAAATAAATAAAGAAAAATGTATTTATTGTTCTTTCTGTGCCGATATGTGTCCTGCAGGAGCTATTAATATAAAAAATTTTCCTACATCTTCTGTGGATGTATTGAATAATTCAATCGAAGTTGATCTTTCTAAATGTATTTTCTGTGGTGTATGTAAAAGGGTATGCCCTGAAGATGCAATCAAACAAATTTGTTCCACTTGTATGTTAAGAGAAGAAATTGAAGTTCCTGAAATCAGTGGTGAAACAATTATTTTAGAAGATTCATGCGTAAACTGTTCCTGGTGTTCTGAAATTTGCCCAGTTGATGCAATTACAGTTACTAAGCCATTTGAAGGTAAATTAGAACTAGTTGAAAATGAAGCTGATGATAAGATATGTAAAGGCGATTCTTGCCATGCTTGTCAAGATGTATGTCCTTGTAATGCCGTTACAATTGTTGACGGAAAATCAGTTACCAATTTGGACTTCTGTAATTTATGTGGAGCTTGCGTGACTGCATGTCCACAGAATATTAGAGTTTTAACAAGAACAGGTATGAAATTAACTAATATTAATTCAGAATCTTGGAACGAAATATTAAATCAATTATTGGCTGGAAAATAGAGAGTTTCACTCTCCATTTTCATATTTTATTTATTATAAAATCTCTTTCTGTTTTTAGTAAATTTTGCATGTTTTTTTGTGTTTTTTGGGTTATATTGGATATATAGCTTCCTACAAGAAGCACTATGACAATTAATCCTCCGATTATTAGAATTAATTCAGCGCTTCCCTGTCCTTTGTTGTCAATTTTTTTTCTAGACATGTGTTCTATTGTCCAATATGGTGTTTCTAACGTCTATTATGTCATCTTTTGCTTTTAAGCTGACATCACTTGTTTCCATATATGATCTGTATATGGTTAGGGCCAATAATGCAATAACCAATACTCCACCAAAGAGTAAAATGTATTCTGCAGCCCCTTGTCCAGAATTGTCACTGATTAATTTTTTCATTTTTTTCACCATGTATTAAGTTTGGTTTTTTACTATATTAATATTACTATTTTTATAAAAAGTATTACTTTTTTCTTTTTTTTAGCTTATTTTCGTGTTTTTTTCCATTAGGTTTATTAATAGTGAGTTAGATATTATAGAATAGTTAAATAATAGAGTGATTAAAAATTTATAAGGGTGAAATCGTGGGAAGCACAATAAAATTAGTTTCAGGTTTTATTTTATTTGTAGTAGGTGTTCTCATTGCATATGAGACAAGTGTGTATAACTTAATAGATATTTTGATGTTAGTTGGATTAATCATAGCTATCGTAGGAATCATATTGATTGTTAGCTATTTTGTTGATTCTAATGCAGATAGGACCACTAACAAAATTAAAGAATTTTTAGAGTCTAAAGAAATAAATTCATCATCATTAGGCGGTTCAGAAAGAAAATCTTCTAATACTGATGGCCCTTTAAAAATTCGTAGAGATTATAATGATTATGATGATATAAATTATGAGGAATTAGTCATCGAGGATTATCCAGATTCCACTCCTGGCGAATACTATGAAGACTCATTTGATCAACAATCCAAAGCTGTTTTAAATGTTGTTCAAAGAGAAGAGCCAGAAATTGATTTTGATAAGCAATTGGTCTTTACTCCAAATTATGGCAGACCTTTAAAAGTAACCAGAGTTCCTAAAAAACGTCAAAATCACTATGCGGATGATGAAATTCCTGAAATAATTGTTGAAGATGATAAGACTGATTTGATTAAAGAGGCTTTATTGGAAAAACCAGCTCCTGTTGAAGAAGTAAGTGCTCCAACATTAGCTGCTCCGGAAGCACCTCAAAGAGACATAAATATTGATATTAACAATCCTGAAAGATTACCTATTCCTAAATCACTTAACAGCTATGTAATATGTGATGGAGGAGTGGTCACTTCACAAGAGGCTTTTGATAAATTAGCAATAAATGTTAATAAGGAAATCATGTTGGAAATTCCATCTTTAAACGATTTATCTGATAGATTTTTATCCCATGTTCCAACTATCTATTCAAGAGTTATTATAGACGAATTTGACGTTTCAGACATGTCCTACATGTTCTTGATATCATCTCTCTTAAAACAAGGAGTACATATTAAAACTGTTCCTAAAGTTCATACAGTTAATTTAATTACAGATGATTCACATGCAATGATTATCTCTGAAGGTCAAAATGATGTGGAATATGGTGCAATTTATGATGACAGAAGTTCCATTTCAAATATCAGAGCCGATTTTGAGAGAACTTGGAATATCGCATCTAATTTAGATGAGAACATTCTCATGAGCACTATTGGGGGAACAGCTTAATGGAAATTAGATGGTTGGGTCATTCAGCATTCGAAATAATCAGTGACGATAACGTCAAAATTTTAATTGACCCTTTCATTAGCAATAATCCCGCTTGTCAAGTCCCTGTTGAAGAATTGAATCCTGATATCATATTGCTTACTCATGGTCATTCAGACCATTTTGGTGATGCTTTAGAAATATCAAATAGTACTAATGCTCCTATTGCATGTATCCACGAAATTTCACTCTTTTTAGCTAAACAAGGAATTAGGAACATTAGTGTTAATATTGGCGGTTCATTCATCTTCAGAAATATTAAATTCACAATGCTTGATGCAAAACACTCTTCTGATATTGATATGGTTGAAGAAACAGTTCCTGGCGGTGTTGCTGCAAGTTTCCTAATAACTTTTGAAGACGGAACTAAAATTTTCCATGCAGGAGATACTGGATTGTTTGGTGATATGAAAGATGTAATCGGTTCAATCTATAAGCCTGATGTTGTTTTGGTGCCGATTGGAGACAAATTCACAATGGGTCCTTTCGAAGCTGCTTTAGCTACCATGTGGATGAACCCAAAGGTTGTTGTTCCAATGCATTATAATACATTCCCACCAATAGAACAAGATCCAGCAATTTTCGCTAATTTTGTAAGTCAGTTCAACCCCAACATCGATGTTGTGGTTATGAATCCTGACGAATATTTCAAATTTAATCCCGAAGATTATCAGGATTAATTTTTTTCATATTTTTTTCTTTGATGATACTCTTCATCGATATCGCATTTTCCGGATGGCAGAACTCTTATGATATCATCAAGTGTTAATAGGTCATCTTCATTTATTTTATGGAGTATCTTTTTAGCTATTGCCTCTTTTTTTGTAAATCCAGGTTTAAGCACAACATAATTTTCACAGTGTGCCTCAAGTGCTTCTATTGGTCCAGCCATTATTCTTTTTCCTTCATAGTCAACGATTCCAATAGCTAATTTCACTCTTGCTCCTCGAATGTAATTTCTGTGGCCTCTTATGACAAATGACCCTTTCGCCAAAAATTCCCCCGCTTCGGGTGTTTTTGAAACCTGGTCTGGTTTAACCCAAAATACGTCCTGTGTTGTGAAACCTTTTGACCAAGCAGATGAAAATGAAGCTGCAAACTCTCCGGATTCCTTAAGGATTTTGTCATTTAATTCAGCGCCATTTAATTTTATGGCTGTGGAACTTGCACCATGTATATCTGCATGCAAATAAATGTCATTTGGCTCCAAATATTTTTTCACTACATTTTCATTACTGTTGGCATCTCTTCCGCCAACAACCAGAATGTTTTCGGAGCTGATGAACCATCTTAGCTTTTCATACCATTTAAGGTCTTTTTTGACTCTTTTTTTAGGCACCGCAATGTGTTCCATAGCGATGTCCTTTTTAGACCTAATTTCCTCTAATTGTTTTTTGGTATTTTCAATTGCAACCAAAGCGCCTTTTGATTTTCGTTTAGCTTTTTTAGCTTTTTCATAATATGTTTCGGCATTTTCAGGTATTGTCAATTTTGGATCTATGATTAATTTTGTATCGTCAATGTCCAAAGTCAAAACGCCCATCTTATCGATTGATTCATAAATCTGCGCTTCGGCCATTCCATCTTTTTTTGCCTTTTTCAGTATTTTTCCAATTTCTTTAAAAGAGTAACCTTTACCTCTTGCTGAGTTTACGACATTTATGATATTTTCAATGGAAGGATAATTAGAATAGATTACCTCTCCTTTATGTTGGCTATCTTCGATTGTCTTTGCAAAATTATCGAGGGTTTCTTGTTGTAAAGCTAACCTTTTTTCAAACTTGTTTACTTTTTTATTCCAGGCAGCTTCCTTAACATCCTTGATGCTTGAATTGACTTTCTTGGAATAAAATTCATCACAGGCTTCATTAAAATTAGTATAATATGTTTTTTCGAAATCTTCGTATTTAACAAGATTCAAAGGAACAACATCCTCTTTTTTGTCTTTTTTAACAATTTGCGGTTTAATAGAACCTTCCTTCAAATCATCAAATAAGTTTTTCAAAGCATTGTATATTCCGGCAATCTGCTCGTCATTCAATTCGGCAGTTGGTGTTGTCTTTTCAATTTCCACAGTTTCATTTGCCCTTTTGAGAATCTCTTCGGAATATAGGCTTCCAAGACCATTCATAGCCAGTGTTCTTACAATATCACTGTCACCGTTTTCAAATAACTCTTTCAATTCATCATGAGTGATTTCAATAGGATTTATTCCTCTTTCTTCAGGGAATTGGTATTCCCTTTTAGAACTGATGTCCCTGCTGCTTAACTGCTTTCTTTTGAGGGGTTGAATGATATTGTTGTCCTCATCTAAAAGAATTATGTTTCCCTTATCGAATATTTCAACAATTATTGTGTAATATTTGTCTTTTTTAACCTTAATCTCAACCACACGATCGAAATTGTGCTGCTTTATGCTTTCAACATGAGCTCCCTTTATTCTTTTTCTTAAGAGCATTGGAAATGATGGGGGAATTGTTGGATTGTCTAGAGGATATTGGCTTGTATGTATTCTGGAGCCGCATTGCATTACCAAATCCACTCTTCCGGTTCCAGGAACATGAAATCTCACAACCACAATATCATTTGTCGGTTGGAATGATTTGTCAACTCTAGCACCACTTAACAATTTATTCAATTCATCACTAATTGTATATATGTCTACATTAGACATTGATTTCATTATTTACACCTTTTTAATCAATACTTTAATATATTATAACTCACTAAGATTATATTAATATATTTAATTTTATGGAGGATATCGATGGACACAACTATTAAAGTAACAACTATACATATTGTTGCAGCTCTTGTTGCAGCATTATTATCAACTGGTTTAACTCTTGGTTGGTTTGGATTTAAAAATGATGTTTTCGCTTTATTTGTAGCAGTAATCATTTTATACTTCGTAGGTCAATTTGCACAAAAAATTGCAGGAGATGAAATTTCCGGATTTAGCCAATGGTTATGGGATGGAATTTCACCATTTTTCTTTACTTGGGTAATTGCATTTACTTTATTTGTAATGTACTTATAATCCCCCAAAGAATAACCACATAATTACAATCAATAATGCGGTTATTAGTAAAACTGGAGCTATAATTTTACTAACGGCCACAACAGAACTTATTGTTGAAATCAGTTCTGTTGAATTTTTTGGTCCGAATGTGTTGAGATTTTTGATTTTTTCGGTTCCAGTTCCAACTTCTACTTTTTCTAAATCATTTATTGCTTCTAGAATACTTTTTCTCACATATTGTATAATTTCAGGTCTTTTTGAAATTCCAATAGGGTTATATCCTCTTGATAGTGTATTTACGGTATGTGTATCAGTGGTCATCACTTCAATTTCATCAATTTCCAAATCGCTTACAGCATCAATAATCTCTTGTCTAAAACCGATTTCCATATTGTTGGAATCGAAAAGCACATAAGCTGTTCTTTGGTTATCCACTTCGACAACCATTGTTTTGATACCGCTGTCTCCAATTCCGTCATGTTTGTCTAAAGATCCCATGGTATCTTCATAGCATCCTACTTTTATTTCATATTTTTCCTGATTAGGATTGATTTTATCGATAACGTCCATTAATTGGAATACTTCAGCATTTCCCGGCAAAACTTCTCCACTTTCGGGGGTGAATGAATTATGGCAGTCAACAATCACTGAATCTTTAACATTGCAGCGGCTTCTGCTTTGCGCCATCATTGAAAGTCCAACACCAAATTCGATATCGTCCACAGCTTCCGGAGCGAATGTAGAAAGGATGACCATTCCATCATTAAAGAATTGAACTCCGATATTTGCCTTTTCTGAGTTATATCTTAAAAATTTGCTGGCATCCTGAGAGTATTCCACTCTTTCCATCCCTCTTTTAACGGATTTTTCTATTTTGTCAATTTCGGATACAGCAATCGGATTGAAGTCATGTGTGGATGGACCATGAGCAACCATTGTAAAATGATCGAATTTATTTGCCAATAGGGTCGGCATGTTGGAACCGCCTAAATCACCCAATGGTCCCGGATGGACTGATGGAGATATGAATAAAGCTTTAATGCCATCTTCAGCCTTAAAACTTACGAAGGTAACGATGGTATCAATAGCTTCGCTCATGTTTTCAAATAATCCCTCAAGGGAATTTGATCCTTCATTCATGTGGGCGATAAACAGACTTAATAAATCCAAAACACCTATTCCAAGGTTTTTCTTAAATGGGGATGCAATAACTCTGATAAAAGCATAGATTGCCATAACAAAAATTACCGCAGCAACAATTGCTTTAAGAGTAATCTGTAGGATTGCAGGTCCCATAAAACTGGCATCAATAAATAAAAATGTTATTAATGTATACATGGTCAAAATGAGTATAGGTTGAATAAGGCCTGTTATTGCCGCCACTGAGAATCTGACTTTGGATGTCGCCCAAAATACTAAGGTATTGAATCCATAGATTATGACGCATCCGAATAGCATAGAATTAAGAAATATGTCCACACGGAATATTTGTGAAATTATGCATCCTACAATTATTATCATGCCAAGTATTGTCATTGAAAGGACGGATAAAAACATTGAATGTTTGATTTTTAAGTTTATTCCATGAAGCGTACTGATTACCTGCTGATTTAAAGCTCCGCTCATGATGGATGCGAAACCAAAAACAGTCACACCGAATAATCCGCCAGTAATGAAATCTTCTATAATTCCAACGTTTGGTGTTAAATCACACAAATATATGATGCTTCCAATTAGAAAGCTTAGAATAAGCATTCCCATTATTGAAAATTTAGTTTCCGGCAAGGTTTTTATATATTTTGATAATCCTGCGACACTGCTCATACTTGACATATTTTTCCCCGTATTATTTTTACCCATTAAATTTATTTAATCTAAAAATTTTATATAGATATAGTTATATTTTTTTTAATAAATATTTATTACTAATAAGGTGTATAAATGGAAAGAAAATTAAATGTTCCAATCAAAGATGAAAATTTAAATGAATTGAATGCAGGTGATGTTGTTTACTTAACAGGTAACATTCTCACCGCAAGGGATCAAGCTCACAAAAGACTTCTTGAAAGGGGCGCTCCTTTGGATATTTCAGGTGCGGCTCTTTTCCATGCGGGACCTATTATAACCAAAAAAGAAGATGGTTATGAAATGGTTGCTATCGGACCCACCACCTCCATGAGAATGAATCCGTATCAAAGTGATGTTTTAGATATGGGGCCGAAAATTGTCATCGGAAAAGGAGGTATGGACGATACTGTTAGGGAAGCGTTAAAAAGAAACAATGCAATCTATGTGGTAGCCACTGGAGGTTGCGCCGCATTATATGTCGATGCAGTTGAAAAAATTGAAAGTGTCGACTGGTTGGATTTAGGGATGCCTGAAGCGATGTGGAATTTAAAAGTTAAAGATTTTGGGCCTCTTATAGTTGCAATGGATAGTAAAGGCAATAGTTTATATGACTAATTATATACATTGAAAAGTAATACTTATATATAGTTTAATTTCATAGTATATGTTAATCAAACTAATTGAGATTATATTGGGGATATGTTATTATGGCTGATATTAATGAACTCGCAGAAAAAAAATTGAAATCAAGAATGACAAAAATCAGAAAGTGTAATAGAGAACCTGCTGAAAAGGAAAAGTTTTCTGAAAAATTCGGTACTTCTTTTGAAATTGGATTTTATAATAAGAATCCTGATAAGCTTACAGACAGCATAAGCTTGATTACAAGCCCGGATGGTAAAATTTTATTCGCTGATTATATTTATGAAATTCCTGAAGAGGATGAATTTACTAGGGTTCCAATTGATGATAAGCAATTAAAGTCAATCATTGAATTCTTTGAAAATTATAAATTACAATTAGACGACTCTGATTAGATGATTATCGATAACTCTTTAGATGAAGTTAAGAAAAGAGAGAATGCCCTTTCAATTATAAAATATTTAGTTGAAACTGAAGGCAGAAATTCTTTATTTGACTTAACAGGTTTATCTGGTGGATTTATTGCAGATTCATCAGAAATTAGTCTTTTAGAGACTTATGTGGGTCCGGCTATTTTTGAAGATGCTCTTCAGGAAGTTGGAAAAGAGCATATGGGCGGTGAAAAGGTTCTTCCGTTAAACAGAACTTCTTCAGGCATACTAGCTACAATTTTAACTTTAGTCGGCAAGGATACAAATGTGGTCCATTATCTTGCTAAATTGCCAGCTCACCCTTCAATTCCTAGAAGCTGTAAATTAGTGGGGGCAAATTATTCTGAAACTGATGTCTTCGAAGAGTTTTCCATACCTGAAAATACTTCACTGGTTGTGATTACAGGTTCTACTATGGACCATCAGGTAATCGATGAAGACGAGTTTAAAAAAGTCATTGAAATGGCTCATCAAAAAGACATTCCGGTTATGGTCGATGACGCTTCAGGAGCACGACTCAGGACTGTTGTATTTAATCAGGCTAAAGCTTGTGATTTGGGTGCCGACATTGCCATTACAAGTACTGATAAGTTAATGCCAGGTCCAAGAGGAGGGCTCATGTCAGGTCGTGAAGATTTGATTGATAAAATTAAGATTAAGGTAAATCAGTTTGGTCTTGAAGCTCAACCTCCGGCAGTTCTTGCAATGTTAAACGGTATTAAAAATTTCAAGGAAGATAACCTGATTAATAGTTTCACTAGAAAAGATGAGCTTTATGAGTTATTATCTGAAAAATTCAGTAATTTTCAAAAAACACCTACTGGAGTCATGATTTCCCCAGAAGATTTGGCCGGTGAAATAGATATTTCACATAATCTGTCCGATACAGATTTGGCGTTCGTGTTTTCATTTATTTTATTAAAAGATTATGGGATTATTACTATCCCTCCGGTTTCAATGCCCGGTGCATCAGCCACAATAAGATTCGATCTATCAACAAGTGATGCATTTGATTTGGATTTAAATGATTTAAATAAAAAAATAGTATCTTCATTTGAAAAATTACTAGAAGTAATTCCAAATGAAGAAAAATGTAGGGAGATTGTATTTAGTTCTTAATTATACATTCTCCGGAAATTACTTTTTCTAAGGTTCCATCAATTTTTTCAACAATTAGTGCTCCTTCTCTGCTTACGCCCAATACGTATGCATCATAGTTTTTATTGAATGGCTCTCTGACTTCCACAATTTTTCCAATTGAGTAAGAACGTTTTCTCCATTCTTTTAGGATTTCTTCATATCCTTCATGGTCAAAAAGTTCACTGATTTCTTCAAATTCTTCTAAAAATGTTTTAATTAAAAGATTTTCATTTCCTTTTCTTCCAAGTTCTTTTTGGAGTGTTGTAGTGCCTTCCTGTAACTCTTCAGGGAAATCTTCGACATCCAAGTTTGCATCAATTCCCACTCCGATAATAACATTTTCAATTGTATTCAATTTTGTTATGGCTTCGGTCAATATTCCGCAAACTTTCTTACCGTTAATCATAATGTCATTCGGCCATTTGATTTCAGGGTTTTCAACTCCTATTTTTTCAAGAGTTTTTGCAACTGCAACACCTGTAGCCAATGTTATTAATGGAAGTTTGGCATAGTCTACATGTGGATTCAATACAATGGATAGCCATACTCCTCCTAATGGGGATTCCCATGATTTTCCAGACCTTCCTCTTGCATTGGTTTGTTTTTCAGAAATGATGACACTTCCATCGGCAATTCCGTTCATTGATAAGAATCTTGCAAGTGTGTTTGTTGAACTTACTTCATTAAATACAAATAACTCTTTTCCAATGTATTTAGTATTCAAATCTTTTGAAATTTCTGATGCGCTGATATATTCTGTTTCTTCTTTTCCGATTTCCTGAACTAAACTTGAAAAGTCATGAATATCTATTTGGTTTATCTCATCAATGGTTTTGCTAGAAAGTTTTCCTTCTTTTTTTAACAATTTAACGATTTCTACCCTCATTTAAAAAACTCCAGAATGTTTATTTCTTTTGCATTTGTTGATTTTTAGCCATGTTTTGATAAGATCCAACAGCAGCAGAAATTGCAGCTATTTTTTTACCCGGCATAAATGTTGATTTTAATCTGTTCACATAGTCCAAGTCTTCAGCAATGACATTCTCCATTTCAGCTTCAATACCTTTTTTGTAGGTATCGATGAAATGAGTATTCAAATCACCGGAAATGAAGTTAGGATTTCTCATAATTGCTTTATGGAAAGGAATTGTTGTTTTTACTCCTAAGATAATGTATTCACTCAATGCCCTTTTCATTCTATCAATGGCATCATTTCTATTTCTTCCATAAGTAATCAATTTGGAAATCATTGAATCGTAAAATGTTGGAATGGTATAATTCATATATACTCCACTGTCTAAACGTACACCAGGTCCACCAGGAGACCTGTATCCGGTAATCTTACCAGGATTTGGTGCGAAATCGTTGAGTGGGTCCTCTGCATTGATACGGCATTCAATAGCATGTCCAGTTACATTAATGTCTTTTTGTTCATAGCTTAATTCATCGCCATTGGCGATTCTGATTTGTTCTTTAATTAAGTCAGTGTTTGTGACAAGCTCAGTAATAGGGTGCTCTACTTGAATACGGGTATTCATTTCAAGGAAGTAGTATTCACCATTGTCATATAAGAATTCTACAGTACCTGCACTTTTGTATCCGATATATTCGGCAGCCTTTACAGCGCTTCCACCCATTTCTTCTCTTAACTCTTCAGTCATGATTGGAGATGGTGCCTCTTCCAGAAGTTTTTGATGTCTTCTTTGAATGGAACATTCCCTGTCACCAACGTGAATAACGTTTCCATGCTCATCAGCAAGAAGCTGGAATTCAATATGGCGTGGCTTTTCGAGGTATTTTTCTATAAATACTGTTGAATCTCCAAAGTTAGTTGAAGCAACTGATTGTGTTGATTCAATTGCGCGCACAAGTTCGTCTTCTTCGTAAACTGCACGCATACCAATACCTCCACCACCAGCGGAAGCTTTCACGATTACAGGATATCCTATTTGGCTTGCAATTTCTTTAGCATCTTCAATGTCAGTGACTCCTTCTGGAGTACCTTCAATAACTGGGACGCCTGCCTTTTTCATAAGTGCTTTTGATGTAATTTTGTCTCCCATCTTATTGATTACATCTCCGGTAGGACCAATGAGCTTTATTCCATTTTTTTCACACTCTTCTCCAAATTTGGAGTTTTCAGCTAAAAATCCATAACCTGGGTGAATAGCGTCAGCACCAGATTCAATCGCTATATCTATAATTTTTTCAATATTTAAATAAGATTTAGCAGGGGATGGATTTCCTAATGGGTATCGTTCATCTGCATAATTTGTGTAAAGAGAAGTACTGTCTGCATCAGAGTAAATTGCTACGCTTTTAATGTCGAGTTCACGACAAGCTCGCATAACTCTTATTGCGATTTCTCCTCTATTTGCAATTAATACTTTTTCAAACATTTGAAACCTCAAAGTAATTTTTCATTAATAATATAATTATATAATAAATGATATATTAATTATTTGATTAGATGAAAAAAATTACTCGTAAAAAACATTTAGAGATGAGACTCCAGAATATTCCATCTCATCCAAAACCTAAAGTTGGTCTTGAACAGTACACAACTCCGTCAGTTATTGCATCAGATCTAATATGGAATGCTTTTGGAATTGGGGATATTGAAGATAAAAACATTGTTGATTTGGGATGCGGCACAGGAATTTTTGCCATTGGATCTGCACTGATGGGCGCAAATTCTTCAATTGGTGTAGATATCGATGAAGATTCAATCCAATTGGCGAAGGATGTTTCAGAAAAATTAAAGCTCGATAATGTAGAATTCATTGTCAGTGACATTGATGAATTTAATCAACCGTTAAATGCAGATACTTTATTTCAGAACCCGCCTTTCGGTTCCCAGAGGAATGCCGATAAGGGTCAGGATTTAAAATTTGTAAAAAAGGCCATTGAGATTGATGCTAAGGTTATCTATTCTTTTCACATGGCATCCACTGAAGAGTTTTTAATTAAATTTTATGAAGACAACAATTTGAAAATAACCCATATATTTCGATATAAATTTCCTATTCCAAAAATATATGAGTTTCATAATAAAGAAAAGCAAATTGTTAACGTAATTGTCATTAGGGCGGAATTATAATCCATTTAATTTTTTTTTAATTTTTATTTTTTCTCTATTTTTGGCCTAAAAAACAATACATTTATATAGTGGATTACTTATACTTTATATTAATATATTCTCTGAGTATAAAAAAGTTGGTAGCATAAAAAGAAGCTACAGATATTATAATTGATATAATATTTTGTAAATGTGTAAGTCTATTTAGTGATAGCTATATAAATGTAGGGTAATCTTTATATACTTTATTTTATATAATTTAAGGTAATGTATAAAGATGAGCTATCTATATTTATTCCAAACTCATTTCTTTCTGAGTCTAAAGATCTTAAAATTCGTACTTATAAAGTAGGTATTTTAGGTAGAGCTTTAGCTATTTTTCAAGCAGATAATGTGGTTATTTATAATGATAATCATGATAAGAATGAAAATGGGGAAATGGATGGAGAATTTATTGCTGAAATTTTGAGTTATATGAATACTCCTCAGTATTTGAGGAAACAAGCATTTCCTATAAGGCCTGAATTAAAGCATGTAGGTATTCTCCCGCCACTTAGGACTCCTCATCATCCTGTTAATAGTCAGCCAGACGTGGGTGATTATAGGCAAGGTTTCACTGTTAAAAGAAATAAGAAAGGAACTTTTGTTGATATAGGTATGGATAAACTTGCATTCTGTAAAGAGCAACTTTCAGTTAAAAGAATTTTTGACTTTAAGATTACTAAAATTGCTAAGAAAGAAGTAATAGTCACACCTGATAAACCAGATGACGTTTACTGGGGATATAATGTAATATCCTCTAATAAGAGTCTTAAAAATAGCTTAAAATTAATTAAACCGGATCTTGTTGTTGAAACTACAAGATATGGAGATTATATTGATTCTATTTTTGATGAATTAAAACCTAAAGTAGATGAATGTAAAAGTATTGCTATTTTATTTGGTGGCCCTTATTCTTCAATTCAAGAAGATGTTTCCAATCCAAATTGGGATTTGTTTAAAATAAATACAATTCCAGATCAAGGAACAGAAACCGTCAGAACTGAAGAGGCAGTTGTCGCTACACTTTCTTTATTTAACTTTATGAGATTTTAATTCTCTTAATTTATTAGTTTTACACTCTAATAGATAACTTGCTCAACTTTTTATACATTGATATTTTTGGGACTCTCCTGAAAATAAACTTAGCGCAGAATGATTTATACATTGAATATATACTTCATTGTGCTTCAATTGAATTAAACTCAATGGAATATATTGAAATTTGATATTTATCTAGTCATAAGTTTTATTGTGGCTATTTATTAATTCGATGAGATTATATTTATTATAATTTTATCAAAATTCGTTAATAGTTATTTAATTAGCTGTTAACCTAAAAAAATTAAAATGATTTAAAAAATAAGGAAAAATATTAATTAGGAGGTTAAATTAAATGGTAAGACATCACCAGCCAAGAAAAGGGTCTGTTGCTTTTAGTCCAAGGAAAAGAGCAGCTAAAGAAACCCCTAGAGTAAAATCTTGGCCTCAAATTGATGAACCAAAATTACTCGGCCTCGCAGGTTATAAAGTCGGTATGACTCATGCTTTAGTCACTGATACTGATAAAAACTCTCCAACTAATGGTATGGAAGTTTTCACTCCAGTTACCGTATTGGAAGTGCCTCCGGTCGTTGTAATGGGAATTAGAGCTTATGAAAAAACTTCTCGTGGATTGAAAGTAATCACCGAAGTTCTTGCAGACAATTTAGATGAAGAACTCTCTAGGAAAATTACTCTTCCTAAAGAATACAATAAATCTGAAGCTATTGCAAAAATACAAGGTGCATTAGAAAACACAGAAGAAATTAGGGTATTAGTACACACCAATCCAAAAGTAACTAGCGTACCTAAGAAAAAACCAGACATATTTGAATGTGGTATCGGCGGATCCAATCCTGAAGAAAAATTAAATACTGCATTAGAATTATTAGGTAATGAAGTTAAAGCTAGTGAAATCTTCAATGAAGGAGAATTTGTTGATGCTATTGCAACTACAAAAGGAAAAGGATTCCAAGGTGTAGTTAAAAGATGGGGAATTAGAATTCAATATGGTAAAGCTGTAAGAGCAGGTAAAGGTAGACACGTCGGTTCTATCGGACCTTGGACTCCTAGAAGAACCATGTGGACTGTAGCTCAAGCAGGTCAAATGGGTTACCATAAAAGAACCGAATTCAATAAAAGGATTTTAAAAATCGCATCAGCAGATGAGGTTGATCAAATTAACCCAGATGGTGGATTTGTGAAATATGGTATTGTTAAAAATGATTATGTCTTAGTAAAAGGTTCCCTTCCAGGTCCTTCAAAAAGATTAGTAATCTTAAGACAACCTATCAGACCTAATAATAAAGCTGAGGATATCCCTCAAATAAATTACATAAGTACAAAATCTAAACAAGGGGTATAATCATGAAAGTTAACGTTTATTCTATTAATGGGGAAGTAAAAGAAGAAATGGAACTTCCAGCTATTTTTGATGAAGTATACAGACCAGATTTAATCAAAAGAGCTGTACTTTCTGCACAATCTGCAAGAGTACAACCATGGGGTAATGACCCAATGGCAGGTAAAAGAACTTCCGCTAAAGGATGGGGTTCCGGTAGAGGTACCGCAAGAGTTCCTAGGATTAAAAATGGTTCAAAAGCAGCTTTCGTACCAATGGCAATTGGTGGTAGACAAGCACATCCTACTAGAGCTGAAAAAAATCATCACGAAAAAATCAACATAAAAGAAAGAAGATTCGCTATTAGATCTGCTGTTGCAGCAACCACTAATAAAGAAATTGTTGAAAACAGAGGTCACAAAGTGGAAGACTTAGAACAAGTTCCTATTATTGTTGAAGATGATCTTGAAGCTGTAAAAACTACTAAACAAACTCGTGAAATTTTCCAAAGTTTAGGAGTTTATGATGATATCATCCGTGCTAAAGAAGGTAAAAGAATAAGAGCTGGTAGAGGTAAAACCAGAGGAAGAAAATACAAAAAAGTAAAAGGACCTCTCGTAGTCGTTGGTGAAGATAATGGTATCTCTTTAGGTGCTAGAAACCACGCTGGTGTGGATGTCGTTGTTGCTGAAAACTTAAATGCAGAGTTATTAGCACCTGGTACTCACGCAGGAAGACTCACTATTTACACTAAATCAGCAGTCGAAAAGTTAGGAGGTTTATTCCAATAATTTTGGAAAATAGGTGATTATTATGGATGCATATTCAATTATTATTAAACCTCATGTTACTGAAAAAACCATGAATTTAATTGATTTAAATAATGAGATTACTTTTGTAGTACGTCGTTCTGCTAACAAAGCACAAATCAAAAAAGCTTTTGAAGAGTTATACGAAGAAAAAGTAGCAAAAGTTAATACTCACATTACTACTAAAGGTGAAAAAGTAGCATATATCAAACTTGTTGAAGAAGAAATGGCAGAAGAACTTGCTGTCAGAATAGGAGTATTCTAAGGAGGAATTTGAATGGGAAAACGATTAATTCATCAAAGAAGAGGAAGAGGAACTCCTGCTCACCGTGTTGCTTCTCATCGTTTTAAAGATAAAATTAAATACAGATCTTACGATGCATTAGAAAAAGAAGGCAGTATTAAAGGTAAAGTCATTGATATTGTACATGACCCAGCAAGAACCGCTCCTATTGCAGAAGTAAAATTCGAAAATGGTGAAAAGAAATTTATCTTAGCACCTGAAAGCATTCAAGTAAATGATGAAATTGAATGTGGTATTTCTGCTCCAATTAAATTCGGTAATACATTACCACTTGCTGAAATTCCTGAAGGTACTCCAATTTATGATATCGAAAACACACCTGGAGACGGTGGCCGTTTTGTAAGATCTTCCGGAACTTATGCTAATGTTGTTACTCATGATGCGAACCAAACTGTTGTTGAATTACCATCTGGGGAATTAAAATACTTAAACCCTAACTGCCGTGCTAGTATCGGTGTTGTAGCTGGTGGAGGTAGAAAAGATAAACCATTCCTTAAAGCTGGTAAAAAATGGCATGCTTATAAAGCTAAAGGTAAGAAATTCATGACTGTAAGAGGAGTAGCAATGAATGCT
>NZ_CACXTS010000022.1 GCF_902770715.1 uncultured Methanobrevibacter sp. | reverse complement strand
TCTTGTAACTAATTCTTTTGTAATGATTTCTTCATAAATTTCCTGTGCGGAATGTCCTACAATTACAACATCAGCTTTATTTTTCTTAAAATGGGTAGCAGTAATCCTACTATCATGAACTGTGGTTCCATAATCCACATTGATTTTAAAACTACCTGCTTTATCCCTTATGAATCTCATAGGCTTTTTGCGTTGAACTTGTGGAATGCCATCCAACTCATTTAGAATTATGTCGTTTCTTTTATGCTTATCCTTAAAGGCAACCAAGTTAATTCCCAAATCCTTAGGAATTGATTTTCGGTGTTTTGCAAGAAACATCATTTTTGACGCAGTGGCAAGTTCATAAACACTGCCTCTTGTTTTTCCACTTTCTTCGGGAGTAAACAATATGGCCAACAGGACATTGACACCACCTGAATCTGCATCCATCAACTCAGTAACATTTCCCACACCGAAAAACATTGGAGCAGGATTGGTCTTGTGAAATTCATGGCATGCAATGATGGATTCGACAATACTGGAACTGTTTACAGGGTCTAAAATCAAATCTGCAACATATTTTAAACCTTCAGTATCCTTAATCAATTGATGCATTGCCTCAACCCTTTCGGATGGAGATTTTGGGGATTTTCCTTGTGAAAAATTAGTCGGAAGCAATACCGCAGGGATATCCTTTTCCTTCAATATTTCCTGCACTTCAGAATTATTACCCAAATCCAGGCTTAAAACAAAGTCTATTCCATGTTCGGCGGCGACCTTTATCTCTTTTGCATTTAAAGTGTCAATGCTCAATGGCCTATCGCCAACAATCGGACGCAATGTTTCTATCAATTCAGGAATCTTATCTGAAAAATCTTCACCGGCAGCCATTCCAATATCAATCATGTCAGCTCCTGAATCGACAAAATACTGGCATTTGTTTATTAATGCTTCCTTTGACAGGAATGGGGCATTAGCTATCTCGGACAATACCCTCATCGGGAAATCCTCACCCACAGGCAGATTTTTAATCAGGATGTTGTTTGGTTTTTTAAGGAGCTCTTCAATATTTTCCTTATCGTTTTCAAATTCTTCAATGAATTTGAATGCTTCTTTTCTTTTTTCTTCTTCAATCAATTTATCCGCAGGTTTGTCTTCGGACAGGTCTATGCTTCCAATCAAATTCAAAACCATTGCAAGGTCCGCCCCATCGGTAGATCCCTTAAATGTTGGAATTCCAAGTTCCTTTGTAATTTCTTTTGTTCCTTTCTTGATTAATCCAGGAACCAGAATCATATCAATTTCATCCAATTGATCTGAAAAACAAGTTTTTACTTCCTTAATGATTTGCCTAGGAGTCAAAAATGCAGCAACTTGAGTGTTATCTGCAATATGTACAATGATATCCTCTTTTGAAGATGAAACAACCTCCTTGATTAAAGGATATGCCAACTCCCCAGTTATAATTAACACTTTCATAATAACATCCCAATAATTCTCACATATATATTATATAATTATATCTATTAATATTATCTTTTAAGAAAAGTAATTTCATAACAATGGCTATTTCATTAAAACATCTTAAAAATGTACAGAATAACAGAAAAATTATTAAAAATAATTATAAAAAAATTAACAAAAAATAAATGATAAAAACAAGAAATTTTATGCAAATTTATTCAAAAACAGAAAGTTAACATAAAATTTATATATTTTGGAATTTATAATGATTATACATGATAAATATATGGAGGAAAAATTAATGATTGAAATTCGTTTTCATGGAAGAGGCGGACAAGGTGCTGTAACTGCTGCTGAAATTTTGGCAAAAGCAGCATTCAAAGACGGCAAATATTCCCAAGCTTTTCCATTTTTTGGAGTTGAACGTAGAGGAGCTCCAGTAATGGCTTTCACAAGAATTGATGATAAGCCAATCGACATTAGATACCAAATCTATAATCCTGACTACGTATTAGTATTAGACGATGGATTATTAAATGTAGTAGATGTATTTTCAGGAATTAAGGACAATACTGAAGTAATTATCAACACTGAAACCTTTGAAGGCAGTGGAGAACATGAAGTACACAGTATTGACGCAACTGGAATTGCATTAGACATGTTAGGAAGAAACATTGTAAATACTATTATTTTAGGATATTTTGCTAAGAAGACCCAAGCAGTAAGCATTGATTCACTACTTGAAGTGATAAAGGAAACTTTCCCTGGAAAAGTCGGAGAGCTAAATGTAGAAGCTACTAAAAAAGTTTACGAAATGGGATAGAGGGTGATTATAATGGTAAGTATAGGATGTGTAATTAAAAACCCTGGTAATAGTAGAAATAATAAAACTGGAAGCTGGAGAACATTTAAACCAATCTTAGACAAAGAAAAATGTATTGATTGTGATAATTGTATTTTGTTCTGTCCAGACGGCAGTGTAAATAAACAACACGATATTGATTACGATTACTGTAAAGGATGCGGAATTTGTGCAAACGAATGTCCTTCCGATGCAATCGAAATGGTAAAAGAATAAAGAGAGTGATTAAATGGTAAAAGAAGTAATGACCTCAAATAAAGCAGTTGCAGAAGCTGTAAGACTAGCTAAACCGCAAGTTATTCCTGTTTATCCAATTACTCCACAAACTACAATTTCAGAATACTTGGCACAATATGTAGCTGATGAAAAAATTGATGCTAAATATGTTAAAGTAGAATCCGAACACAGTGCAATAAGTGCAGCTGTTGGAGCTAGTGGTGCTGGAGTAAGAGTATTTACAGCAACATCTTCACAAGGATTAATGTTAATGCACGAAATCTTATTTGCAGCAGCAGGTATGAGAGTACCTATCGTTTTGGCTGATGCAAACAGAGCAATTTCCGCACCATTAAATATTTGGAATGACCAACAAGACTCAATTGCACAAAGAGATGCAGGATGGTTGCAAATTTATGTGGAAAATGCACAAGAAGCATTAGATACTACTTTAATGGCTTATAAAATCGCAGAAAATCCAAATGTTTTACTTCCAACAATGGTATGTTTAGACGGATTTATTTTAACACACACTGTTGAACCTGTTGAAATACCTGATCAAGAAAGTGTAGACAAGTTCTTACCTCCATATGTTCCAGAACATGCATTCCTTGATCCAAAACAACCAATGTCCATCGGTAACTTTGCTGACCCTAACTACTATACCGAAGCAAGACATGACATGGACGTTGCAATGACCAACTCAATTGAAGTAATTCAAAAAACATGCGATGAATTTGCTGAAATCTTTGAAAGAAAATACGGTCTTGTCGAAGCATACAAAACCGAAGATGCTGAAATCATATTCGTTGCAATGGGATCACTTTGCAGTACCATTAGAGTTATTGTTGACCAATTAAGAGAAAAAGGCGAAAAAGTAGGTTTACTTAAAATCAGAGCTTACAGACCATTCCCTGTAGAAGCAATCAATGAAGCAGTAGCAAATTGTGAAAAAATAGCTGTTATTGATAAAAACTTCTCCTTTGGAATTGGTGGAGCACTTTACGCCGATATGAAAGTCAAAATCGACAAGGAAATTTATGGATTTATTGCTGGTTTAGGTGGAAGAGACATCATACCAGAATACATCATAGAAGCATATGAAAAAACTAAAGCGCCAGAAAATGACGTAACATGGCTTGGACTTAAGGAGGAATAGATATGGTAGATATACCTGATAAAGATTTATTAGCACCGGGACACAGAGGTTGTGCTGGTTGTGGAGCATCTATTGCTGTAAAATTAGCTCTTAATGCTTTAGGCGAAAACACTGTAGCTATTTCTGCTACCGGTTGTCTTGAAGTAATGACTACACCATACCCAGAATCTTCATGGGAAGTCCCATTTATACACGTTGCATTTGAAAACTCTGGAGCTGTAGCATCTGGTGTAGAAAGTGCATTAAGAATTCAAGGAAAAGATGACGTTAATGTAGTTGCTTTCGGTGGTGACGGAGGAACTGTAGACATCGGTTTACAATCCTTATCCGGAGCTATGGAAAGAGGACACAACATGCTTTACATCTGTTACGATAACGAAGCATACATGAATACAGGTATCCAAAGAAGTGGAGCTACCCCATATGGTGCAAGTACAACCACTTCACCAAACGGAACTGCAAGTTTCGGTGAAGACAAACCTAAGAAAAACATGCCTATGATTATGGCAGCACATGGAATTCCATATGTAGCTACCGCATCAATCGCATATCCTGAAGATTACGTTAACAAAGTTAAAAAAGCAGCAGAAACTAAAGGAGCAGCATACATACACTTGCAACAACCATGTACTACTGGTTGGGGTTATCCTTCAGAAAAAACTATCGAAATGGGTAGATTAGCTGTTGAAACTGGATCTTGGATTTTATATGAAATCGTTGATGGTAAATTTGAGATTACTTACAGGCCTGAAGAAAGAAAACCTGTAAAAGAATACTTAGCACCACAAAAAAGATTCAGACACTTAGATGAAGAGCACATTGAAAAAATCCAAAAATATGTTGATGCAGAGTGTAAAGAACTAGGATTATAGGAGGAAGACAATGGAAAGTATTGTTGTAAACAACACTTTATGTGACGGATGTCTTAACTGTTCAAACATGTGTGAATCCATCCATAAGTCTAGCAGAATAAAAATTATAGAGCATGATTCTTCCTTTTATGCCATTGTATGTCAACATTGTGAAAGCGCACCATGTATAAAAATCTGTCCAACTGATGCAATCAACGACGATGGTGTAGATACCGAAAAATGTATCGGTTGCGGATTATGTGTAATGGTTTGTCCATTTGGTGCAATGACTTTCCAATCCAAAGTTGCTGAAAAATGTGATCTCTGTGCTGATAGAGAAGAAGGACCTGCATGTATAAAAGCATGTACAAAAAGAGCTATTACTGTTGCTGATCCTGAAAAAATCAGGGCCAAAAATCAGGAAAAATATCTTGCAAAAATGGCAGGATTATATGAACCTGACAGCGGCAAAGGTGGCTTTGTCCATGTAATAACAAGTCAAGCAAGAGCAAGACTTGTTTTAGATGAATAATAAAGAATTATGTTTAAATCAGGAAATTGTACAACTTGTACAACCTGTGGAAGCTGTCAACAAACACCTAATGTTGACACTCCTATTTTATTTTGTATGCACTGTCAACCATCAGATGCGCCATGTTTAAAAGTCTGCAAAGAAAATGCCATTGAAGTATTAGGTGGAGCCATAACAATCAACAGTGAAAAATGTAACCGATGCGGAGATTGTGCTGGTGTTTGCCCGATTGGCATAATTAAAATTTGAAAATATTTATATCATTTTAAAACTAAAAATAAGATTAATTAATTTTTATAGGGTTTTATTTTGATTGCTAAAGATGTTATTAAAGATACTGTTTATGAACTTTACAAAGAGGCAGTTATTGTTTTAGGCGATGATGTGAAAAAAGCGCTTGAAGATGCTCTTAAAATAGAAGAACATGAACTTGCACAGTTAAATATTAAAGCTATCCTAAAGAATATTGAACTTGCTGAAGAAAAGCAGATTCCAATGTGTCAAGATACAGGCCTGCCCGTTGTTTTTGTAAAGTTAGGTAATGTTGAAGTTGAAAACTTGCGTGAAGGCATAGAAGAGGGAATAATAAAAGCCACAAAAGAAGTTCCGATTAGGCCGAATATTGTAGATCCCCTTACACGTGAAAACACCAACATCAATGTTGGAGATTACATACCTCCAATTGATATTGAACTAATTGATGAGGATTACTTGGAAATTACCATTTTGCCAAAAGGATTTGGTTCTGAAAATAATAATGCTTTAAAAATGGCGCTTCCTGCGGAAGGAATAGATGGAATTAAAGAATTTGTCGTTGAATCTGTCCTAAAAGCAAAAGGAAAACCTTGTCCACCTACCGTTGTCGGCGTTGGTATTGGTGGAACATCAGATTTGTGTTTGAAACTTGGTAAAAAAGCATTGCTTGGTAAAATAGGCGAAAGAAATCCGGACCCTGAAATAGCTAAACTTGAAGAAGAAATTCTAACCGAAATCAACAATTCTGGAATCGGACCAATGGGACTTGGCGGAAAAACAACCACATTAGATGTGAAAATCTTAAAAGCACATACCCACACAGCCGGACTTCCAGTTGGCGTCTGCATCCAATGCTGGGCCGACAGACATGCCACAACAAGAATATATGATAATTAGATTTAATGCAATCTAATTTCTTTCTTTTTTTATCTGAATGTTCTAGGAGTTGTAGGCCTTGGAATGTTATCATGAAACTCGATGGCCACATCCATCATTTCAACAGAGATGTCTCCTATTCTTTTAAATGCTTTAACAAGCCTGAATAAATAAATAAAATAGTTTGAACGCTCTTTTTCATCAAAAGAACTTTCAGCCATCTGTTCTGCGATTTGGTTGATGGATTTATTTTGAATAATATGTACAGATTCATTTAATTCCATCAAATCGTCTTTTAATTCTGTTTTTCCCTCAATGAAAGCTTTCATTGACAATGGAATCATTGTTTGAATTATGTTATACATTTTCTTCAGATTTTTCATTATAATATCATCAATCTCATAAATATCATTAATTACGAATTTGGCAATATGACCGCAGTAATCCCCAATTCTTTCCAGGTCATATGCAATTTCATTATAAAGCACAGATTTTGAAAATTCGGAATGATAATTCATACTAACAATGGTTTCTACGGAAGTTCTTATTTTTTCAACCATGTTGTTTGTGGCAAAATCCATTTCCAAAGCTTTTTTTGCCTTTTCTTCATCATATTCCAAAACTGAATCAAATGAAGCTTCAAGCTGTGAGTGAACATGCCTTGCCATATTTGCCAGCATATCATTGACAATTACATTCCCTTTAGTGTTTTTTGGACTGGAATAATCGCTTAAAGACTGTGCAATGGATTCATAACTTTTAAAATCAATTGTATATGCTCTCCTTATAATGCCCTCTTTAACAAGAGGCTGCAACAGTTGATTTACGTACCTGCGAGTAATTCCCAACCTTTCGGCAATTTCATCTTGTGTTGAAGGATTTTCATACAAAATGATGTCCAAAATCTCCTTTAATGTTTTATCTTTTTTACTCATTTTATCTCTACTTTTTATAGTCATCTAATAAGTCATTAGATTCAAATTGGATATTTCCAGATGATTGATTAATACCTGATTTCTGATCTATATGATTTTTAAATGTTACTTCGGAGCCTTTTTCAACATTGTGCCTTGATTTATTAATTTTTTTAAGATTTGACTTCATGTCATGACTTTTAGCTTCATAATCAAAATCATCATGCTTTTTAGAATGGTGGACTTTATTTAAATTGCTTTTTTCAAAGTTGCTCTCATTGATGCTATGCTTAATTAACTTATACTCATTTTCGGAATTTCTTGCAGAAACCAATATGCTGTAAATCACAAATACCAACAATATAAAAGCGATAATGGCTATTGGAAGATCAAAATAAGCAAATACCGCATCATAAAGGTCGGTGATTCTGTTTTCGACATCGACAAAACCACGTGCTAAAAATATAATTCCGACAAAAGCGATAATTGCACCATTAGACTTTTTAATGATGTCCGGTTTTAACACCAATGGATAAACACTCATGACTATCAAAGCCATACCTAAAAGCTTATAGAGATTGTTATCCGCAAAATTTTGAATGGACAAAAAGACACTCAGGAAAGTATACGGCAAGAAACCCATTTCAGACAGCAATGCAAAGATTAAAAGCAATTGAATTAAGGCTATTACAACAATAGGAAATATATATGCAATTTCCCATTCGAAATCTGTACTGAATGTGGCTTGTCCAACAGGCTTTTCTAACGCTTCCGTAAGCATATTATAAAGAACAGATGAAATAACTGAACCGATAATTGTACCTGCAACACCCATTATTGATGTTAAGCCAGCAACAAATGCTGAAATACAACCAACCAATATAATTTTCTTATAGTTCATAATTCACCCGAATAATTTAATCAATAAAAATAATGTCATGAATACTATTTATTTTTAATTAATTTAAACTTTAAGGTTGAATCTAAGCAATATTTAGTGCATCCTGTAATTTTTCAAAATAACTTCCAACGCCCCAAATGTTTTGGTAGACGGTTGCAACATCATTACACTCCTCTAATCTGAGAGCGATTGAATTATCAATATTAAAATAACGAAAAACCTTAAAATATTGAAAATATTAAAAAAAATAGTTTGAAAGCCTTAGGGGGGATTCGAACCCCCGACTTCCACCTTACCAAGGTGGCGCTCTACCGGCTGAGCCACTAAGGCAAAATCAGGAATGAAAAATATTAGAAATTTATAAAATAGTGCAAGGGAAGGGATTCGAACCCTCGAAGGCCTATGCCAAAGGATCTTAAGTCCTTCCCCTTTGGCCGCTCGGGCACCCTTGCATACAATAGTAATATTTATTTTCATAATATATAAACATTACGATTATAATAAGTTTTAATATACTAATCCGTTATTGTAGGAATATAACCACAATGAAACAGAAGTTAAAATTAGAATTACAATTACCCAAACAACAATCAATAGCTTTTTAATATCAAAATCACCTTTTGTTATGTATTTTTCGCCTTTTTTGTCACTGGATCTTTGACGAGTGTTCTTATAGTAATCATCATTTCTTAAATAATTATAGAATAGCCTAGTAATGAAATAAAAAATTACAAATAAAAAAAGACCAACAATCGGGAGCAATCCGCCTTTCAGAAACATCACAGATATTGATGAGAACAAAAGGCCCAGAAATATAAAAAATAATGCTGATAAAATTAACGAAACAGTCTTATTAAAAATCATGAATTCACCATAATAAAATTTTTAGGTATTCCTAATAAAATTATTATTAACAAAGTATATAAACATTAAGATATTAAATTTAATCATATTATTTTTAAAAACTTAAATGGTGTATTAATTGAAAGTTGATATGGAAGAATGTGGAGTTTGTGAAGATTGCATCGATGTATGTATGGAAGAAGCTATTCAAAGGAGAGCATATACCATCATTATCGATCCTGAAAAATGTGATAATTGCGGCGAATGTGTTGATGTTTGCCCAGTTGGAGCAATTTATGAAGATTAGGTCATATTATGAAAGAAAAATTTACTTTGATTGATTATTTAATCATAATTTTAGTCATATTTGCCATAGCTTTTGCATTTATACATATTGCAACAGACGATTCTTCAAACATACAGAAAACAGCATTTGATGCATCCACCATAAATAAAATTCCCGATACATATTCTAATTATTATAAAGATGGATATATTGTAAAAGCTGTTGTTGAAGGGTTTAATGCAACTAATGGCGAAGAAGCAACCGTAAATGGTACTCTCAAATGGATTGGGGATAATGGTGGATCAGATGTTAAACTGTTAATTGAAGATGAAAACACCAGCCATCTAGCTGGCCTATACAAAAGCGTTCCGGAAGCGGACATATACATAGATAAAATTTCACTTGAAACTGATGGAAGCAAATACGACAATCTAGTGGAAATTAAAGCCAATCCAGAAAAGATATCTTCAGTGAATGACTTAAACAAAAATCTATCAGGTGCCGAATATGAAATTTCAACTACAATATCTTTTGATTCAATTAATTTGGTAAAAATCCAAGAAATAATTAATAAAATCAATTCACAAGATAAAAGAGCGGCAATTAAAACACCTGTGACTGGACTGGGAAATGGATTAGTGCTTGAAAAAGCAGACAAACAAAACATTAATGACGCAAATTCAATCTTGGGCAATGTTAATGGAATTACTGATGAAATTACAATAAGAATCTACAATTGTAGTGACAGCCAGTTAAATCAAATTAAAGATAACTATGACGTTATAAATATAAGAAAATTCTAAGTTGTGTAAATATATGAGCATTATTTATTCTACTTTAACTTCAATGATAAACAAGATTAGTGATGAATTTCACAAATCTTTCTTATTTACAACAATATTTTCCATTTTAGAGTTTGTTGAAACCCAATGGGTCAACAGCTTCTTTAAAAAATTGTATCCTGATGAGAACTTCTTAAGTTTTTTAAACAAGAACCAAATTCTAAAAAACCATATATTTCATCCGTTAGTTGTTCTGTTCCTATTTGCAATGTTCCTATTATTATCAATTAACAGCCCATCTACAAGCTTAGTCATTACCCTGTTAATCGGATTTGTAGCGTTTTTCATAGGATCTGCAATACTTCCAAAATATTTTTTCAACAAATCAAATCAAAATATATTGAAATTTGAGAAAAGGGACATCTATTCAATTGGCTTCTGCTTAATTTTGGTCAGCATCGTATTTTTCTTTATAAGCATTGCATCTGTTAGAGGAATACCTCTTTTAAAGCCTTCAATAAGATATTTATTAAAGCCAATATTTACAATGCCTGTGTTTTTAATTATCCCAGGTACCTGTTTGGTTGCAAGTGCTTATCTAAAGGATTATCAGGATGAAAAAATCACACGTTCCCAGGCACGATTTAGATTCATATTTTTACTCATGATTGACTGTGCATTTTTATTGCTTTTAGGTTATAGGACACCACTACTTGCAGCATTTCTCATCATAATTATAATAGGCTTCTATGGAAATATCGTTTCTCTTTGGGAAGTTGTAATTGGTGCTGCAATTGGTGTAGGTGCAATAGTTGGAATTGGTTATTTTCGTTCATTAGGCGAGATGACAATAACTGCATCAACCAGTCCAATCTACTCACTGCAATCCCGAGCCGACTTTACCTTGCATGTTCTGAATCTATTGGATTTCATCGGAGGCAACTTTGGAATCACCCATGGGCAGCTCTTGGCCAGTTCAATTCCCGGAAGCGACTTGGGCCCAAGAATGATGGTTGGAAAGCTGATTGCATGGAGAAGCGAAGTGACAATTACACCGACACTCATTGGGCAGATGGTAATTGATTTCGGAAAATTCGGTGTTGCCGTCGAGATGCTGATTTTAGGATTCGTTTTAGGCATCGGATTTAAACTAATGAGAATAACCAAAAATTATTTTTATATTGGAATTTACTCCCTGATTTTAACATATTTAATTTTGGGAATTGAAACCGGAATTCTGGACATTCAAGTTTTATTATATTTTGCAATAGCTATTTTTATCTATTTAATTAACCTTGCAAAATCAAGAAATTGACAACTTTTTTTTACATAGAGTATTACAAAAATGAATAAATAATACTAATTTGTATTACTTTAATAACCTTTATATACCCAAATAATTTTAAAATATTAAATGTCAAGGAATTTAACGGATTTATTAACCAGTTAATTTAATAAAACTCCCAATAAACTTGATATTACTAAAAAGAACTGAAATTAATACTCAAAAGGTAATACTTATTTATAAATAAAAATCAAAAAAGTATTACTTTTATGGAAAATGGAGGAATTGAATTGCATATACCTGACGGATTTATACCTATTACCCAGTGCATCATATACTATGTAATTTTAATTGTTGCATTGTACTTCTCTGTGAAATGGGCAAGATCCAACTTAGATGAAAAACGTATCCCCCTTTTAGCTGTGCTTGCTGCAGGTATCTTCGCAATCATGTCCATGAACATGCCGATTCCATTCGGTACAAGTGGGCACATGGTTGGAGGTGCATTAGTGGCAATTGTGTTCCTTGCTCCGGAAGCGGCTGTTTTAGTATTCACTGTTGTTTTGCTTATCCAGGCATTAATCTTTGGAGACGGAGGAATCACTGCATTAGGTGCCAATGTTTTGAACATGGCAATCATTGGAGGATTCGTAGGTTTATACACCTTTAAATATTTAAATGGAATTATTGGAAAATACCCTGCTGCTGGAATTGCGGCATGGTTAGCTACAGTACTTGCAGCTCTTGCATGTGCTATCGAAATGGCAATCGCTGGAACTTTCCCAGTGAATGTGGGTATTCCATCAATGGTCTTATACCACTTCTTCATTGGAATTATCGAAGCCGTATTAACAGTAATCGTTCTTATGGCATTGGATAAATTCAGACCTGATTTACTTGCATGGAATAACGCAACAGAAGGAGATGCATAGAATGGAGAAAAAAGATACTTATTTAATAGTTGTCGCAGTTGTCATTTGTATCATCATAAGTTGTCTTTCACCATACATTGCATCTGGCGACCCTGATGGACTCGAAAAATCAGCTGAAGACTCCGGTCTTGCAGAAGATTTTGCAATTGAAGAAATAAACGGCATCCCTGATGCTATATTCCCAGATTATGCGTTTGCCGATAATCCTGACAGCCAGCCATTACAAATAGTTGCGCTGGTTATAGGTGCTCTTGTAACCTTATTTGTGGGATTTGGAGTTGCATACGTTGTTAAAAAGTAGAAATTATCTCATAATTTCTATTTTTTCCTTTTTTTAAAAAGTAATTTAAAAATAATGAAACAGACATGACAAAATAATAATATATTACTAATTTTTAATATTATAACAGTGAATAAACATGGTTGACATAACACAAATAATGAGATTTGATGATTTGGCATCAAAAGATAGCCTCATACATAATTTGGAAGGGCGAATAAAACTGATTTTTACCATATTCGTAATTCTTGTTTGCGTTATGTCTAAAGAACTTTTTATTCCAATAGTATTGGAGACAATATTGTTAATAATCCTTAAAATAGCTGACTTATCATACTGGGATTCCGCTAAAAGATTGTTGATGCTGCTTCCATTTGGAGGAGCAATCATAATATTCCAACCATTTATTCAACCGGGAAATATAATCTGGAGCTATTCCTGGTTGCATATCACTGATGGTGGTCTGAATTGGGCAATTTTACTGTTAGTGCGCATGATTGTTTGTTTGACTGCAATCATCATATACTCATCAACAACACCCCTGCAGGAAATGGCGAGCTCTTTTAGAAAACTGAAAATGCCAAGAGACCTTGCAATGATACTGTCAATCATGGTAAGATTTTTATTCTTGTTTGTGGACGAACTTGCGGCTATTCGCAAATCCCAAAAATCTAGAAACTTTAATATTCACGGAAACAACACCCCTTACAAATGGAGAGTCAAACAGGTCGGTTATACAATAGGCATGATGTTTTTAAAAGCATATGAGCAAGGGGAAAGAGTTCACAAAAGTATGGTGAGCCGTGGATTTTCAGATGCATCAGAAATGTTTGATGAAAAGCGATCCCCGGAAAAAAGTGACTATTTATTTATTATTGCAATCATAATTATCGTAATCATACTTGAAATCATTATATTCAAATATAGTGGTCAGTTAGGTTACTTCGGTCAAAACTTATCAATTAATTAGGTGTCGAAAATGGAAAAAATACATTTAGAAACAAAGAATTTGTCTTTTACATATCCTGATGGAACCCAGGCTTTAAAAAACGTAAATATCCAAATTAAAAAAGGTGAAAAGATAGCTATTATGGGTCCTAACGGTGCCGGCAAATCAACATTGTTTTCACATTTCAACGGTTTGAGCGAACCTACCTCCGGACACGTTGAAATTGACGGTGAAAAGATAATTTTTGAACGTGAAGAGCTACTTAAAGTAAGGCAAAAAGTTGGAATAGTATTCCAGGACCCTAATGACCAATTATTCGCACCTACAGTTAAAGAAGATGTTGCATTCGGCCCTATGAATCTGGGTCTTGATTATGATGAAGTAAAAAATAGAATCAAAGAATCCCTGGAAATGGTAGGCATGAGCGGATTCGAAGATAAAACACCCCATCATTTAAGTGGAGGTCAACAGAAAAGAGTTGCCATCGCAGGAATCATTGCGATGAGACCAGAAATAATGATTCTTGATGAACCAACTGCAGGTCTTGACCCCGAAGGTGTTGATAAGGTATTGAATATCCTAAATAATCTTAATGATGAAGGAATGAGCATTGTAATCTCTTCACATGACATAGATATGGTAAACCATTTTGCGGATAAGATATTCGTATTGCATGACGGCGAGATAATAGCTGAAGGCGATAAGCACCAAATATTTTCAGATACAGAATTATTAAAAAAAGCACATCTAAAAGCACCAATCACAACTGAAATTTTATATAAATTAAAAGAAAATGGATTAGATGTTGATACTGAAAAAATTACTGTTGATGAAACAGTTGAAGAGATATTGAATGCTAAAAAAAATTAATTTGCTGATTTTTTTCTAAGCTTATCTTTCAGTTTATTGATAAACTCAAATTCCTGATCCAATTCCGGAGAATTTGCAAATCCGCAGTTTGGACAGTGTATGCTATTGCATCCATGCTTGCCGCAACTGGAACATCCCCTGTTTTCTATCTGAGATTCATCAAATTCAAAACCGCACATTCTGCATTTCATAATATAACACCGTTAATTAAAATTGGATTAAAAAAAATAATGAAAAGATTGAAGGTTATTCCACTTCAATGTTTTCAGCTTCTTCTTTACGAAGGCAAACGTCATAGCCTTTTACAGACATTTCAATAGGATCTCCTAAAGTAGCTACTTTCTTAACAGTAATTTTTGCTCCTTTAACAAAACCCATACCTAATAAATGTCTTCTTAAGTCAACATCACCAGTATCGTGATATTTTACTAAAGTAACTGTTTCTCCCGGTTTTGTATCTTTTAAGGTTTTCATATTATCACCATAAAAATTAATTTTTAGGTATACTAAAAATTCGTTAATTTATATTATGTCATAACCAGTATATAAATATTTTAGTTATGACTAAAAATTTAAAAAAATTAAAAAAAAATGAAAATTAGATGAAACTAATCTTCATCATTTTTTGGAATTTTTACACCTTTGATTCCGCTTTTGCTGCGCATTTACTCACCTATCCGAATCCTGCCAACATACCTACATTGTAAATCAAGAAGGATACGATGTATGCGGTAACTAATGTGATTGCACACATAGTCAATGCCCATTTGTAACTGTTGGTTTCTTGTTTGATTGCACCAATAGCTGCGAAACATGGGGTGTATAATAAGGTAAATGCCATGAATGAAAATGCGGACAATGGGGTGAAAGTATCATGTACCAAAGCAGTAATACCTTCTTCGTCATCCTCTTCCATACCTGCTAAAGTACCGAATGTTGCAACTACAACTTCCTTAGCAGCTAAACCTGCAATGATTGCAACAGCGGCCTGCCAGGTTCCGAATCCTAATGGGGCGAATATCGGTGCAATCACAGTACCAATCATACCTAAAAGACTCATTTGAGGATCTGTTCCTCCCCATGGGAAGATGTTTTGTAAAATCCATAAAACTACTGAACAAACAAGAATGATAGTACCAGCTTTTCTTAAGAATCCTTTTACTTTTTCCCAGGTATGTAACAATATACCTTTTACGGAAGGAACCTTATAAGTCGGCAATTCCATTACAAACGGAGTGGATAATCCTTTAAACATGGTTCTCTTGAGGATAGCTGCAACAATAAGTGCAACAACAATACCCAATACATAAATCAAGAGTAACATCAATCCTTGATCTTTAGCGAAAAATGCAGCTATGAATATACCATAAATAGGCAATCTTGCAGTACAGGACATGAATGGAACAAGCATCATTGCAAGCATACGGTCCCCTTCATTCTCCATGGTCCTTGTTGCCATAATAGCCGGTACACCACAACCGAAACCTAAAATCATTGGAATAAATGCTTTACCGTGAAGACCAACGACTTTGTGCATCACTATATCCAAAGTAAATGCTGCTCTTGCAAGGTAACCACAATCCTCTAATATGCTTAAGAACAGGAACATCAGTATAATAATAGGCAAGAAAGTAAGAACACCACCTACACCACCAATAATACCGTCACAGATTAATGAGGAGAATAAACCTTCTCCGAGGAAAGAAGCAACCCATGCACCTAAAGCACAGAATGCTTCATCAATCATATCTTGGAAAGGAGCTCCAATTGTAAATGTTAATTGGAACATTGCATACATAATTATGATAAATATGAATGGAGCCAAAAGCCTGTTAGTTACAATTTTATCAATTTTATCAGTAGTGCTTTCTTTTTCAACAGCCGGTTTTTTAACCGCTTCCGCCATTAAACCATCAATAAATGCATATCTCGCATTTGCAATAACTTCTTCCGGACCTTCCTTGTATACATCCCTAAGATGTGTGCTCACTTTATCAACTTGAGCAAATATTTGGGAACTTTTGGAAGATCCTTGAACTTTTTCTATAACAATAGTGTCTTTTTCTAATAACTTGATTGCGGTCCAAACTGAAGGAACATCCAATAGATTATTATCCTGTTCAATCACTGCTTGTAAATCCATTAAATGACCCATCATATCATTACCATAAGCCAACTTTTCACTTGAGTCAATTGGATTTGCAGCCTGCTTTTCGACTGTTGTTAATAATTCTTCAAATCCATCACCAGTTTTTGCATTAACTTCAACAACTGGGAATCCTAAAAGCTCTTCCATTAACTTAATATTAATGATGTGTTCTCTTTTTTTTGCAAAATCGTTCATGTTAAGTGCCATTACTAAATTTGCACCCAATTCCATCATTTGAACTGTTAAATACAAGTTACGTTCTAAATTAGCAGCATCAACTACATTTATAATAACATCAGAGTCATCATCCACGATGAAATCCCTTGAAACGATTTCTTCCATAGAATGAGCACTTAATGCATAATTACCCGGCAAATCAATAACGTCATATTCATAGCTTCCATGTTTGAAATGACCTTCTGCCCTTTCAACAGTTTTTCCTGGCCAGTTCCCTACATGTTGGCGCATACCGGTTAATCTATTAAAAACTGTAGTTTTACCCACATTCGGGTTTCCTGCTAATCCTACAATTAATTTTGTCATTAACCATTCTCCCATTTTTGATTAAATAAATGAATCATATTTTAACAATATAAAATATCATTCATTACTAAAAAAATTATTTTAGTTTAAGTTTATCTAAAATTAGGTTAACCTAAACATATTATTCTATTGAATTTTATTATATTTAAATATTTAGGCATACCAAAGAAATACGAAATACTTAATAATACAAAAATCATAATATAAAAAAGAGAAGGATTTAAAATATATTAAATTAGGTTGATACGATGAGCGATGCCGTAAAAACAGCAGAAGTATACATTGAAGATGAAAATTATGAGGAAGCTCTTAAATTAGCTCGAAAAAGGCATGGAAAAGACAATGTAGATGAATATCTGACAATTTTAGACTTATTGATTGATGCCGATTATATCCCTGCAATTGAAGAAAAGGGATTATATTATCAATATTATGATGAAACACATGACAACGGCGATTATGGTGAAAAATATTTCGATGAATATTTAAGAAAACAACCTCGCTCAATAAATGCATTATGCGACAAAGCATTATCCCAATTCAACAAAGGAAATGTTGATGAAGCTCTTGGATATATGGACAAGGCCTATGACAAATACAAATCATATTCATCAATTGAAAAACCGCGCATTTCAAGGCATGAGGTTTTAATGGGTAAGACCGAGCTTTTAATGCAAGCAAAAAGATATGATGAAGCGTTATCAGACCTCAACAAATACGAAAGCCAAACCGGCGGAGACGAAAAATCTGATTTATACAAAGGCCAGATGCTTCAAAAAGTGGGAAAGAATAGGGAAGCGCTTGAATATTTGGACAAATCCCTGCAAAATGAAGATACCTTAATTGGATTCAATGCAAAGGGTGATGCATTATATGAACTTAAAAACTATAAAGATGCATTAAAAAACTATAAAAATTGCATACAGTACGAAAGCAAAATTGAAGATGATTTGGAATTGATAACCAATTTCAATTACAAAGCCGCTTTCTGTTGCGTGAATCTTGGCAATGATCAAGAAGCAATAAAATACTTGAATAAAACAATTAACATGTTGAATGAACATGGAAGACTTCCAAATGATATCGAGGAAATTTATCAGAAATGTTCTTTTGAAAAGGAAAGGATTATGAAACAAGGCTCAGTTAAAGATGAAGAATTCAGATCAACAAGATTCTTCTCAGCCAGAACTTCCCTCATCATACTGGCAATCATTTTAATTTTATATGGAATATTGCGTTTAATGGGATACGGTTAATTTATATATAATTTTGATTTATTGCAAAACATTTATATATAAAAAATAACTATTGTTATATATCTAATTTTCATTTGTGAAAAATAGTGTATAAAAAATTTAGGTGTGCCTAAATTTTTAGAAACATTTATATACTATGACAACCAACTTTAATACAAGTGAGTTAAAGTTTAGGCATACCTAAATTTATCACTTAAACAAAACATATTATTAGTCAATAATAATACAATCTCCAAAATATAAAAACGAATTTAGCATTAAGTTAGCTTTCCACAATTTTCTAATTTAATGCAGGAAAACTATCTGCCAAATAATTTTCCGAAAAAACACGAATTGGTGTTTAACTCTCCTCAAATAAACACCAATTGTCTCTCTTTTTTAAAAAAAAAAACTTTTTTAATATCCTTCACCGTCATAGGTGTAAGGGTCATCATAAATTTCTTCATCCCAGTAATTATACTCAATATAATCATCGATTTCTTGATTCAATCCCCAATTATGGTCATCATAATATGTATATGGATTAAATTTACTGCTCTTCAATGTGACAGATTTTGTTTTTTTAGCTTTTTTATAATGTGAATCACCTTTAAATACGACTTTCACCTTATATTTGCCTATATCGTATTTTTCTCGAATTTCACCATTATACGATTTGCATTTCCATATGTAATTTCCGTTTTTATCAGTGATTGTGTAGTTTATCTTGCCGCTTGACTTGATCTGTTTTCCTTTACTGTCCACTAATTTAATCACGATTATGCCCTTATTGTTCAATGGATACTCATCTGTGGAAATTTTTACCTTAACCTTTTGCTTAGCGCATACGGGTGACAATAACACCAAACAAATTCCAATTATTGCTAAAATGATGATGATTTTTTTATTCATGGTAATAAATTGTTACAAATACTATTTAAAGATTAATATATAATATATTATCAAGTGACAGCCATGATAGAATATGATGATATAATAAAAGACTCCCCATTTCTTGTAAATCATTTGATTACATTAAGTAAAACACATGACTTTTACATGAATAAACATATCAAAGCCGGAACTGACATACTTCCAAGCCAATACTATATGTTGCTTTTTTTATACTATGAAATGGGTACCAATCAATCAGACATTGCAAAAGCTTGTCTCATGGACAGAAGCGGCGTTTCAAGAGCTTTTAAAGATTTTGAAGAAAAGGGATTGATTATAAGAGAAACCGATGAAGACAATAAGCGCGCTTATAAGATTACCTTAACCCAAAAAGGAATTGAAACATCCGAATTTCTAATCGAAAAAGAAAAAGAGTGGGATGACATGATTTGCGAAGAATTGGATATATCCCGCGAAGATTTGCTTGAATTATTATCTAAAATCTCCATGAAATCATTGGAATTCAATAGAAAAAAATTTTAATTGATTTAAAATCTCTTTTTAAAAATTACCTCAATCCTATTGAAAAGCTACAATTTAATTAATTGACTTAAACAAAGTTTAAATCATAGCTTGATTAAGTAATAGCTATGATGGAATTAGTTATTGCTTGTTTTATAGGTATATTAATAGGAACAACAACAGGAATGATACCTGGAATACATGTTAATACGGCGGGAGCAATATTATTTGCTTCATCTAATTTTTTATTGACGAAAGTATCGCCGGAATTTCTTTGTGTATTGATGGTTTCGATGTCAATAGCACACGCACTAATCGAATTTGTTCCCTCAATGCTTTTGGGAGTCCCTCAAGAAGGAACAGCGACATCAATACTTCCGGGGCATAGAATGGTTTTGCAGGGAAGATCAAAGGAAGTCATACGAATCGTATCCGTTGGTGGCTTTGGTGCGATAATCGTGACAATATTAATGCTTCCGATTTTTTCAATACTCCTGCCCTTCCTGCATGATGTTTCAAAGCCATTTACATGGGCTATACTGCTTGTTGCATCAATCTATCTAACTTACAGCTTAACTTCAAATTTCAGGGATTTCTTATGGTCCTCATTGCTGTTTGTAATTTCAGGAATCCTCGGATGGGTTATATTTCAAAGCCCCATATCCTCAGGAGTGACATTAATGTGCGTGTTTTCAGGATTATTCGGAATAAGCACAATACTGTTTAGCTTAAATGATTCATCGACAATTCCACATCAAAATCCATTTTATGAATTAAACATCGATTACAATAAATTCAAAAGCATTTTTGCAGGTGGGATAACAGGAGCAATCCTAGGATTTCTTCCAGGATTTGGACCCGCTCAGGGCACAGTAATAGCACAGGCAGTAAGCGGAACAAACGATTGCGACGATGATGATACGGTGAATTTTCTGCTTGCAACATCAGGGCTTAACATTTCAGACTGCTTATTTTCCCTGATTGCAATTTATATAATCGGCAACCCCCGAAGCGGAATAGCAGTTTACATGTCCTATCTAATTTCAGAGATGAGCATAAACCATTTATTGATATTCATTTTTGCATCACTTCTGGCAGTATCCGTTTCATTGGCCCTATCCTTAAGGCTGGGCGACTCTTTTTCCAGATTAATGGGCGGTGTTGATTATAAAAAGATGTCAATTGGTGTTATTATACTTCAAATTGTGATTCTATACATCTTTATTTTTTATTACAAAGCTCCCCCTCTTTATATGACATTAGCTTTAATCACATCAACGGCAATGGGAATGCTGCCCCATTACATTGGCGTTGGCAAATCTCACCTAATGGGCGTTTTAATAATTCCCGCCATTGTGATTTATATGCAAATGTTTGCTTAAAGTCGAAGCGAAAAATTAGATAATTATCACATTATCTGCAATTTTTTCTGCCTTTTGAGTAATTTCAGAAATATCTGCTCCAGGATATGCATCTATTACACATAAATCCACATGGCAAACATCCAAATCTTCAAATGCTTCATTATATATCTCAAATCCACCATCAACATCATTTATTTCCAAATTCATCTTCAGAGTTTCAATCATTTCGGGATTTATATCATTGAAAATTACCTTTTCGAATCCATATTTCAACAAATAGATTCCCAATGCTCCAAGACCGCACATTGCATCAACGGCAATTCCCTTTTTAATCCCATTGTTATCCAAATAGTTGTGCAACCTCAACAATTTCTGTTCTGTAGTCATGGCGACTTCAATGTGATGTTTTGATTGATTTTTAACAATGACAACTTTTTCCTGAAGCAATGTCCTCATTACATTAATCTGTTCGTCATCACCTTCCAAAATCTCGAAGTGATTAATTTCCGAATCTTTATCAAATTGTCCTGTTGGGACTTGGGGGCTTCCCCTCAAGACACACTTTACCTCTGGAACCTCATTGATTAACCTTGAAGCAACGTCCTCTGTAAAGTCCTTATGAAGTAAAATCAATGATCTTTCTCCAATGAACTGAGGATTCAAACTGCTGTAATAAAACCCTGAAAGTGGAACCGGAGAATTTCGTCTTAATGTAGCTTTTTCAGGGACTATCCCTGATTCAATCATGATTTTTAAGATATGGCTCATAACAATATCCAATGGCCTCTTGCCACATTCACATTTCATATAGTTCCCATCAAGTTCATTGAAATCAATTAGCTCCCTTAAAGGAGAAAATTTCTTTATCTGAACATCCTGACATTTGTCGCACTGATTTAGAGCATTGATTCTGTTTTCCAAGTCCATCATTATTGACACCACAATTGTATTAAAGTTATATTTCTGATATATATTAAAAATTATGCCGTCAAAAGTAATAAAAACTATATTAATTAGTATTACTAATCTCTAAACATACTTAAAAATCGCCATTGGTGAAAATATGAACAATAATGAGATAATACCGCAATATGACGTAGTTAAACAAAATTATTCTCCAGAAGAAAAAATTCTTTTAGGAGAAATTCGTGCAAATCTAGTTGACTTGGCCATATCATCCGGTGAAAATTTCCAACCGAATGAAGAAAAGCTGCTTAATGACATCCGAAATTTCCTATTTTTAAGGCTGTCTGAAAGCAACCCAAAAATCTCACGAAAGTATTTGGACAGCCTGTCTCAAAAACTACTCCGAGACATAATAGGCTATGGTGAAATTGATTCATTAATTCAGGATGATGACTTGGAAGAAATTATGATAATCGGAATAAACAAGCCCGTTTTTGTATATCACCGAAAATACGGAATGATGAAAACCAATGTCATTTTTAATGATGAAAGAGAACTGATGGACCTGATTGATTCCATCGCAAGACAAATTAACCGAAGAATCGACCAGGAGTCTCCCATTTTAGACGGGCGTTTGCTTGACGGGTCTAGAATTAACGCCACAATCCCTCCCGTTTCTGCAGACGGCCCCTCCCTTACCATCCGTAAATTCAAAAAAGACCCATTTACAATTATTGATTTGATAAATTCCAAAACAATTTCCATTGAATTAGCTGCATTCTTATGGTTGTGTTTTGATGGATTAGGCGTTAAATCTGCAAATGCCATAATCTCCGGAGGAACAAGTTCCGGGAAAACCACAACATTAAATGCTCTTTCAGCCTTCATCAATCCCAAGGAAAGAATAATCACAATCGAAGATACCCTCGAACTTCAGATACCTCATGAACATATAATCAGAATGGAAACACGTCCCGCAAATGTCGAAAATAAGGGAGAACTGACAATGAATGACCTTGTTAAGAATTCCTTAAGGCAACGTCCGGACAGGATAATTGTAGGGGAAGTGCGGGCAGAGGAGGCCATTACGTTATTTACCGCATTGAATACTGGGCACTCCGGATTTGGAACTCTGCATTCAAACGATGCAAGGGAAACAATTACAAGATTAACTAATGAACCCATGTCTGTTCCGGAAATAATGATTCAAGCCATTGATTTTATTATTATGCAGAACAGAATTTACACCTCTTCCGGAGTTTCCTTCAGAAGAATAAGTGAAGTTGTGGAAGTTGTTGGAATGGAAAACGGAGTAATACAATTGAATAAACTATTTCAGTGGAATCCTGAAAGAGATACCATAGATAATGTGGGTGTGAGCAGCAAAACATTGAATCAGATAGCCAGTTTAAGCGGAATTTCATTAAATGAGATATACAGAGAAATAGAAAACCGGGAAACCTTATTGAAACATATGGTCAATCAGAATATTCGCTCAGTGGATGACGTGAATGCAGTTTTAGAATTGTATTACAAGGATCCTGAAAAAGTTTTAAACAAAATTATTCTAAACAGGTGATGTCAATTCTAGAAAAGTTTTTCATTGCAATTGGAGAGGTGGTCCTATCCATAATTGACCATCTTAAAAATCTTTCTCTTAAAAATATCGAGATTAAAAGAAATGAAAGAAACACGGAAATGGATTCGGCAATTTTTGAAAGGCTGAATATTGACATTGATGTGAAAATGCCCTCACAGGAGGATAGGTTTGATGATTTAAGAAATGCATTGCTACCCTATCTGCTAACCAAAACATCAATCGGAATAGTGCTATTAATGCTGATATTATCATTGTTGTTTAGCAGTCTGGAGATCACATCAATGATTTTGGTGGTTGTTGTGATGATTTACATATTCATTCTGTATTATCCAAAAATCAAAGAACAAAAAAGCTATTCCGACATCAACCAAGAGCTTCCTTATGCATTAAGGCACATGGGGATTGAATTGAAATCTGGAAAAGGGCTTCATGATTCAATGGTAACAATCAAAAATGCTAACTACGGTTCATTATCCCTCGAATTCAACAGAGTGTTAGAGGAAGTTAAATTTGGTAAGTCAACTGAAGATTCCCTGCTTGAAATGTCACACAGAGTCAAGTCCGAGGGGCTTACAAGAGCCATACATCAAATTATCAGCACCTTAAGAGTTGGAGGCAATCTATCCGGCAGCCTGGATGTGATTGCTCAAGACATATCCTTTGATATGCAGATAAAACTAAAGGAATATTCACAAAAATTAAACTCATTTATTCTAATTTACACATTTATAGCCATCTTAACTCCAACAATCAGTTTGATAATGCTGATGGCGGGTTCAACAGTGATGGGAGACGTCATATCTTCGGAATTATTATTAATAATCTATACATTATTCTTCCCAATGATTGTGATGTTTATGGGAGTCTTCATTAAAAAATTAGAACCTAAAATTTAGTTTAAAAAAGAAAAAAAGAAAGGAATTAACCGAAGAAGGTTTCAATTCCTTTTGATGCTAACAAACCAACGAAAGCACCTTGTTCATCCATAATAATATTACCTTTTGAATATTGGTCGAGTGCGGCATTAATCATTGCTGATTTTTTAACAGGATCCTTTGCAGAGTTTGCAGCAGCTTTAACAATTTCCATTACTGCATCCCCTCTACTTACACCCTTACCGAAGTCTTCCTCACGAATGAAGTCAATACCACTTGCATTAAGTGTTTGACCGTTTATTTCAAGAGGAGCTGCAGCATCCAAAACAGCATCTAAAGCTTGAGTATTAACTGCTACAACAGAATCAACAGTAGCGTTAGTGCGGTATTCTACAATTTCCTTAGCAAGCTGCATTCCTTTGGAATTATCTGCATCCCAGAAAGCATCGTGAAGCAGCAATGCTGAACCAGCACCCTGTTCCTGAGCTTCCCTAGGCTCGGCGGCCGTTGGGTGAGTCAAACCTCCCGGATAAACTGGAGTATAACTTTTAAGAGTTCCATTATCTAAATTAACGAGAAAAGCCATATCACATGCACCCATTCCCGGACGATCTTCACTTTCATCTATTGCACAAACTAAAATTGTTTTAGTCCCTTCATCAAGATGAGTGTCGTTTCCAATGAATACACTGGCAATTATCGCAAACAATCCGATTAAAACAATGATTAATATTGCAAGAATCAGTTTTTTTGTTCTGTCCATAAAAAATCCCACTATAATTTAATATATGTAAATTATATTTTGTTACTAATACTTAAATATTGTTTAAAAAAAAATATACATTTTAAAAAAAAAAATTAGTGACAGTTACATCCAAAAAAGAAACACCATAACCTTTTAAGAATACCTTTTTTCTCCTTTGAATCTTTTTTATCTATTTCACAACATTTTGGTTTTTTGGAATCATTTGCCATAAATAACACTTCCAATGAATTAAAAATAATTAAATTAATGAAATTAAATATGAGAGCCATATTTAATTTCGTGAGAGTAGTTATATGCGTTTTATCAAATTAGAACTAATTTAATAAAAGATTGGAGTTAGTAATTAAAATTAGATTTTTAGGTAGACCTAATTTTATCACTATTTATTATGTTATCATAAGAACTATTTAAATGTTTCTAAATTTTTAGGTATGCCTAAATTATATTTGAAAATAAGAAATCCAAACCAAAATTAAAATCTAAAAAAATAATAAAAAAAAGTTAAAAGTGAAAGATTTACATTAATCTTCCAACGCCAGTAATTTCAATACTAGCTACGCCATCAATAGCCTGAACCATTTCTTCAACAGGTTCAGATCCACCTTCACCATCTTCAGTAATGAAGTTTAAGATAATTGCGACTAAACCAAAAGCGATTGGCTCTTCTGCAATATCGTGGATTTTTGCACCTTCAGGCATAGAACTTTCGATAGCAGATTTGATTGCTTCCAAATCTACATCAGGACTGTCTGGCATGATTTTCATAGTAGTTAATACTTCACCCATTCTAATTCCTCCATTTAAAATTTATGGTCCTTCGAAACCACATTCACATTTGTAACCGTGACCAAAGGTACGGCATTTTTCACATCTTGCGATTTTTGCTCCACACATTGGGCATTCGAATTCAACGAATGGTCCAGTTAATGGAATTTCTTGTTTACATGAAATGCATTCTACAGTTTTCATTTTTAATCACCTGTTATTTGTGTGTAATCGAAGTTATAATCATTTATACTATCATCTATAAGAGATAAAACCCTTTCGGGGTACTTCCCATTCACAACATAACAATTAGTCCCAAACTTTAATAAAAGAGAAGGTAACATTACATCAACCGATGTCTCTGGAAAAGTTAGTAATGTTTTTGCATCGATTTTACTTATGAATGTTGAACCGGACTCTTTAGGTTCTTGGGTATATATACCATTTACATTTGTTACTATTAAAAGGTTTGCATTTAGAAGGTGTGCGACATATGCTGCAATTGAATCTGAAGTCACATCCCAGCTGCACTCAAAAGGATCTTCTTTCTTTAAAAATTCGGAAACTATGAAAATTGGTGTGAAACCTTCATTTGAGATTTGATTAATCTCTTCAATTGAGTAAGCGAGTTTTGCAGATTCAACCTTATCATTGACAAGTTTGGCTATTATATCCATACAATCTATGGCAGTCCAATGGTTTATCTCTTCTGAAAAATGTTGTTCATCATTATATTTTCGAATAAGATTGGCAAATTCACCACCACCTAAAACTATACATGAATTAGTGCTTTTGAGTTTTTTTGCCAAATCTATTGCATAATTTGGAAATAAGCTTCCCCCAATCTTAACAACCTGTTTTATGATAATAATCACAACCCTCTTTAGTTAAAAGTAGACCTCATTAAATGATAGTTTAACTACAGAAGTTTTAAATCCCCAGTCACTTCGTCAATTATTTCATCTTCATCAGGACCGAGAGCCAAAACTGTAATGCTTGATGTAGGTATCTGAGTCCTTCCAGCATCAACTACTAAATAACTGGAGATACCCTTCTCATCAGCCAATTTTTTAAGCGCTATTAAATCTTCTTTATTCTGAACTTTCAAAACTACTTTAGCATAAGCCTCATTTTCCCATTTTTTAATCTTTTGAGGGTCTGTTTTTTTATACGCGCCAATGGATCCATGACAACATTGCGCTGCGATTTTTCCTTTACCCATTTTTAAATCTGTTCTAACAATCATTACCTGCTTCATTATAATCATTAATTATTATTTAATTATAAATTTAAAAATTTTTTGAATACTCAGCTACAAAAAAACACTGCATGCAAAAATAATGAAATCGGCAATTATGTTTGATTATATTGTAAAAAAAGTGTACTGCTCTAAAAAGTAAAATTAAACTAATTTTTATTGTTTTAAAAAAAGAAAAAGATTAGGGTTTATTTTCAATAAACCCCTTTTAAATATATTGTGTTTTTTTATGCTTTGTTTATAACTATTGTATTAGTTATTTCTGCACCATTGTATTCAGCGGTTATTGTGTAACTACCTGCTTTTAAGTTGATTGGTAGTTTTGCAATACCTTCTGCGTCAGTTTTGATATTGTATGACTTACCATTAACTGTGATTTTAACTACTAAGTTTGCAACAGCGATAGGTGTGCCATCAGCGGTTGTTAATTGAACTTCATAGTTGGTTCCGTCTTGGTAGGTCATGTTGATATCATTTGCGACGAGGACAGCAGCATAATCAGTTACGGTTACAGTCTGGGTTGCTTCTTCGGATGTGTATTTAGCATCGTTTACAACAGCAGTTACTGCGTATTCACCGATGTTTAGGTTGATTGGTAATGCTGCAACACCGTTTGCATCGGTTTTGATGTTGTATGATTTTGTTCCGATTGTGAATTTGACTGTGGTTCCTGCAACAGCAGCGCCGCTAGCATCGGTTACGGTAACAGAGTATGCAGTGCCATCTTTATAGCTCATAGTTAAATCTTCAGCAGTTAAGGTTGCAACTGCTTTTTCAACGGTTACGGTAGCGTCAACGAATGAGGATTCGTGTTTTGCGTTACCTTCGAATGTTGCGTTGATTACATAAGTACCTGGAGCTAAGTTGATTGGTAATGCTGCAACACCATTTTCATCGGTTCTGATAGTGTAGACTTTACCTGAGATACCAAATTTGATTGCGGCTTTAGGAATTACTCCTTCAGCACCGGTTAAGGTAACAATCCAAGAACCGTTTTTATAAGATAGTGTCATGTTTTCAGCAGTTAAAGTAGAAACAGCTTTACCTACAGTTACAGTAGCATTGACAAATGAAGATTCATAGGTATCATCACCTTCAAATGCGGCGTTGACATCGTAAGTACCAGGAGCCATATTTACAGGTAATGATACTGTACCGTCAGCACCGGTTGTGAGACTGTAGGTTTTACCGAGAATACCGACTTTAACAACAGCACCTTCAATAGGATCAGTACCGTCAGTCAAGGTAACAGTCCAAGCAGAACCGTCTTTGAAAGTCATTTCAAGGTCATCAGCAGACAATACAGTAGCGATAGTACTACTGAGTGGCATCACAATAACAGCACTACCGGAAGTTGCATTAATTTCTTTATCACTAGCATCAATTGTGTAAGTAGTGCTTGCTTGAGCATCTACAGTAGAAACAACAGTGTTTAGACCGCTTGTTGAAGTGAAAGTTACCTCAATGCCATCAGGCAAGTTAGGATTGCTGAATACTGCAGTTACAGTTACTTCATCGCCAGCTTGAGCATCTTCAGGAGTGAAGCTAGCATCCATGGTTGCCCAGGAATCAACAGTTACATTGACTACTTTGTCAGCAGGTTCGTCATTAGTACCCCACCAGTTGTCATTAGCAATGTAAGTACCGTTAGTAGAATCAGCCGCAATAGCAACACCATCATTCAAAATAATTGAATTGCTGATTTCTAAGGTATTTACTTCTTCAGGGTGTAAATGATTGCTGTAATATCTCATGTAGATTTCAGGACCTTCGGCAGCTTTGTTGTCTTTAAAGATTGATTTAGTAACAATTACTTTACCAGCAGAAGCGTAGATTGCACCACCTTGACCAGGTTTATCGTTACCGGTAGTGTTCATAACTTTGTTGTTTTCGAATAAACAATCGTTAATGTTCATTGTTACATTGTTGTTTACATAAATAGCTCCACCTTGACCTTGGTAATATGTACCGCCGAATGCAGTGTTATTAATGAATTCACAGCCTTCAACTAATACAAATGAACCTAAACCAGTCATTAAGTTACCACTGTATGAACTGATGTAAGTAGCAGTACCGCTTGCATATATTGCAGCACCACTTCCTCCGCTTGTGGATGTAGCATTGTTTCCAATGAATGAGGAGTTGTAAATAGTTGCAATAGTGCTTCCAAGGTAGAATGCACCGTATTTGTTGTGGTTGTTTTTAAAGGTAACATTGTTTGCATATAAAGTGCTGATTAAATTACCGTTATTGGTTAGGTAAACGTTACCGTATGAAGTACCTGTTTTACTTGCAGTGTTTTCTTCAAATACTGTATTGGTTAAAGTCAAGTCAGCTCCTTTAACTTGGATGAGAGCTTGCCTATTTTCTCCACCGTTTTTGATGAATTTTGAATCATCAATAGTTAAGCTACCTGCATCCACACGAATAACAGAACCAGTATAGGTTGCATTGAAGTTAGTGAATGTTACACCTGAAATGTTTACATTACCAGATTTAATCCAGAATGCTTTTTTAGTAGCGTCTTGAGCTTTGAATACGACAGTTCCATTACCTGCAATATCTAAATCACCAGTAATTTCAATTTGAGGCACATCATAAGTACCTTCATTAACGATGATTTGACCGGATTTGCCTAAAGCTAATTCAACTGCTTTTGCAATAGTGGCGACAGGAGCATCTTCACTACCTTCATTGTCATCACTACCAGTAACATCTACATAAATAATGCCTTCATAAGGTTTAACTGGAAGGTTGTCTTTAATAATATTATTTTCACCGTCTTCAATAATAGCAGCATCGTCACCTTCTAATTCGTGTCCGTATAAAGTGTTACCGGTTACGTTGGTGTTTATTGCTTTTGCGTAGTATACAGCATATTTACCGTCAACAGTAATGTTGTTGTCTTTGATGTCTGCGGAAGTATCTCCATAGAAGTATGAGGATCCGATACCTACACCAATGACTTGGTTAGCGTCATCATAATCAGCACCATTAGCAACAGTAATGGTGTTGTTATATGCTTTAAATACGTCGATTTCAGCTTCGATACCAGCAACTAATGCATAGTTACCAGTAGTGGCATAACCTGTTACATCAATATTGTTGTTTTCTACAGTTAAAGTAGCTGCACCAGGCCAATTGGAAGTGTAAATACCTGCGATAGGACCTTTGGAAACA
>NZ_CACXTS010000021.1 GCF_902770715.1 uncultured Methanobrevibacter sp. | reverse complement strand
TGCAGTCATTGGACATGTAAATTCAGCCCCATGTTTTTTAGCTAAAAATTCCCTAATTTCTTTAATAGTGATTATTTTTCCTTTAGGGACTTTAGACATGAGTTCATTATATTCTAATGGTGGAGCTATTAGCATTTGAGTTCCACCATATCTTTTAACTGATTTTTCATCAGTTATTTCAACAATTTTAGGCATATCTTTAGAGTCTTGTAATTTTTCATTGAAAGATTTTCTGACCATATTATCACCATTAAAAGTTTAGAGTATTACATTAGAAAACATTCATTTTAAACTTTTTTATTCACTCTTTTTAATTTATTTTAATATCTATTTTTTCTTTTTATCATCCCAGACTTGTAAAATAAAGTTTTAACATCTACTAAGCATTTCTTATTCAATTTTATAATATTGCCTGGATTCGATTTTCTTCAAATCGCTTAAATCATCATAGCCCTGAAAGATATTTGAATATAGCAATCCCAGGGAATAATTGGCTATGCTTTCGAGAGTCGGAATGACGATACAGATATAAATCAATAGACCTACGTAAGGAATTGAAATTACTAATGATGAAGCAAAGGTAACGACATTCAAGAGTATTGCCATTACAATCAACCATTTGATTATGTTGACAATTCCTATTCTTCTGATGTCCTCTACTACTTTGTTGACCTTTAAGGCTTCCTGCAGACTATTGAAATAAGCCAATCTGGCTTTTGCAAAGAACAATAGGCATTCAAATATGATGTATACAATAAAGATAACCAACAGCAACAGTCCGAATGTTGCTATAAACTCCCCTATTCTAAAGTTATAAATCAAATCTCTGCTTATAGGACCCAATGTCTTTAAAGAAATCAGAAATACCGCAACCGGAATGATCATGTAGACAATTCTTAAAGATAACACTCTAATGGAATCATATATGTTATTCACCAAATTGAAGGATGGCAGCATTGCTGATTGGCTTGAACCTAACTTAACGATGGACAGGAAATATCCCGGCACAAACAATATGAATAGGAAAAACGCAATTACGCCTACGGCTACAACATAATCATTATTTGATATCAGGCCAATAGGAATGATGGCAATCAAAATAAAAAATAAGAATAATATCGGCAACTTCTTGATATTTCTAAATGGATATTTGAAGGAATTTCTAACTAATGTTGATAAATCCATAATAAAACTCCCCTAAATACTATACTGAATTTTTTTGATTAAATTTTTCATTCTTGAGTGATTTGAATTATGCTTTTGAACATTGTAGTTGATAACATTCATTATGATATAATTAAATCCTATTATGGATATATTTTTCTGGTATATAAATCTTTTTAAAATAATTTTTTGCATATGGCCAGATGACTGCACTGCATGAGATCAAAATTTCTGATGTTATTTTCATTTTTTAATTTTCAAAAATCCGGTAATACTTTTCATAGAATTAGTTAATACAAAATCAAAATTTAACGAAATGACCATTTTGAAACCGCTTGATGTATATGTGTTACTTCACTTTCAACATTTCCCGACAAAGTCCCAAATTATCCAAATTTTATATATAAAGAGAACGTATATTTTATGTAATAATATACAGTTAAAATGAAAAGATACGAAGTATTTATATACTAAAAAATTCAATAGTATAATCAAGGGTTAGGTATAAAAATTTAGGAGGAAAAATGGCTTATGATTGAAGTTGATGAGCTAACGGACTACCTAGATGAATACTTAGAAGAAAAGCAAGAGGTAAAAAACTTAACAGAGGAAACCATAAGAAAACAGACATTCAATATATCCAAATTCATAGAATATCTTGAAAGCGAAGGAATAGATGAGTTAAACAGTGACAACGTTAAAAAGCAATTGAGACATTACCGTAGGCACTGTTTGAAAAAGCGTGGAAATAAAAGAACCACAGTTAAAACATATATGATGAACATTCTGGAATTCATCAACTCAGAAGACGTTCAGGAGGAAATCCAGCACGAAACCATCAAAATGAAGGATATCATTGAAGTTAAGGCGGAAGATCCTGAAACCGCTAAAAAAAGAATTGAAAAAATCTCCCTAACTTGGCCACAATCTAATTTTTTCCTTGATACAATCAAACAAAGCGGAAACGTGAGAGATTATGCGATTTGCAGGACTTTCATCGATTCTGGTATGAGGCTTAAGGAACTGGTGCTTTTAAACAAGGATGATATTCAGGTTCCAATCGATGAAAAGGGATTCTACATCTTGCCTGATGATACCAATGAGTTTATTGATGTTTATTTGCGTGCAGAAACAACAAAAGGTGAATTAAAAGACAGAACTACCTTCATAACCTTCGATACATTGGTCAGCCTGAATGACATGATGATGGATCGCATCACAAAGCTCAGGAAAAACACACATGATGTATATCGGCCGGTGATTCAAAGAAACAAGGCTGCTGAAGAGGCAACTCGTGAAGAGCTATTCACTAACATTAAGGGCAACCGTATCGGAAAGCGTGGAGTTCAGGACATTATCAAAAAACATGCACGTGAGTGTGATGAGAGAATCGAGAGTGAAGGAATCGACTGCCCTGTAAATTACGCTAAAAATGTCAGTGTTCACATTCTGAGACATACTGCATTATCCCATTATGCGGAAATATTGACTGTTGCTGAGGTCCAATCAATTGCAGGACACTCCAATTCACAAACAACAGACAAATATATTCATATTGACCGTGAACAAATGAAACAAAAACTGAAAGTCAATTCCATGAGATTTAACAATTAATTGACTTTTTTCCTTTTTTTATTTTTAAGTATCAAAACAATTTAAATATGATGTAATTCAATATATTTATAGTAAATTAGGTTTTTTTGATATTTATGAATTTTAAGAATAGAGTTTTATTTTTGGCAATTATAGTAATATTCATTTCACTTTTAGGATTAGCATATGCTAACAATCAGCAGAATATTGCTGAAGATTTGGTGATTGTCAATAATACTCAAGATAATCCATTATTTGGCTGCTGTTCCATTGTTATTCAGCTTGATGGGAATGACACATTGATGTCCTACAGGCGTGATTCCAATTTGACTGCTGATGTATTCATAGAAAAGGTTGATTGGAATGGCTATCCTGCAATCAAGCAATATAAGACCGATGGAGGGTATTTCAACCATGTAATTGTTACTGATGACGGTTGGGTAATAGGATTAGGCGGCGTTGATGATGGAATTGACAATGAAAAATCTGAAAATATTACTGCTAAAATGATTACTGATGATTATTCTATTTCCAAAGCGGGTTTAGCTGAAATTCAAAATATTAAACAGCCTTACGGAAGAGGACATGTTCTAATTAAGGCTCCAAACGGTAATTATGGGTTTGCTACAGTTGATAAGCTAAAGACCGGAAAACTGGAACCTGGCCAGTATATTTCCATACCAAATAACTATTCAATGTCCCGATCAGGTGAAATATCTGTTCATGAGGGAGATAAAATCAAGAACATGGTTGAATTGTCTCAAGCAGATAAATACGGTTTGGACAGACGTGAAATAATCGTTTATGACTTCCATTCAGATGCACTATACAATAAGACTGACATTTATGTTGCTAATGAAGATGGATCAAAGTTGGGCGTTAATTATACAGGCTGCATTGACAATGTTTATTTCAATAATACTCTGTTTAAGGCAAAAGACATTCCTATCGCTCCAGATTATCAGAAACTGGGTGAAATTACATTTATCAATGAAGATTCCAATATGTATCGACTAATAATTCTGGTAACTATAATTTCATTGGCATTTTTCGTTGCATTATTGTATTTCATAATGTTAAGATTAGTGAGATTTATAAGATATAGAATTTTCCGCTAAAATTTAATAAATTTCATAAAATTTAATAAAAAAGAGCAAAATTGAAAGAAATTACCCTATATCAATAGCTTGATATATATGGTGCTATTGATTTAGGCTATTTTCTCAATATTACTTGAGTAGTAATAGATAAATATGTATAATATCTATTATCCATTTATACAGAAATAAGGTATAAATATATAATCCTTATTTACAGAAATACAGATGATACTATAATAAGTAACTATATATTATTACTACTATACTTAAATATACTAAATAATAACTAATAGTTATAATAGGAGTATAACTATAATATCTAGTTTTATATATAATACCATATATACATATTTAAGGTAAATATACGGAAATACTATGCCGACTATGATAATATTACACTAACGGAATTTTAACTATAAATTAAGAAGTATAGTTCTTAGTTTAATTATTCACCAATTATATATCATTATTTTATTAATTGAAGATATTTAAAAGATAATATGGCTAATTTATTGATGTTGATTATTTCAAATTAATAAACAAAGCTATTAAACGCAGAAAATTAATAAAATTTATTAAATTTTATAAAATTTGTTAATGTTTTGATCTTTACAGGATTTTTTCTGAAATACTAAAAAAATTTAAAAACTACAAATATTGATAACTACATATATATGCGATTATTAAGATACAATAATTTCATCATTTTTTTGATAATTAATGAAAAAAATTATTAAATTTCATGGCAAAAATCTAAAATCCAAGAAGAATTTTCACGCCAATCAGGATTAATATTACTCCACCCAATATTTGGAATTTGCCACCAACAAAATGACCAATTTTTCTGCCTATGAACACACCGGCAATACTGAATAGGAATGCAACAATTCCAATAATTGCAGATGAAATCAATATCGGATCTTTCAAAAGGGCAATTGTTATTCCAACAGCAAATGCATCAATGCTTGTTGCAATCGCAAGCAATGTAACCTCACTGAATGAAAAAGTATCGGTAATCTCATCATCATCTGAAGACAAGCTTTCACGAATCATGTTCAATCCGATTGCCAAAAGCAAAACAAAACCGACAATTGATGCCAATGATTCAATGAAACTGGATATGATGCTGCCGCAGAAATATCCAAAAATCGGCATTAAAGCCTGAAAGCCACCAAAAAATAGACCATAATACAGAATTTCTGAATTCTTCAGGTTCTTCTGTGTAAATCCTTTAGTCATGGATACGCTGAATGCATCCATTGCCAAAGCTACAGCAATTAAAAATACAGAAATAATATTAAAAGACATTAACTTATCTTTTATTAATCATTTTATATAAATATTTATCAAATTCACTTTAATAAAAAACATAGTTATTTATATTAAGTCTGATAAAAATACGAATGTAAAAAGTAAAAATACTTTTACAGAGGTGAAATTCAATGAATCTAAAAAGAATAGCAACTGTACTTATTCTTTTTACACTTCTTATAGCATGTACTAGTGTTGCCTTCGCATCCAGTGATGTTGATGATTCCGGTGACGGTGATGATTCAATCAATGTTGATGATGATCAATACATGGTAAATGATGATTCCGACGATGAATCGGATGACTACGATGACGACGATGATGAAGACCTAGACGATTCAGATGAAGACTGGGAAGACTACGACGATGATGAAGACCTAGACGATTCAGATGAAGACTGGGAAGACTACGATGATGATGAAGACCTAGACGATTCAGATGAAGACTGGGAAGACTACGACGATGATGAAGACCTAGACGACTCTGATGAAGACCTAGACGACTCTGATGAAGATTGGGAAGACTATGACGATGAGGATTACTGGGATGACTATGAGGATTACGAAGATCCGGATGTCTCTGATGATGATTATGAATATCTTGGTGATGATTATGAGGATATTCCAAATAGACCTGATGGATGGAATGACATCAAAAAGAATTTTAATGAAACTTATGCCCATGTAATCAAAACAACCTCATATGAAAAAGGTTATGTATTTTACGCTACAGCATGCGGTTACATGGCAAACTCCAATAATTACAAAGATTCCAGTAATGACAACACAAATGAAAATGAAACCGAAAGCAATGAGGCAGATGCTGAAAACAACAGTCCAATGGCTCCGGCTTCACATAAAACTCAGGCTTTTGAAAACAGCATTTCAAAAGATAATTTTTATCCTCAAGTCAAATCCGTTTCAAAAAGCATCGATACATCATCTGATTTGACCAATGCTTCTGATGATAAAAACACTAGTGTAGATACTAATGAAAATATTAATCAAACCGGAAGTGTTCAAAATTACGGAATTCTCGGTTTATTGGTAATTTTATTGATTAGTATTGTTTTAATACTATAAGAAACCAAATAGGAAATTTTTTTCCTATACTTTTTTTTATTTTTTAAAAATATGCAGATATATTAATACCTTTTGAATATAGTATTATCATGAAAGACTTATTTGACTATTGCAGATTCGGAGATTTGAGGCTCAACAGTAGAATTGTAAGGACAGGATTGTGGGAATCCGAAAGGGAAAAAACAGGTAATCTTACTCCGGAAATATATGACAGATATGAAAATATTGCCGCCAGCGGCGTCGGATTAATCATCACAGAGCTTATTTCACTATATCCCAGAGACGTATTTTCCAAATATTCTCATACAACCCACTTCACACAGTTTGTGCGTGAAGCAAAGGATTTGACTGACCTTGTTCATGTATATGGCGTTCCCGTTTTTGCACAGCTTGGCTTTGTGCAGTACAACAAGAAAACAGAACAGAACATGAAAATAGAAGATCTCACAATAGATGATATCAGAAAAATACAGACTGATTTCATAATCGCTGCAAGAAAAATAGATTTCGCAGGCTTTGACGGAATTCAAATAGGTCTTGGAAACTACTACTTTTTGGCCAGATTCATAAATCCGAACTTCAATTCAAGAGAAGACAAATACGGCGGAAACACATTCAACCGCTTAAGGATTGTTTTGGAGATAATTAAAGTAATAAAGCAGACAACCAAGCTCCATATAAATTGCCGATTGAATGCATTTGACGGCACAACCAACGGGATGACCCTGGAAGAGACAATCAATATAGCCAAACTGCTTGAAAATCATGGTGTCGATTCACTTCAAATCACACGTCCGCGCTCCCCGCAGTTCTTCACTAAAGAAAACACAGCTAAAAATCCTCTCATTGAAGCTACCAATGAGATAATCAGGAATGTCAATATCCCTGTAATTTTAGGGGGAGGGGCAAACAGCCAAAAGCAGATCAATGATATCCTGAACAAAACTGACATTGAATTCGTATCCATGCAAAGGCCATTTGTTTATGATTCCAGCTTTTTGGTAGACTGGCAGATAGAGGGAGATGGAATAAGCGGATGCAAAACCTGCAACAACTGCTATTGGAAAAAGACATCAACCTGCTTTATTAACAGGAATCCTCAATTGAATGTAGAAACAAATATTGAATTTTAAAAAAAAGAAAAAAAAGTGTACTCAATTAGAATGTTTGAGTACCACTTTGCGGACTTAATGAAACGCTTTGGGTATCTAAAAGATTACCTGAAGTGTCATATAAATTTATTTCAGCATAGTCCGGATAGTATTTATATGAATCAGCACTGGCCACATTAATGTAACCTGATGAATCAACAGTCTTAGGAACCATATTTCCGTTGTTGAGGCTGGATCCGTCTCTTGAATATTTAATCTGTATTTTCACCTTTTCACCGGAATGTTGCGGACCAACATAAATGCTGGCATATGTCTTGTCGGATAGGCTGCTTCCGGTTGAGAACGAACCACCTGATATTGTCATCGAAGTTGCAGTATTTGACGGTGCGCTGGCCTGTGTTGTTTGCTGTGCAGGCTGTGCAGTTTCTGTCTGTGTTTTATTATCTATGCCGGATACCTGATTATTGTTATTCTGCGCCTGATTTGAATCGTCACCATGGTTTCCGAATCCTACATATGCAAATACCCCTGCAAGAGCAATTGCAATGATTATCAAAGCAATGATTATGTATTTGGTTGTTTGGTCACTGCTGGACTTTTCCTTTGACATTGAATTTATCATGGTTTCATGATTCATTGTCTTCTTTTTTAAAGGCGCTCCGCACTTTTTACAAAATTTTGCTGAATCATTATTTTCAGCATTACAGTTTGGACAATACATTTTACATTATCACCTTAAAAGATCAATTATTTAATAATATGTTATTCACAATATTAAAGATTACTTATTGTATGAGCGGAATTTGTCAATGAAATTGTCAAGCTCCTCTTTAATCTGGTCAATGGTTATTATTGGCTTATGGTTTAAAAGTGAATTCAAGGCTATCAGAAACGGAATTGCCTCGCCAATGCGAATGTTGTTGAAAATCAAATCCTGATATATTATCTGAAAGTTTCCGTTCTGGTGCTGGTTTATTTTAAGGCCGTAGGGAGTGAAATCTATTTCACCCTTTTCAATCAGAACCTCAAGGTCCTTTGTCCCTTCCAGTATGTCTTCAAATTCAATCTTATCCTTATTCAATAGAGGTTCTACAAAGTCAAACCTTATATCGTATTCATATTTGGAATAGTGGTTTCTGAAATAGTTGTCAACCATAAGATAGTTGATAAAGAGCTCATGATTCAGGATTGAATATTTCTTGTTGTCTAATATGAATTCCATGTTTATTAATATGGTAAAAAATAGTATAAAAAACTAGTTCCATTATGGAAACTAGTCTTTTTGTGGTGTATATTTCCTGATTGAAATTTCAGTGAATTTCTTGATGAAGAATTTTGCCCAGATGTAGCCGACTGTTCCTCCTACAAAACAACCGAATACGACACCAGCATATATTCCTGTAACGCCCCATCCAAAGATGAAGCAGAAGAGATATGCGAATACGCTTTCAAGAATCAATGATCTGAGTAATGTAATCAGGAGGGAATATGTTCCCTTTCCAACTCCCTGAAACATCATTGAGGACATCATACCGTGTGGGATTGCCAGAACAAACAGGCTCAATACTGATATTGCCTGTGCAATCTGCGGGGAGAGTGCCGCACTTGCTTCGGTATATGAAAACATTGTTGCAATCGGTGAGGAGAATATGAACATTATTGCTCCGAGCAGTATTGAAATTGCAAAACCGACCTTGATTGAATAGGAGTGTGCGGTTTTGAGGTTTTCGTGGTTATGAGCTCCATAAGCGACACCCGCAACTGTAAGAACTGCTGTTCCTAAACCTATCAATGGAATCATTGACAATTGAACGATCCTCATGGATGCTGTATATACTGCAACCGCTGTTGTTCCTGCTGCAATGACAAGCATGGAGTTGATAATGATTGCAAGCGCTGAAAATACAATGTTTTCCAAAGTGGAAGGGATTGCAACCTGAAGGATGTCAAGCATGAGGCTTTTTGAAAAATCGAAGTTTTCAAATGATAGGTCAAGATATAAGTCCTTCTTGCCCCACATCCAGTAGCTCATCACAACACAGGACAGTGTAGCTGAAATGATTGTCGCCCATGCCGCACCGGCAATTCCCAAATTCAAAACATAAATGAATATTGGGTCAAGAATGATGTTCATTATTGCAGTAACCGCAATTGCGATGGTTGCCCTTCTCATATCCCCTTCGGACCTGAATATTGCAGATGCAACACCTGAATATACGAAAATGAAGAGGAATCCGAATATGATGTAGCTGTAGTCCATCGCATACTGGATTGTTTCTCCGGCTCCCATGAACTTAAGGATAGGAACCATGAATGCTTCAATCAATATTGTAAATATCACTGATACTACAATGGACAATAGGATACCGTGCAAAGCTGAATTGTTTGCCTGCTTATAATTTTTCGCCCCGATATTTCTTGCAATCAATGAGTTTGCACCTGCACCGATACCGTTTCCAAGGCCCACCAATATCATAAAGAGAGGTGTGATGAATCCTATTGCTGCAAGGGCATCTGCACCAAGTCCTGCAACCCATACGCTGTCTGCAAGATTATAAAGCATGATAAGTAACATTGAAAGCATCATAGGAAGGGCCAATCTAATTATCGCCTTTTTAGGGTCTCCAGTAATCATCTCAATATTCTTACTCTTCTTTTTTGTCATCTTTAGCCTCCCTTTCATTTATTTCCATAATATTTATTGCAATTTGTTTTAATATCAATTGAAATTCTTCTTTGCTGATTAGTTCATCGTCAAATATTTCGTCTTCCCATTTGTTGAGTACAATAGTACTTTTTGTCAATACCTCTTGTCCTTTTGGAGTGAGGTAAACCTTATTCTGACGCCTGTTGTCGCTGTCAATTTCCCTTATGACCAATTCCTTGTCTTCCAGCTTTTTGATTGACCTTGCGGCCGCACCCTTGTTGATGTTGCATCTTGATGCTATCTTATCCTGGTTCATTTCATTGTGATGGTCCAATTCAAATAGCAGGTACAGCTGTGTTGAATTGATTCCGAACTCATTGAGCTTGCGGTTAATGAAAATTGTTTGGCCTTTAGAAATAATGGATATTAGCTTTCCAATGGGAATTTTTGTTGCATCAACTGTTTTAAAATCTTTGCAGGACATAGATATCAGTCTAAAAATGATGAAAGGTCATAAGTTGATTTCTTAACTTCCTTTGTAGTGAGTGCCAAGGTTTTTTCCGGCTTGATTGATGCTTCTTCCATCTGGGAAAATCCGCCTTCAAAGCCGCTGCTTCCTGCTGTCATGAAAAATTTGACGCTTTTGAACTTGCCTTCATTCTCTTTCATGTATGAAATTATAGGATTTGCAGCCCTTGATGCCCATACAGGAGCTCCGAGGTATACCACATCATATTCTTCAGGATTGAATTTTGTGGCTTCAAGGTCGACAATCTTTCCTGATGCGCCGTCCTTGATTCCTCTTGCATATCCTAATTTTCCGTTATAATTGACTTTAGGAATAATCTCTTCAATATCGCAGCCCAATTTATCTGCAATATCTTCCGCTAGTTTTTTTGTAATATTTGATCTTGAATAATAAACTACTAATGATTTCATACTGAATATATTAAGACATCATAGTATATAAACTGTTGCATTGACAACTATTGCAATTGCAACAATTTTAAAATCAGTCCCTATACTTCAGTCCAATCTTGAAGGCATCATCAATTTTTTCACCCATACTATAGTATGAATGGGTGACGTCATCATATGCCAATGAGTCGAGCCTTTCAAAGATAACCCTGTTTTTTTCATCCAATACATCGCTGTCTGCCTGGATATTGACGATTTCACCAGTAATTTGTGTATGGCTTCCGATTTCATTTATTGCCATAACCCTGCATTCGACGGATACCTTGAACTCATCAATTATTGGAGCGTCGACACATTCCGCCTTTTTTGCTGTAAAATTAATCTTTTTGATTTTATCCTCATTATATCCGCTTTCGATTCCCAGATAGTCAGCTTCAGATGCATGTTCAACGCTTGGAAATCCTATGCAGAACTCCCCTTTTTCCAGAATGCTTGCAAGAGTTTTCCTTTTGAGTGTTGAATTTATTGCTATCATTACTGCCGGAGGACGGTGAGAGCACATTGTGGCAAATGCCAGGGTGCATGCATCAATATTCCCTTCACTGTCATATGCACTGGCAACGACGGCCGGTGCGGGATACATCATTGCACGTGGTCTTAAATTCCTTTTCATAATACTTATTAATTTAGAAGTTGTATAAATATTCTTATGAACAAACTAAAAGTTGCAAAGACAATTTCGACATTCACAAATCCTCCAATCATATGCATACCTTTATTCTTTATAATATGTCTGGTATTGTCATTCAAAAACGGAACATTCAATTTCAATGAATTCATTGTTCTGGAGCTTATTTCACTTGTTTTTGCATCAATTCTGCCTATGGCGATCATCCTCTATTGGGCCAAAAAGCTCAATACCGACAGCGACATTTCCAACCGCCAGGACAGGTTCACTCCGCTGATAGTCGGCATTGTATCCTACTTCATAGGATTTCTGGTATTACTGTTTTTAAATATCGACAACTTTTTGACAGCACTTCTCTTATGCTATTCAATCAATACCGGAGTAGTGCTATTGATAACATTCAAATGGAAAATAAGCGTTCACACAACCGGCCTTTCAGGTCCTGTCGGCGCATTGATATTGCTTTTGGGACCAATCGGTGCATTGTTTGGAATATTATATCCCCTATTGATATGGTCAAGGGTTACATTGGAAAAGCATACACTGGCACAGGCCATTGCCGGAGGAGTTCAGGGATTTTTCCTGACCGTTCTGGAGATGTATCTATTCATAACTCTTTTCAGATTCGATGTCATTGCAATGACACCGCTTATTGATTCAATCTATTTCATATTGGCAATAATATTTACCCCTGTCGTTCTGGGAATATTGTCCTACGGCAGCTTCAGCAATAAAAAAAGGTTATTCATAATTTCTGAAATTGTTGGATTGGCATTATTTTTAGTGTTCATGCCTTTTGACGTATTTTTAATATTTGTAATCATTTCACTTGCAAGCATACTTATAAGCCTTTATGCAGGTGATGAGTTTGTCTGGTTCAATGTAATGAAATCATCATAGTCCTTTGACATTATAATGTCGAGGAAGAACTTCCTTTTTACCGGACCAAGGTTTTCAATATAGTCATCATAATATTGACTATCTTTAATTGAACAGTAGTCCTTTTTAATTAATTCATAGAGTGGTATCTTATAGTTTTCTTCAATGTCTCTTAAAGCAAAACGAGGACCATTTATTTTATAGGCAAGCAGGTCAAATTTGTATAGATCATACCATCCGTTTTCAATAAAAATTCTGATAAGTTCCTGGCCTGCAGGAACGGTATCCAAAAACTTCCCATCAACGACATGAGTAATGGAGGCGTCATGCTTTCTTCTGTAATACAGATGCTTCTTGATTATTGAAATCCTTTCTGACTTCAAAAGCACATAATAGAAAAACGGCATGTCCTCAAAGAATATCCCTTCAGGAAACCTTGCATCGATTTTTCTTAAAAATGAGGCGTTGTATATCTTCTGGCATACGCCGACGGACAAGTCAAAGATGGATCCTTTAAAGTCCTTAATGTTGAAAACTGTATCTTCAAAGGATTCGTCGAATATGTTCAGGTTGAACCAGTCATTTTCATATATCTCGCCGGTCTTGTCATCGTAATTTATCATCTGATAAAAGGTAAAGTCAGTATCCCTGCTTTTAATCTCTTCGTAAGCTATTTCAACGGCCTCTTCACAGTACCAATCATCACCGTCAAGATACATTATATACTCGCCCTTTGCAAGTTCAAGCGCCCTGTTTCTTGATGCGCCCGGACCCATGTTTTCCTGGTTAATCAACACTATCCTTTCGTCATCAAAGCCCTTGATAATATCCAATGTATTGTCTGTTGAACCGTCATTTACAACAATAAGCTCCAGATCTTTAAAAGTCTGATTTAATATGCTTTCAATTGCCTTTTTGATATATCTCTCTTCGTTGAATGCAGTCAATATAATGGAAACCTTAACCATATCATTACCTATTTTCTGTTTTTAAGACTTCTGAGTGGCTTTGTTATTTTCCAGCTGTTCGATGATTGCATCGATGCGTTTTCATCTTCAAGACTTTTGTTTTGCTCTTTCAATTTTTTAATCTGTTTGGTTAATCTGGCATTTTTTGCTTCAAGTTTGTTTTTCGCATCAAATTCTGCCTTGATTATCTTATTTAAGTCAGTTATCCTTTTTGCATAATATTCATCATCAAAGCTATAGTCCTCATCGTCATATCCATAGTCCTTTAATATATCCACAAGGACGTCCCTTGACTGGCTGTAGTCTGACAGGTCTGATTTGTACCTGACGTCAAGCTTGGACAATGTGCTTTTATCCTCATATATTGCCCAGATGTCCCTGCCGGAGCCCTTATAATCTGAAATCTTTGACGGCAGGTATGGATTGAATTCAAAGCTCTCTCCTGTAACGGTGTCATTTACAAGCAGTATGTCGAATTTTGTGGTTGCATTCAGGAATTCGAAGTACTCGAGAGGCTTTCTGATTATGATATTGTCCTTGAATTCCAGCGGGTCAATCAGGATGTTTATGAACTCATCATCATTTAAAAAGAGATGGAACCTGATTCTGTCCTTATGCTTGTGGTTCAGTGACTCATATGCATAAAAGAGTGATTCGAAATGCCTTAATATATAATAAAAACCTCCGAAATAGGCAATGTTGATGTCATTTTTATCCAGTTTCATGTCGGATTGCCTCAACTGGTAATATTTTGAATCAAGGGTCGGATGGGGAATTATCTCTGACTTTTCCATTACATAATCCCTTAGCTCCTCATGGCTTTTGAGGATAATGTCCCTCTGGTTTTCATTTGTAAATATGATTCTGTCGGCGAACAGGAATGTCAGGTATTCCGCCATATAAAATGTGTTGTTGGGATTTTCTAAAAGTTTGAAGTCTGCGTTTTGTGATTCGTTTAGATGAGAAATCATTGAATTGACCTTATCGATATATTCCGGTCTGTCAAGGACGGCTGACTTGTAGTTTTTAACGTTGCCCTTCATGTTTAAGAGAACGGGATCTGAAAACTCGGCGGTCCATTTGACGTTTGGATGTGTGAACTTGTATTCCAATACAAGATAATGGTTGGACATGTACCATGACCTGCTGTATATCTCATCATATTCCCTATCATCAATCAGGTCCATTCCCTGAGCAGTATAATCGAAAATGCAGTCGACTGAATCACGTTTTGCGTCGACTGATGTATATAATCTTTCATTTATGAACTCATCGACAGCTTCAAAATAAGCTGATTCATCATCCATTCCATTCTGCAGGACATCGACTCGAGAGCCATCGACAATAATCCTTTTGGCAACAACGATTCCGCTTATGTCATCGTCAGGCGGAAACTTAAAAGAAACAATCAATCTGTTAGAATCACTCAATATAATCACCGAAATTATACTAATGATTATATTGATTATTATTAAAATAAATTTCTAAAAAAATAAGTAAAAGGGATTAAATTAAAAATTTAATCATTGAATTTTCCCAAGAATTCCTTCATTCTTTGGTTATCTGAAGAGAATACCTCTTCCGGTGATCCCTCTTCAACAATTACGCCGCCATCCATGAATATGATTGTATCTGATACATTACGAGCGAAATTCATCTCGTGAGTAACGATGACCATTGTCATGTGTTCGGCAGCCAACTGCTTGATTACAGTCAGAATCTCTCCTGTAAGTTCAGGGTCAAGCGCTGATGTAGGCTCGTCAAAGAACAGTATGTCCGGATTCATAGCAAGAGCCCTTGCAATTGAAACCCTCTGTTGCTGACCACCTGACAGTTCGCACGGGTATGCATTTTCCTTGTCTTCAAGACCCATCTTCTTAAGCAGGTCACGGGCGTGCTTATTGACTTCATTCTTATCCCTTTTTTGAACTCTTAAAGGAGCGTTTGTAATGTTTTTCATAACTGAATGGTGCGGGAACAAATTGAAATTTTGGAATACCAATCCGAAGGTACCGTCAAAGTTGATTACACCGCTGTCTTCCTCTTCAAGGCCGGTGATGCATCTAAGCAGGGTTGACTTTCCTGATCCTGAAGGACCGATGATTGATAACACTTCACCCTTTTCAACATTAAGGGAAATATCCTTCAAAACAACATTGTCTCCAAAACTTTTTTTAAGATTTTTTATTTCCAAAAGACTCATAATACCCCTCTACTCATAATAACTTAACCTGCTTTCTAAGCGCTCCATGACAAATGCAACCAATATATTGAACAGGTAGTAGAATACACCTGCAACGAGCAATGCCGCAATTGATGCATCTGCTGCTGCAATTTGCTTAGCAACTGTAAACATTTCTGGAATTGCAATTACAAATGAAAGGGAAGTATCTTTTACAAGAGTAATCACTTCATTAGTTACTGAAGGGAGAATGATTTTAAATACCTGAGGCAAAATGATTATAAAGAATGTTTCAAGCCTATTATAACCCAATACCTGCGCAGCTTCGTATTGTCCTTTTGGAATAGCTTCAATCCCTCCCCTATAAATTTCAGCGAAGTATGCCGCATAGTTCATTGTAAATGCGATAATGACTGCTATAAATCTATAATCTGCAGATAGGTTTACGCCAAAAATATAATACGGTGCGAAAAATACTACAATTAATTGTAACATCAATGGTGTACCTCTCATGATTGAGATATAAATCTTCATCAACCATCTTACTGGTGAAAAACTGCTCATTCTTCCTCCGGCAATAACCAGACCGAGAGGAAGGGAGAACAGCAGTGTGAGCAGGAATATCTCAATTGAAGTAACCATACCTCCAAGCAACTGCGCTATTACATTACTTAAAATCATATAACTTCTCCCTTCTAACTAATTAATTTATTTTGTGATCAAAGATCCTGGAACACCAGAATCGGTGTAGTTTTCAGCGATTTTTGCTACAGTTCCGTCTTCAAACATAGCATTTAAAGTTTCCTGTACTTGGTCTTTTAAAGCATCATTTCCTTTTTTGAATCCGATACCATACTGTTCAGATGAAATGGAATCATTTAAAATGGAGTAATCGTCAGGATTGTCTTTGGAAGATACTTGGTATTGAGCTACACCGATATCGATAGCAACAGCGTCACATGCACCGGATTCTAAGTCCATGAATGCAGTGTTATAGTCAGCAACTTCAGTTAATGTACCGAAGGTGTCTGCTAAAGTTTTGTTGTCGCCTTGAAGAGCTGCTAATGCTGAGGAATCTTTTTGTGTTTCTACAGTTTTACCAGCTAAGTCTTCTAAGGATTTGATACCTGAATCAGATTTTACAACTACAACTTGTTTGTTGTCGATGTATGGTTCAGACCAGGTGTAGTCGTTTTCCCTACCGTTTATGGTGAAACCGTTCCAAATACAGTCGATGGAACCGGAATCTAATTCTGCATCTTTAGCATCCCAATCGATTGGTTGTGCCTTAAATGTCCAGTTGTTTCTTTCACAAACTTCTTTTGCTAAATCTAAGTCGAAACCAACATAGTTTCCACTATCGTCTTTGTATCCATATGGTGGGAATTCTGCATCAAAACCAACAATGAAAGTGTTTTCATCGTTTGCGGTTGCGTTTGCATTGTCTCCTCCCATAAAATCAAATAAACCAGCGCTTACAGTAGATACCATCATTAATGATATTACTACTAAAGCTAAAACAAAACCTATTTTTTTATTCATTTTAAAACACCAATAGTTATAACTATATCGTAGAATTATTCTACATATTATATTTTTTACTTTTTTATTATTTATGTATTTATTTTTAAATTGAAAGATTTAATAAAAAAAGTAAACTAATTATTAATTTCTTGAATGAAAATAAAGTTTTAAAATGAAAAGTAATTGATTAATCTAAAAGCGGAAGGTCTTTAAGATTTGAGGCTGCACTATCCCCGCCGATGATTTTTTCGACCTTTGAATTTGAATCTGAAAGCAGGTAAAAGTTGTCGCAGGCACTATCGAATGTCAGGTTCTGGTTGAAGTCGCTTGAATCAAAGCTTACAATATATTCAAAGTTCAGGTTGCCGAACTGGAGGTCAAATGTTCTTTTAAAGAAGCTTTTCATTGAATCGTCATAGCATTCTTCGCTGCCTTTATACAATTTATTGTATTCAAGCTTTTCCTTTATTGTCGGGAACAGGTTATTTGCAAACGGAAGAACCCCTACGCCTTCGGGGATTCTATTGAAAACGCTTTCATGATTTTGCCTTATGTTTTCTTTCCATGAGCAGAATGTTACAAAAACATTGTACCTTTCAGGATTAATGCTTTCGATATATTCGATCATATTGTCTACGGAATCATTATCTGTGAAGTCTCCGGCAAAAAGCAGCACATTGGGCCTGCCGTTGTCAACGCTTTCGAACCTGCATGAATCCATTCCGTTGAATATGGTGTCGCATATATATTCAACTGCATCAGGGCGTTCATATTGGCAGAATTTCTCTACGAACTGTGTGTCATCATAATCCTTGGGCAAGTTCATTTCATTAATCAGGTCACTGACTGTCTGAACCTTCGGAAACGGAAGGTCGGATAACGGGAAATAGAATCCACGGTCAGACAGATACTCTTCCTCATCATAATTGAATATGATGATCTTGCGCCTTGTATTTGCAAAGTCAAAAAATACGCTTGAATAGTCGGTGATGAGGCAATCCGCCATATTGACTATATCATATATCTCAAAACCCTTTGGAAACGGCCTGATATGGGTAAATCTATCAAAGTCTATTTTTTGGGTATTGTAGGGGTGCAGCTTTGCAAACAAGACCTGGTTGTCATTCAAGCTTTCATCAATCTCCTTTAGAAATTCGCTGACTTCACCTTTTTGCTTTTCATCCTTTCTGTTGTCAACCAATCCCTTGAATGTAGGCATGTATATGAATATTTCATGATTTTCCAGGCCAAATTTTGATTTGAACTCCATAGACCTTGATTCATCAAGAAAAACGCTGTTTCTCGGATATCCTTCAAGCAAAATCTTTCCCGGATAAACATCTTCAAGCATGAATGATTTGAGAAGCCTTTCCTTTAGGTAATTGCTAGGAAATATAAGATAATCTGAAAAGAGAAGGGATCTCTGTATGATTCCCATGGTGAGCCTTTCATGTGAATTGTCAATGCCCATAAGCTTCAGTATTGTTCCGTGCCATGTATTTATGAATATTTGTCCTTGCTTTTTTACATACTTGTTTCTGATTCCTGAGTCTGTAAAGACATATTTTGCCTTATGCATGATTTCGCAGGCCTTATCCTTTGAATTTATGACTTCATGGATATTCAAGCCATAGTTTTTTCCATACTCTTCAATCTTTGCATTGACATGGCTTTCTGCATAGACATATATCCTAAAGTTTCCGTATTTGCCTGTAGAAAGCTCCTCAACAATCCTGAAGAGGTTTCCTGTAAAATCAAATCCGTTACGGGATTCAATGTAAACCATATCATCCTCTATTCTGGAATTATAATACGCATCATAAATGGCCGAATTTGTTTTGCATTCATTTAAATTTCTGAATTTATCTATAAAGCCCATCCTATCACAAAAAAATAAGGTTAATGGATAAATCAATATGAATATCCATCATTTACTTGGAATGCACGATTGCTGTGTGATTCTTTTAAAAATAGTGTTCCATTAAGGGTGGCATGAACAGTGTAGTTTCCATTGTCAAAGCCGACAACCTGAATGTATCCTCTGCCCATCTCATCTGTTGTCACATTATACTTATGAGCCCATCCGGAATCATCCAAAATTTTCAAATCAATGACCTGGTCTGGAATGACGTTTCTGTAGTCATCCTTGAGGATAACTGAAATGTAATCACCATTCTGGATTGTATCATTGCATGTGATTTCTATTTTGGTTACGGTCTTGGTCATGGAAATATATGCAAAAGCACCGCCTGCAATGATCAATAATGCAATCACTGCAATTATAGCCATATTCTTTATATCCATTTCCATTCACATACTCTCCTTAAATAATATCAGCTGTTATGAACCAATAGCACATCAATTTCTGCAGTTTTCAATACCTTTTCAGCTACGCTTCCAATGATAAACTTGTGAAGACCACTTTTTCCGGATGATGAAATAACGATTAATTCAACACCCTCTTTTTCTGCAACCTCATTGATGGTTTCAGCTGGAAAACCAGTTTTAACCATTGTCTTGACATTATAGCCTTCAGGGAATTTCTTCTTCATTTTGGCTACAATTCCTTTAGCTTCATTCAGCATGCCTGCATTGACTTCCCTGATATGCTTTCTGCTTTGAAAAGCGCTTGAAGTCAATTTTCCGGCAACAGACAATACGATTATCTCACCGTCATCAGCTATCAATTTGGTTACTCTATCAATTTCCTGGTCAGCATAGCCTGATCCGTCAGTCGGGAGTAAAATTTTTTTATACATCAAAACACCTTTAAGAATATATATTTATTTAATGCTTATTAATATTTATCAAAAAGTATTATTTATCCAACAAATCATAAAAGCTATTCAGAATATCTTCATTGAATTTGCCGTAATCAATATGAATGTCGGTCTTTACATTGCCCTCCATATAATCATGAAACGCCTTTACGATTCCATCAATGGTATTGTCAAAACGGTACGCTCCATATTCCTCAATCCAGTCTGTTCCACCTATCTTTGATGTCATTACAGGAACATCCAATGTATTCGCTTCCATTACAGTCATCGGCCAGCCTTCACGTGTTGACGGAAGGATGAACAAATCGCATTCCTTCAATATCGGCATCGGATTGGACACAGACCTTATTATTGTAATATTCCTGCTGTGGTTTAACTTTTCGGCAAATCGTCTTGTTCTGAAATACAGCGGACCGTATCCTCCGATAATGATAAGCTGGGTGTCCGGATAGTCGTCACAGAATTCATCAAAGGCCTTAAGAAGCATATGATGGTTCTTTTCTTCCGAAAACCTTCCTATTGTAATGAACTTTTTGGCAGGGCTTTCAAGAACGCCCCTGATACCGCCGGGATTTGAGCACATCATGATGGTATCGTCATCGAATTCAATATCCTTTTGTGAATTGTCGAGTATCTCCAGGTAGTTGTTGATGTTGGGAACAACATGGATATTGTCGCTTTTGCCGGATATTTCAGAAATGTTTCCTATTGTCTCTTTTGAAACGACAGCAACCTTATCATATGCATTGTATGCATGATTCAGTGTCGGATAGTTTCCCATTCCGTCATCAATTACCCAGACCATGTTTCCATGAGCCCATATGATTTTGTTTGATTGCGCCTGGGAAAACAGGAGTATCTCCTCAATTCCATAGCTTGTAAAATGAATGTAGTTGTCGAATCTGAAATCTGAAAATGATCTTGACAGTTCCCTTTTGAACAGCCTCTCCAAATCCTTAGGAAACTCGCCTTTCCTGTTGCTTGGTTTGATGAATCTGTTCAGCGCAAAGTATTCCTTGAGAGTTGGATTGATTGCAGTTCTAAGAGGCATAAGTTCAATGCCTTCAGGTATCGAATCCTTGACTTCAGGGAAATATCTCCTGATATTCTTGGCCCATGCCCTGTATGAAATGAAATAGTCGTGGTCGTTTAAGTCGACTGCCGAAAGCAGATTCAGAAGCGATGAGGTCATTCCGTTTTTCATAAGCGCTCCTGCAAAAACGATAGTATTCTTGTTTGGATTTGAAATCTTTTCCTCCTTTAAAACGTTTTCATGGCTGAAGATGTGCCTGCATAAGTCCTTTGCGGCGTCAATGCCTTCAAACTGACAGTATGTTTTAAGAAATTCGCTGTCGTCATAATCCTTAGGCGAATTCAATTCCCCGATCAAATCTGGTATATTGTCTGTTTTTACAAACGGCAGCTCGTCCAGTGGAACGTAAAGTCCGTGAATCCTGCCGTACTTTTTCTCGTCATAGTTGAAGAGGATTATCTTTTTTTGAGTATTTGCAAAATCAAAGATGGCTCCCGAATAGTCCGTAACCAATACATCGGCAATGCTTAAAACATCATACTTTTCATAGCCTTCAGGGAAGAGTTCAATATGCCTGAACTTATCGAAATCGATTTTGATATGAGAATAGGAATTATAGAACTGGAAAAGCATGACCTGACTGTCATTGAGACTGGCATCAATTTCTTTAAGTATTTTTTCAAAAGTCCTTTTCCGGGTTTTCGAATCCCTGAACAGTGCCAGATTCTTGAAGTTGGGCATATAGGCAAATACTTCCTTGCCCCCATATCCCAATTCGTCCTTCAAATCATTTTGCTTGAAGAATGGATAATTCTTGGGATTTCCGCAGTAGAGAAGCTTTCCAGGATATATCTTATCCATCATGTAGGCGGATAGAATCCTGTCCTTTGTAAATTCATTTGGCACCAGAAGATAGTCTGAGGCGAACAGCACCTGCTGCAGGCTTGAAACCTTGAACTGTTCCTTTTTGTTGTCCTTTCCTATGGTCTTAAGGAAAGTCCCCCTCCAGGTGTTTATAACAATCTGTCCGGGACGCTTTACGAACTTATGGTAGAGGGCAGCATCCGTGATGATGTATTTTGCCTTTTCCATGATTCTTGTTCCGGCAATCCTGCTTGAAACGATCTTTTCAATGTCAAGACTGTAGTTTTTCTGCAGCTGCCTTATCATAGGCTGGATTTCCTTTTTTGCATAGACTACTATCTTGAGTTTACCGTAGTCCCCCTTTGTGAGTTCCTCGACAATCCGGAATACGTTTCCCGAGAAATCCTTGCCGTTTACCGATTCGACATAAACGAGATTCTCATCAATGTCGCCATGATAATAGTTGTAGTATATCCAGCTATTGATTGCGGCGTATTTCAAATCCTCAATCTTTTTTCCTATCTTTCCCTTTGCCATAATTCCACGTTTATAAATTAAAAAGAGTTATTTAATCATATATTTTGAACTGTTTATATAAATAGTTTATATTAAGATAAAAAAAAGAAAGTTATAAAAGAGCCTTTACGGCTTCTTTTACATCATTTAAGTCTTCGGTAGGTTCGAACCTTTGAACGACATTTCCCTGGCGGTCCACCAGAAACTTGGTGAAGTTCCATTTGATGTCATCGTTGTCCTTGTAGTGCCTGTCGACGGCTTTAAGAACAAGCTTAAGTTTTGTTGCGCCCTTGCCTGTAATGTCCTTGAAGGGCTGTTCCTGCTTGAGGTATGCGTACAATGGAACTTCGTTTTCCCCGTTCACGTCAATCTTGTCGAAGATTGTATATGGCACGAGCCATTTTGACCTGCAGACTTCAGTGATCTCCTCGGTTGTTCCAGGAGCCTGACCTCCGAACTGGTTGCATGGGAAATCAAGGATTTCAAAGCCTTCATCCTTGAATTCTGCGTAGATTTCGTTCAGTTCTGTGTATTGTGGAGTGAATCCGCATTTGGTTGCTGAGTTTACTATAAGCAATACTTTATCCTTGTATTGGGAAAGGGAAACCATGTTTCCTTCGCCATCCTTTACTTCAAAATCATATATTGACATATTGATTCACCTTTTTTAATTAATTATGCATATTTAATACCTCATGATATATAAAGTTAGCAATCTGAATAGTTTATATGGCATTTATTTAAAAAATCTCAAATATTAAGATTTATTTATGGAATCGGATAAAGTTAATATCATGACAAGGCAGGAAAAAATTGTTAGAACAAGCATTATAGGCATTGTCGTTAATCTGATTCTGGTGGCATTCAAGGCTACAATCGGAATCCTTGTTAACTCCATTGCAATCACATTGGATGCAGTCAACAACCTGACCGATGCGCTGTCTTCCATCATAACTATCATAGGAACCAAGCTTGCTGGAAAGGCTCCGGACAAGGACCACCCTTACGGATACGGGCGTATTGAATACTTCTCATCCGTAATAATTGCAGCCATTGTACTATGGGCAGGGGTTACTGCACTTATGGAATCATGGCCTAAGATATTCCATCCGGACGTAACATCATATACAACCGTTTCACTGGTCATAATTGCCGTTGCTGTTCTCGTCAAGTTCGCGCTTGGAAGATACGTGAAGGGCGTTGGGGAAAAAATCAACTCCCAGGCTCTTGTTGCATCCGGAAGCGATGCGTTCTTTGATGCAATACTCTCGCTTTCAACACTGATTGCGGCTATCATTTCCATATTCTATGGAATCTCCCTTGAAGGGATTCTGGGAGTCATAATCTCAATCGTAATCATCAAGGCAAGTATCGACATGCTGAGGGAAACCCTCGACAGCATGATCGGGGCAAGGGTCGATTCCGAACTCTCCCGCAAGATCAAGGATTCAATCTGTGAGGTTCCCGGCGTCTACGGCGCATATGATTTGAGCCTTCACAACTACGGGCCTGAGGACATGCAGGGGTCAGTCCACATTGAAGTCGATGATGACCTGACAGCACATGAAATCCATACCCTGACAAGAAACCTTGCATATAAGATTTATGAGGAGTTCTCAATCATACTGACTTTCGGAATATATTCAAGAAATGACGAATACAAGGATGTTCGCGATGAACTGTATGAAATCGCCTCAAAATATGATGAGGTCCTTGAAGTCCACGGATTCATTGTCAACGAGGAGTCAAAGATGGCGACTTTCGACATCATTGTCGATTTTGATGCCGACCGTGAAAAGGTTAAAGGAGAAATTATATCTAAAATTAAAGCAAAACATCCTGAATTTGATTACATCATCATTGATGATTATGATATAAGCGATTAATCGTTAAAATAAAAAAAAGGGCTGTAGAATTTCTACAATCCTTTTAATATTATTTTTTAAAAAACATTTTCAACAAGGAAATTAGCAAATGCATTTCCATATTGTCCATAAACATATTTTGTAAAGTGCAAATTATCTGATGAAGTATAAGGACAATTATGTTGGTTTACAATGTCATAATCTCTTGTTTGGAACTTATGGAAAGATAGATATTCGCTTGTATTTTCCCATTTTGCAAACTGCTTATTTAATTCATTTTGATAATCAGTCAATGTCAATCCTATTTCATTTGGAGTTATATCCCTATTGTGTAATTCTTTTATAGTGTAAGTACGGTCACTGTAATACAAATCAACAAATACTACCTTAATAGGACTTTCACCTCTTTCAACACGGTTTTTACTTGCATTTTCGATTTTATCCATAATATGATTGAATGCACCATTGAAAGTTGATGTATCATTGCTGTCTTGTGAGCCCAATTCAGAATTATCCAGATAATCATTAGTTCCAGCAGCCAAGACAACAATGTTATAGTCTTCAATAGTGGTATTGGTCTTACCTTCACTATTTTGAGCAGTGTCTAAGCTTTCCCAATTTCCCGGATATTGGCCCATGGATATTGCATCCACAACCTCTCTGCATATTCTGTACCTGTAATATTTAGTATTTTCAATGTTCACTCCGTTCTTTTGGCCCAAGTCATGATAGGTTGAACCTGGAATGGAGGGATTATAATATACGCAGCCAAGCAATTGGGCTACTCTATGAGGAATAGAAAAGATATGTCTGGTTGATTGAGATTTATAAGGTGAACCGTAAGTGATACTATCTCCGAAATACAAAATTCTATATTCATTATTGTTTTTAGAATATTTCTTTAAGCTAAATCCCTTATCAAAATCACTATAGACTATTTCCCCGTTTTTATTGGCATACGCTTTTACGGAATAGGATGCATTATAATCAGTGCAGCCAATCTCAAAGCTGATGGTGGTGGACCCTTTTTGAGGTACTTGACCAATCATTTGCCATTCATCGTCTCCATCGTTCCTTTTAAGAATCAAATAACCTTCAGCATTGGGCACAGATCCCCATTTAATAGTATTGTTAACAAGCAATACAATGCTTGGAGCTTCCAAGTGGAAATCACCCTCTTTCAAGTATAAACCGTAACTTATCTTATCATTATTTGCAATACAAGCACGAACCGTATAATGCAAAGAATTAAAACTTGGGTCAACAAAAGTCTTTGAATCAATTATTGTTCTTAACTGTTTTACTGACTTATAATAATAATCAACATATGATAAAACATCTGCACCTACAGAACCAATTGACTTAAATTCTCCATCCTCACCAATTTTTCTAAAAATAATGTATTTAGTTGCATTTTCCATTTTGCTCCAAGTGATATTTGCCATCAGATTTTGGAAGTCAACATCTACATTAACCTTATTAATTAGCTTCAAGCCTTCCGCATCATATGGCCCAATCATCTTATTTTTTTCATCGATTTTAATGATTTCCCTAACGGAATAGATAAATGTATCATTTTCACCTATTTCATCATAAAATACGGCATTTTTTGAATTCGATTTAATAGTTGATATTACCTTAAACTCATCAGCCGTTTTTCTTAAAACCTGATATTCAGTACCAGTTTTAGAAGACCATTTCAATTTTGCAAAATAGCTATACCCTTTTGGATAATACTGAATGGACAGCAACTTTGTAGGCACAATCTTGCTGGATGAAATGGTTTTTTTGATTATGATTTTGGAACTTTTGTTGAGCTTGTAGTTTTTGGTATCGTTTGGGCTAATGACAATCTTATGAGTTCCTATAGATAACTTTTTAGTGTTGAACTTTGCAACCCCTTGGGAATCTGTTTTAACTGAATATGTTTTAAACTTTTTGCCAGTGAAAACCTTGACCTTAATATAGATATTTTTAACCATGTCCTTATAAGCGTCGCTTACCTTAAATTTATAATAAGAATTGTCTTTATATTTTAATGTGGAGACCGGAGCTGATGAGTAAAGCTGTTTTGCCTTTTTGACAACTTTTGATTTGATTATTATTTTTGATGTTTTGGATATTGAATAGTGTTTATTGCTTGTTTTGATGATTACCTTATGTGTTCCTAGTGATAATTTGCTGGTTTTTAACTTTCCCATACCTTTAGAATTTGTCTTTACAGTATATGTCTTGAATTTTTTACCTGTGTAGACACTCACTTTAAGATTTACATTGGAAACCGGATTGCTGTGGCTGTCCAATACTTTAATTTTAAAATAAGTGTCTTTCTTGAATTTCAATGTTGTAGCTATAGCATAGACTTTAGTTTTTGATTTGGTAATCTTCAATGTGGAGGAAGCCTGTTTAACATTATCCAAATAAGCTTCGACCTTATGATTTCCCAAAGCCATACTCGGCAGTTTCACTGAAACTGTGCCATCATTGCCAACAGAACCTGAATAGCATTTGTAGGCAGTTCCTGTAAATACCTTCAATTTGATAATGGAGTTATATCTTGGCTCCAGATAATTTATTCCATTGGAAGTGAATATGTCATAAACTTTTAGCTTATAGACTAGGTTTCCGGATGTATACTCTTCACTTTTGGTTAAAAACTTGACATTGGCAGGCTTATTTTCACTATCCTGAAGACTGCAGGATTCATTATCGGCACTTTGAATATCCTCTTCATTTGTATTTAATATATTATTTTGTATTTGATCAGTAGAATTAGTAACAATAATGTCTGAATTTTCCATTATAGAAACATCAGATGAATTTTCATTAGCAGAAACCAATCCTACCATGACAAAAAAAATCATGATTATCGAAAAAATAATTAAATATTTTTTAAAATTATTCATCAATATAAACAATCCTCCATTTATAAAATTTTAATTTTTATCCCAATTTAATATATAAATAATCTTTAATTATACATAGTATATAATTATTATTTTAATATGTTATATATAGTTTCATTATTCATTTAAATTAGAAATAAGCATAATCCAATTAATACAAAAATTTAATTTCTCTATCTAAACCGGAATTAATTTAATTTCAAAAATTCTAATTATATTACTATTAATTTTTCAATTAGGTTAAATACTAGTTAATTTATAAATATTAATTAAGGTGTAATTATGAAAACAAAAAATATTATACTAATTGCAATTGCAATTCTTGTAATTGCTTTGGTAGCTGTTGGACTTTATAGCTTCTACAATGGCAATGCTAATGTCTTAAACAATGCAACACTACCAAATCCGTTGGATAATAACACCACTGATGTAATTGATGTTGATAACGCTACTAACGCAACCAATTCAACAAACGGTACTGTCGTAGGTGACAACTCACCGCGTACCAATATGACTATCAACAACAATACATACAAGGTATATAATCCACAATCCGATTCATACGTAGCCGTTATCGGTGAAAAATACGATGAGGAAGTGAACAGATGGTATACCTACGATGAAGATGGTGTAAGATATTATAACACAAGAATTAATACAAATTAATTCTTTTCTTTTTTTATTTTTTTTAGACCATAAAAACAGAATTTATCAGATTGTCCCTGTAGGTGGTTTCGTCCTTCAGGCTTTCTATGTGATGGATGACATTCAATTTTAAATCTTCAAGCTTTATACGGGTCTCTAGGTCATTGAAGTCTACCTGAAACAGAAATACGTATTTTATGTTCATCTCATAGTCAAAGATAACCCAGTTCGGACCGTTGATGTCCAGAAACTGAATTGACCACTTTGACATTATGGTGTTGATTTTAAGCGTAGTTTCCTCTACGCTAAAATCGCCGCTTAGAAAAAATTCCCTCATTGATATAAGTCCTCTTCAGATCCGACCTGTGGAACAGGAATTTCAGGAGCATGCTTGTTGAATACACCGAATGCGGTGATTTCCTTTTTAAGGATTGACATTGATTGGGAAAATTCATCGCTTTCAGGAGAGATGATTGCGACATTAATCCAGTTTTCATCCTCGGACATGTACAAGCATGGCTCGAACAACTGATATTTGGAAATGATAGTTAGGGGAACTTCATTAATTTCAACGGTTTTGCCTGTATGCTCTAAGTTTAGTTGTATAATCCTTTCTTTAATATTCATAATCTTAACTATGTACTTATGCTTTTAAAAATTTTTCTTATATTCCTCTAACTTTTCAATGTTGACGGATGCAACTTCAAATCCTTCGCTTAAAATTAGCCAGATTGCCTGCATGAAACCTTTGCTTTTGAGCTTGTTGCAGTTTTCCATGGCAAGCATATCATACTTCGGCATGTCCAGAACGTCCTCTTTGAACTGGGTCTTGATGTCATCCCTCAAATCATCGTCAAGATATGCTTCGAGAATCTCCTTAATGGAGATGGAAAATGTGTTACCGATTGACTTAGCAATCTCTATTTCCTCGCTCGGCATTTCGCCTTCAAGGGACTTTTGAATCTGGAGGAATGATGAATAGTCCTGATAGCCGTATACTGTAAATCTTCCCTCAACGCTATGTGCACAATACTCATCAATCAGCCTGCTGAGAGGAGAATATATTAAAATGAATGTAGAAATGGCATCGATTGAACTGTTCTTTGTGCAGTCAAGGAGTTTGCATAGGACATGAGCCAATATTTCCTTCAAGAGGAAATGGGAAAGCTCGTGCATCAGTGTTGTAATCTGAAGCCCCGGCAGCTGCCTGTCATCCACTTCAATCCTATCGAAGGCAAAAACGCCCAGTTCCTGGCCGTATGACTTATAGTCGACTTCGACAAATGACTTTGAAAAGAGAAGGACCTTGTCCAGTATGTCAAGATAATCGAGGACCAGACCGTTTGATTTTACCAGATTGTCGAATTCCAGAAATGCTGTCCTTTTGATATCGTTGATTATGCCTTTGTAGTCCTTTAATCTGAACTTGAAATCGTTGATTTTCTCTGCATTTTCAGGGGTGAATATCTCCTCAAAGGTCGCATAGCTATTTGTCCCCTCGAACTTGAATTCAGGATTTGTTTTGATATCTCTGACTTTAGGTATATCGGAGATGTTCTTAAGCTTGACCAGACAGTCAAAGCAGAAGTTTTCCTCTTCGGGATATTTTCTGTGGCACTCCGGACAGTATTTTGTTGGAGGAAGGTGATCCAAACTGATGGATTCACATATCTCACACATTGATACATCCTCAGATGCCATGTATTTTCTTTTTGAATAAAAAAGATTCGGTGATTCCAGGTGAGGCATCGCATCAGCTATCATCCGCTGCTTTTCTCTGTCTATCTGAAGGTATTGTGATAAATCATTGAACATTTAAAACACTTATCTTATTAATAAGAATGATATGAACCAGATTAGAAGTGCAAGTCCTATTATAAACTTACCGTGCATATTTGCACCGTCGGAATCATTTCTGGTCACCAGATAAATTCCGAATATCAATCCAAAGAGAGGAATCAATATGGCACATATGTAACCTAAAATTACAGCTATCTTATGGTCGTTTTCAACCTTTTGAACTTCATACCTTGGAGTTGCTGTCTGTTGTGTACCTGTCGTATTTTTTGTTTCTTCCCTTGTTTCCAGGTTCATTCCGCAGTTTTTGCAGAATTTTGCTGTATCTACCAGTTCTTCACCGCATGACGGACAAAATTTTGACATTATATCACCTATCCAAATAGTTTTTCGATTAAGTCTTCATTATTCTTATAAAAGTTAAGCTTTACCAGCCTCATGAGAAATTCCGGCGCTCCGACCAGCTGTGCTGATGCAAATAGTGGCATGTATAACTTTTGGGCACCCTGCTCAACACATATCTTTAAAATTTCAGGCAAATTTTGTGATTGTTCCATACTGAGTATAACTGTACCGTCATCTAAACTTACATTATTATTTATTGATTCATTTGCTATGATTTCCTGTAAAGCAAATGTAGTAGATTCACTATTACCTGTTAAATTATCGATGCTTGTTTCATTATTATTGACGGATAACTTGAATATGTCCGGGCCTTCAAGGAAATATACCTCGCCGACATCAATGGTTGTGTCAAGAAGTGATCCTATTCTCCACCTGTTTTCGATTTCCTCAACCTCTTTGGGCTCTTCATGCGCCGCATCTTTGGATAGATACAGTTCACCCAAGTCGATTATAGGCTTTGGAATTTCCTTTTTTTCCTCCTCATCAGCTATTTTCCTTAAAAGGCGGATGATTTCCTCGTTCTGCCTTTCAATGTTTCTGGTAATTTCAATCAATTCTGATAATTCTGACATGATTATTAGTATATTTTATGTGATTATTAAAATTTTAGATATCAATATTGCAAAAAAGCTATTGAATCCTGAAAATATAGAACATCGCTTCGGAGAGCCTTTCGTCGTTGGCGTACTTTTCAAATCCCAGGGAGTATCTAAGAAGGCTTGGTCTTGGAATCAGCACGTTGTCGCTTTCGGGATTTATTATGAGGCCGTCCATGTCCTCGGTCAGGATGAAATTCACCAATGTCGCAAGATTGATCAGTTGGGAATACTTGAACTTATTAGTCCTTATCGGCTCCATCTTGGCCTCGGATGTAAACAGTGTTGCATAAACGCCGCCGACCCTGTCAGTATACATTGACGCAACAGGCCCGGTCTCCTTAAGGCAGAGCATCTCCTTTTCAATATCCAAATCAGACAGCATCAGTGCAAGCAGCCGTGAGCCCGCCATCCTTTCAAAGAGGCCTTCGAAATCACCGACATTGGCCCTGTTTTCAACGAAAGCCTCAAGGCCACTGTTGTCGATTGAATTTTTAAGCTCCATAAGTTCATCTTCAGAATATGGGTTGGTTGTGTAAAAATTAGTTTTCGGAACCCTGGTTATCGCCAGTATGAATTCCTTCTTGAATACATACTTTTCGGAAGACGGATTCAGTATATACCCTTCAATGTCTGTGGTCTTTAGGATATTCTGATAGAGTTCGAATGAATTCTGCAATGCCTGAATGTCCTCATCCCTGAAGAACTTTCGAAACTCATCCATATCCGTAAATAGAGGGGTGATTTTGATTTCATCATCCTCATAGATTATGAAGTTGAGTGTGCCGTTCTCCCTTTTTGCCGGGATGTACAGGTTGGAATATCTGAATTCGTTGATGAGTCTGGAAGTGAGCTCTTCGGTGAGCATATTGTTATTCGAATAGATGTCTTCAATAACATTTCGCAGGTGTTTGTGATTAGTCATTGCTCTTATTTTGTTGATTATTGTTATAATATTTATCCATCTTCTCGCTGATGACGGTTTTGAGGGCCTTTGCATTGTATGTCCTGAAGCCCAGTGCATTATCCTTCAATGTCAGAACCACAAGCTCTCCGGCAGCGCTTTTTTCGACGCTTACATACTTGATTTCATCGAAGTGCAGCGTGAACCTGCCTGAAATGACAAGCTCCTCATCCAGTATTACAAGTTCTGCGGGAACCCATGAAAACTCATCCGAATTCTTGGCAAGTATTCCTCCTATCAATGCTCCTGCACCTGCAATGATCAGTCCTGTGCCCAGAGTTGAGCCAATCAGTCCGACCGTTGCGGCAGCTCCGATAAGGCCTCCGGCGCTTCCGACGACTTCAGGAGAAAGAAGCTTAGATAACCTTTCCTTGGATTTGGAATCCACAGGAAACTCTATCTTTGATTTTCCGTTTTCCCGGATGTATTCTAGGGACTCGCCATACCCCTTTTGAGGAATCTTCGGCTCTTCCTTTGGAGGGAAAAGGGTGCTTGCTGTATCCTCAACGAGATTTTTAGTGGATTTTATTGTGTCTATGATGAAAGGCTTTTTCTTTTCGGACTTCGGCCTTATCTTGACTGGAATTTCATCGCTCATTCGGTCACCTAATATATTTTCCCTACTCCGAAACCGTTTGTTCCCACCGATACGAAGGTGTGGGATGACTTGTCGCTTGGATAGTCAAAGCCCTGTGATTCCATCGCCTCTTCAAGCCTATGCTGATTATAAAACTCCTTCAATGTCTTATAGAATTCCTTGTGTGAGTAATCGGACTTGGAGAAGCTTTTGACAACCTCCTTGATTGTAGGTGTTATGTTGAAGCCTTCCCATTCGATGTAATAGAACTCCTCGCCGGCAGAGAACCACAGTATTGAATAGTTCTTGTCATCATATCTGTCATAGAAAGTGATGTGGATCGCATCATGGCCTGAAACCTTCACCTTCTTTTCCGGATATTTCTCTATGAAATAACCGTACAGTGTCTCGAGGTTCGGATTTATGTATCTGACAGTGAAAACATGTGTGTCCTCATCATAAGCATAAATATCAAAATCGCTTTTATACGGATTTTCGAATTTCGGCGGAACCTTGAACGTTTCATAGCCGACCTCTGCGGTCGTCCAGTTTGAGGAGTCAACCGCATTGACTGCACTCATCAGTATGAATAATGCCAGAAATGCAATAAGGATTTTTTTAAGCATGTTAATAACTTGGACTTATGTTTATTTAAATATATTCTTGAAATTGGAGAATGCTGTCGGATTGTCTAAAAAATAAAAAGAATTATATTAAAAAGAAAAAAAGGTTTTGGAAATATCTGCATATTTCCATAATCTAACTTTGGTAATCCTTCACCGAATTGATGAGGTGCTCCATGTCATGTATGAAGCCTGTGACTTCCTCTTCACTTGAACCTGATTCGCTCATGCTCAATACAAGCTCGTCGATGAGCGCATCCATCTTGTCAATGAGGGACTGAAGGATATCCAGCCTTGAAGTGATTTCATCATCAATCTTCTTGTTGTCCTTTGAGGCAAGATCAATGATGTTTGACACCGCATCTGCATGCTCATTGAACATCTCTGTTGAATTGTTAACGGTTGCGATGAATCTGTCGTATGTGAGTTGAGGAGGTTCGAAGCGCTCTTCGATGAGTTTGCGTGCGTTTTTCTCCTTGATTTCATACATGATTTTCATCTCATTGAGCCTTGTCCTGTATTTGTCGAACTCATGGATGTTCCTTTTAGGCTCGACCTTGACTTCCCTTTTGGATGTTCCAATCGGCTGGGTCTTGTCGATTATCTCCTTGACAGGTTCGGATGTTGTAATCCTGTGGATTCCATATCCGACCGCAAATGCAGGCACTGCAAATATGAGCCCGAATAATGAAAAGGCAAATGCGCTGGTTGCGCCGAATGCTGTACCTAATGTTGCAAACAGGAGAAATATCAGAATTGTGATTGTCTTTGTTTTGGAAAATGTGAATTCCCCTGTGGTCTTGTCCTGCCAGTAGAAGAACAGGTGCTTAAGGTCTGAAATCAATCCGTAGTTGTTGTTTTCAATGACGACCTTCGGCACATGGTCATATCCTAGAGCCCTGCGAAGTGAGAATCCTATCACATATACCAGAGCGGAAATCACTACCGCAAAGAGTATTACCGCAGGTGCCTGGAATATTAAGGTCATGAACAGTAAAAAGACCAGTATTGCAGCTATTTTTGATTTTGACAATATAAAGTAACTATCTTGATAATTATAGAATAATTTATAGACTAAACTGTTGTTGGGTTTTGTAATTTCATATACATTTCTGAATGAGGTTGATTTGCACTTTGGGCAAAAGTTCGCTGTTCCGTTTACTTTGTTTCCGCAATTATTACAAATTTTATCAGTCATTTTCATCTACCAGGAAATCCTCGTATGTCAACGTATTTAATTCTTCATCTGTAATATTACTTTTAGGAGCTAATCTGTTAGCCTGATTAGTTATTACTTCTTCAAATAGGTTCCTTACTGCTCTACCATTAGCAAAGTTTTTTGACCTATTTTCATATAACATTTTAAAGTAGTCCTTTATATACTTATCGGCTGCGGCGTCCATGGTGAGGTTGGACTCTTCGCACATGAGCCAGAATATATTGTAGAGTTCCTCGTCGTTGTAGTCCTCAAAGTAGATGAACTTGTTGAATCTGGACTCCAGGCCCGGATTTGAGTACAGGAACTTCTCCATCAGGGCAGGATAGCCCGCCACGATTACGATTAAATCATCACGGTGATCTTCCATTGCCTTGAGTAGCGTGTCCACGGCTTCAGCACCATAGTCATTGTCGCTTTTTGATGTCAAGGAGTATGCTTCGTCTATAAACAGTATTCCGCCCAGTGCGGACTGTATTACTTCCTGGGTCTTTATTGCTGTCTGACCGACATATCCTCCCACCAAGCCGGAGCGGTCGGTTTCAATGAGGTGTCCTTTTGATAGGAGTCCTATTTCATGGTAAATTTTAGCAAGCAGTCTTGCTACTGTGGTCTTTCCTGTTCCGGGATTTCCTGAAAATACCAGATGGAGGCTCATTGCAGGCTGCTTGATTCCACGCTCTTCTCTTAATTTTCTGATCTGCACCAGATTGATTAGGGAATTGACATCCTTTTTGACCTTTTCAAGTCCGACAAGCTTGTTCAGCTCTTCCAGGCATTCATCCAATGTGCTGGATTCGGGTGTCTCATCTGTACCCTTTGCGGTTTCAATGCTTCTTGTGTCCATAAGCTTGATTGGTTTTAACTCAACGTTTTCCTTTTCAAGGGACTTTTCCAAGCTGGCCATGTAGTCATTGTAGAGCTTGAATACATCCTCGTTGAGCTCATTGTCGACGGTTATGAAGAACTTTCCGAATACCTTATAGCAGTTGTAAAGCTCATTGGCAGTGTTGAGTTCAGTCATGTCGAAGTTCACACCGCAGAGGTCAAGCTCGTGGAGGCATTTGAATGAGAGGGGAATTTCCCTTGAGATTTTCAGGTCGGTTAAGGTCTGGATATCCTCTTTTGTGAAGCTGGTATCAAGAAGGGAGTTTATGAATTCCAGTTCGTTGTCCGTTATCCTGTCGTCCCCCAATCCGAGATATGCGAAGTATTTAAAGAGATCATCGACTATCAGGCTTTCAAGAGTTACATTGTCAAGGTCCCTAATGGAATCGCAGTAGGGTGTGAAAATGCCTAACGTTTTCACAAGGAAGTTCAGATTGGTCATATAACCGGCCAGATAGTCCATGTGGATTTTATCGACATCGCTATCGCAGCTTGAGCAAGTGTTTTGGGAGTTGTCCAAAATCTTTCCGCAATTTTTACAAACAGTCCACTCTAACATAGATGATACCTAATATTTTTTTAATAATATATTTTTTGAATTAAGATAAATAAGTTGTGTTTATCGAAGAGTTTTTTGAATATCATTAAAAATAGCCCATATCTGCAAGCTCGTTTAATCTCTCCTTAAAGTAATCCATATTCTTTGATTTGATTCCTGAATTCATGAACTGCATTATGATTTGGATTTCCTGCTCATAGAGATTTGCTTCACGGTATACTCTTGAGAGATTCAGATACGGATAGTCGTCGTTTATGAAAAGGTCGTTTTTCAGAAGTCTTCTGAAGAAATAGAATCCCTTTTCAAATTCTCCGTTTTCAATGTAGGCGTCACCGATTTTCATCAGCTTCTGCTTTTCGGCCGAATCAACTGTGTATTCCTCAATTGCTTCCTTAAAGGTATCCGGAAGGTATCTGTTTGCCCTGTTGCTTCTGACATATGATGTGAATCTGCTGTCGATTACATATGTTGTGCAGTAGTCTGAATCATATCTCATTCCCCTGCCGTGGGTCTGCACCAGGTTCAGGCAGGTCTTGAAGTCATACCATTCCATGTCAATGCTTGACCTTTCATAAATCTGCTTGTCTCCCCAGTCAGGATAAGGTATCTTATAGATTATCTGAAAGCGGCACAAGTCTCCCGGAAGGTCAACCCCTTCGCCCATTGATGGGGATACCAGAACCAATGGCTCGTCGGAATCGATGAAGATTTCAAGCATTTCCTGCCTGTTTTTCGAGTCATGGCCTATGAGTCTCGGACTGTCCAGATTCTCCAGCAGAAACTCCATGCATTTTGTGCTGACAGTGTGGATGATTCCCTTTTCATTTTCATGTTTTTTTAATATTTCATTTATTGGCCTGACGGTTTTTGGAGCGTTGACCTTGATGAAGTTTCTTGAAAGATTATAGCCCTCATATGTGATTATCTGATTTCTTTGGATGTCAAATGGGCTTTTTCGCCTTATTGCATATATCTCATCAGGTGAAATCCCAAGCCACTTGGCAAAAAGCTCACAGTCGAGAATTGTTGCGCTCATGAAAAGCACAACGTCAGCGTACTTAAAGAGAGTATCCTCGGCATAACGGTTTACCTTCAGGGGCTTGAACTGGGCAATCTCGTATGAATCGTCCCAGTCGAAAATCCATGTCTTCGGATCGATTATGATATGGTCGATGAAACGCTTGCAGTCACTTATCTGATGCCTGATGAATGCAATCTTTTCTGCAAGCTCCTCCTTTTCAAGCGATTCGAGCTTTTCAAGCTCCTTTGCGTATTCGTCCCTGATTTTGTTGATGAACCTCATCCATCTTGTGTAGCTTTGGGTGTTGAGCTCATCAATCAGCTCTTCTGTCAGCTCGAAGTGGAGATATTCCTCCAGATCCTCCTTGGAAAACTCCAGGGTCAGCTGGTCCATAAGCATTGACTCAAGGTTATGGGCCTCGTCACAGATGAGAAGATCCCTTTTCTGAAAGTCCTTTACGTAATTGAGCTCCAAAAAGAGATAAGGGTAGTTTGAGATGACTGATTCTGCATTCAGTGCCAAGTATTTTTGATGGTAATAGGGACAGGTGTTGTCCTCTCTAATCTCATTTGTTCTGTTTTTCAGAGAATACCTGCAGTCATGGCCTTCGACAATGCACTTGCCTTCGCTGCATGGCTTCGGAACGAGAGCATTCTTATACATGAGGCAGTTGAAGTTGGCCCGGCCCTTGACAACCTGCAGATTGCTGAAATCCCTCAAATACTGGTCCTGTAGTTGTTTGGTGATGGTTAAAATGTAGGAAGACTCAAAAATTGAAGCCAAAGTTGCGGCAATTGCGGATTTTCCTGTTCCGGTTCCTGCCTCAAGGACAATATACCTATAGCCCTCATCAACGGCTTTTAAGATTTCTGAGACTGTTTCAAGCTGGCCGTCTCTAGGGTTGGCAAACGGAAAATGTCTTCGTGCATTCGGATTTATCTTTGAGTAATTGCTATACTGCCAGCTTGTCATGACAATATGATATATGACATTGGTTTATAAATACAATTTTTGCAAGAGCATTTGAAAAGTAATATTGAAAGTGAATTTTTATCCATATTAAAAAAAAAGTAGTGGGTTTGAATCAAACCCTAAAATCAGTAATTTTCGCCAATCCATCCCTGGTTGTTCGGCCATCCGCATACGTCACAGTATCCGTCATCTGCCATTTCCGCTCCGCATTCGGGACATCTGCAGATTTCCCTTTCCTCAACGATTTCTACAATAATCTCCTCTTCCCCCTCGTTTGAGCAGTCTTCACATTCCCACTCTGAGTCGTCCCAGTCGATATAGGAATCGCAGTACTCGCAATAGATTACCGCCTCTCCGGTATCGGAGCCGCAGAAGGGACAGTCATAAAACTTCTCTTCCCAGTTCAGTTCGCTGCCGCAGAATGGACATTCACGTGTGATGTCCTCATCCTCAAGTTTGGCATCGCAGTTCAAATTCCTCTCCGCAGTATGGACATTCCATCATCTCACCTCATATCAGCTTTGCTATGACATATCTGTCAATGTATGTAAACATTATCTTTGCCTTCGCCCTGTCCTTAATCATGTCCTTGATTTTGCTTGCGCTTTTCGCTTCCCTTATCAGAGTGTTAGCTGAATTGGCCACATAACCTGCCGTTTTGCCGTCTATCTCAACCCTGATTGCATCGGAATCGTGCTCATTTTCGCTTTCCCTTATGAGGTCCACCGTTTCGCCGTCGTTCAATGGCCTGTGGTCATGGTAGAACCGGGTTCCCGCAATGCAGATTAGGGTGTCGGTGGTGTTTTTTAACTGTTTTTCCTGTTCTTCGACCCTTTCCACCTTGTCGTATAGATTGGCAGCCAAGAGATAGCAGATGTAGGCTTCCTTCCACTTTTCCATCAAGTCAAGGATTTCACCCTTTGACCTGAGAAATTTTTTCCGGTCATCCTCATCGGCAGTGAACTTCAATGCCTCATTGATGTATTCAAGAGCCTTGGTGTAATTTTTGGTGTAGAACTTCTCGTCATTTGACATCATCCAAAGAAGACGTGCCTTGTTGTTTTTGACGACCTGTGAGTTGAACATGGCGAGAGACCTGTTGTAATCTTTTAATGCGTGTTCGAATTCACCCTTGTTCTCCCAGATGATTGCCCTTATGTTGTAGAGGTTAAAGTCATTGGGGCTTTCCTCAATTGCCATGTTGATGACTGCAACGGCCTCCCAGTGCCTGCGCTGGTCTTTCAGGTTCAGTGCCCTGTCGACAAGCTCCTGCACATATGCACTTCTGGAATTTCTTGGAGGTTCCCAGTCATCGCCGTCCTCATCACCGTCGATGTATCCCATATAGGGGATGTCCGGAACGCCTACGCTGTCACCCCAGTCTGCAGGGTCTCCAACCTGCCATTCATACGGTTCGTAATCGTCTCCCATTTTAGTCACCAATGATTTTATTGATTAAATTTCTTTTCTTTAAGTTTATCTTTTATTATTTTATCTAATGTATTATCTTTACTTAAATAATTATCTGCAGATTCCTTGATATTGTCAACATAATTTTTAATTAATTCCTGATTTCTTAAGTCCTCTTCATCTATGAATTCAATGATTTTTTCTTCTTCAGGAGGCTCCGGAATAATTTCTTCTGGAGGCTCCAACATTGCTTCTGCTTTTTCCATTTTTAACATTTCAAGTTCAAGCCATTTTTCTTCTTCATCATCATGATATTCAGGAACATTAAAATCATAGTTTCTAGGTTCAAAATCAGGATAATCAATATCGCCTAAACTATCAAAAGGATCTTTTATGGACTCATCTTCAGGCCATACCTCATCAGACCAATTTTCAAATGGATCATCATACCAGTAGTCAGGTTCATAATCAAAATCCTGTGGTAAGTATTCTTCTTCAATATGTTCAAATATTAGCTCATCGATTGCTTTTTCAAAGTATGACTGCTCTTGAATTACATCGATTAAAATAGAATCTAAAAACTCCTTTTCATCAGTAATATGTTGCTCAATTAAATTTTTTAAATTATAATCTTCTTCATATTTTTCTATTTCTGCTTCCTGAATTATTTCCTCATAGAGTTTTGCATAATCTGGCTCTTCAAAGTCAAGCTCTTCTATTTCTTCTTCATAGTAATCCTCATAATCAGGTTCATCTGCATATAATTCATCATAATCCGGTTCGTTTACCTCATGATATACAGGTACATATTGTCCTGGATATTTAATCCCATCAATGTTTTCATCAGGACCTTCAGGATAATCATAGCCCTCTAAACTATCAAAAGGATCATCATTTGGAATATATTCCTGAAATCCATCCCCATTGTATGCGGATTCCATTGAATCATATTGCTGAAGATAAATTTCCTCCAATTGTTCATAAACAGGAGATGGCTCAAAATCAAAGTGATTATCAATATATTCTAATCTATCAGCGATTAATCTATCCAATTCATCACTTTCAAGAATATCATCGATTATTCTTTCAAGATATTCTTTCTCATCTTTTTCATGTTCTTCAATCAGGTGTTCAAGATATTCATCATCCATCTTCATCATCCTCTTTTTTCAAAAAGTTTTTAACATGTCTTTTTAAATCAGCATCTTCAATTTCGCCAATTAATTCCTCAACGGGAACCTCTAAATCAGTATCTTCATCTGCAGCTTCCAGTATTTTCATTACATTATCCTTAACATCAAGGACATTTTCTTTTATTATATTGAATTGTTCCTCTTCACTTAATAATTGATTTTTAAACTCGAATAAACCTAAGCTTTTCCAGAATTTATATTCGGGTAGGACATTTTTTCTGATGATATATTTTAAGAAAAATTTTTCTGAAATTCCTTTATCAAATAATGATTGGAAATCATCTATACTTTCATGCATACGACAATCCCAGTAGGTTTCAGCAAACTCCTTGAATGTTTCATCACCATTATACCCTTTTACATACCAGTTAAAGAACACATCTACATCGATATTGATTTTGCCTGCAATGTATTTTGCATGATATCCCTCTTCCACCATAGGAGTGATGATTTCAAGTTGATTTTCAACAAGAGCACAATCAATTTCTTTCTGTCTTAATTCAAAGTCTTTATCTATGAAATTGGCATTTCTTGCAGCACGGGATTCTGTTTTTCCTTTTTGAATAATCTCCTTTTTATAATTTTCAAGTTTGAATTCGAAATACTTATCAGCGAATTCATTGAATGGTTTTTTGCCTTCAAGACCCAATATATAATACTTGTTTAATTCATCTTCTGTTAAATGAGCTGATTTAAGAGCTTTTTTATATTTTGAAGACTTTATTTTGTCCAAGAATGTTTCCAATTGTGTTGGAATATACTTGTTTTGATAAACATCATAAAGTTCAATGTATTTCTCATCACCATTTTCCCCTAGCCTTATTAATTTTATTAAGTTATTCTGGGACATGTCGGCCAATGCGGCAGCTTGTTTTAATGTCAATCCCTTTTTAATAGCATTAACTAATACGCTTAGGGTTATGTTTTCACATTCCTTTTGGAAATTGATAAATATTTCATAATCATCTCTTCTGAGCCATTGATCAATTGTTTTTGGAGATTGATTGATTTTGCGTGCCGCCTCACCTTTTGATAGTGCATTAACCCTATATTTTACATAATGCTTCATTAACTTTTCAATTGTATCTCTGTAAAATTCGCATAATTCACCGGGATGTCTGAGTTCAAAATCTTTTCTTCCAATGATTAACCATTCATCAACCTCTTTTTTAGACAGATGTGCTTTTTCGATAGAATTTTCATAATTATTCTCATTTAAATAGAATAAAAAGTCGTTTCTTCTTTTAATTATGTAATCTCTTGTGTAAATTTTGTTGAATTCAGGATATTTATCAAGCAAACAGTTTAACTCATCTTGTGAAATATCAAAGTTATCCAAAAATTCTGTTTTTGTTTTATTTTCACTAATTGCCTTTAATATCAAATCCATATTTGTATCGTCAAGTGATTCCTTGAAATAATCAAGTTCTTTAACATGTGTATTTAACCAAAATTCAACAATATCTTCCGGGAGATGTAGATTAGCAATAATTTCTTTTTGGGTTTTACCCTGTGCTCTTAATTTAATGAAAGAATCGATTGATATTTTATTATAGTTTATGAAATCCTGATTTTTAATGCCACCTTCAAGCATTTTTAATTGCATGTTATACCATGAGATAATTTCATCCTCTGTTATTGTAGTATTTTCCATAATTTCAGATATTTCAATACCCAATGACAATTGTGAAATAAACTCCTTAAAAATTGCATCGCTGACAATCTTGTAAACCTGAGTGAAAGGTTTAATTGAATCCTTGCCTTTAAGGTAATAATCGGACTTTTTAATATCCTTTAAAGTCAATTTACCTGATGCAAATTCAGACAATACGAGTTCAATTTCACCATACAATTCAATTTCTTTTAAATAATTGTCAAATAGCTCATCATTGAAGCAATATGACTTGTCCACTTTTAAAATCAGGTTTTCGTTTAAAAGTTCACGAACCAGTGCATCGCTATATGGCTTGGAATAACCCAAATCGACAATATTTCTTTTAGTAAAATTGCCTTCAAAATGGTTCTTCATGTTAATAACATCTTCAACATGCTCAATTTTATTGTTGCAATCGCTGCAAAGGTTATGATAGTGGGAATTATTCTTACGACCACATATGATACAGTGATCAAATATTTTCTCCATCCTCTCAATGTGAGGAACTTCAACTAATTCTTTTTCGTCATTTTCTCTAAATGGAGGAATGAATTTTGGCTTTCCAAGGTAATCATATTCATTTCCACCGAATTCCTCAAAATATCTCCAGGCAATATGGAAAAGCTTCTCGTACAACTCCAATGCCAAACGCTTATCCTCATCAGCAGTCTTTTTTAGGGAGTAATGAGCAGTATTTCTAAGTTTATATGCATTAATCAATTGAGTTTCAAATGAATACTTGATTACCCCAAACATTGAAAGCTTTTTTACCTTTGGTGTGAAATTTGCATAGGGATTGATGTTTTTATTTCCTGATTTTAATAGCATATCATCCACAATGCATTCTAAAAATGTAGTTGCATAAGTCTTAATTGATGCTGGAGAAGTTGTAATTTCATCCTCAATTTGCAAAGCTATTTCATAAGCTTCCGGATTAAAATTTATTAAAAAATCAAATAATGTTGTTGTCATGGTATCAATCTAAATTAAATCCTTTTCTGTAAAAACATAATCGCAAAAGATACAAAACTCTCTTAAAGGAACAACTCTGCTACATTTAGGGCATTTAATTGTTTTTTGCTTTCTAATTTCTTTTCTTGATGTTGCAGAAGAATGTTCAAGTTGTCCTGGCTGATAATCCACATAATCATTACCTGCAAAATAGCCTCCTCTTGCCATCTAATCACCACAAATGAAAATTAGAGACTTATTAAATGCGTAAAAAAACATAGTACACTTATTATAAATACTTTTTACATCTTTGGTCATGGTTGTGACTCCTATAAATAATTTGGTAAATTATTATTTACAATTAAAAGTATTTAAATATTGTTATAATTTTGTATTGACTATATTAATAATATATGAGTATTAAATGAATTATTATAAAAAAGGAGTTTTACATATGACATTTGACATTTCACAATACAGATTAAAACATATCGTATCAATAAGACCTGGTTTGATGGATTATATTCCTATCCTGTTTGATATAGATGGCAGCAGTTATAAGTTTAAAGTTGAAGATGTTAGAAGTGAATATATTGAATACGTACAGTATTTTAAGCACACAGACATCAGATATGCTACTAGACCTATTGAAAAAGAAATTAATGAGATAACTCATGGAAAAAGTAAAAACCAAATGACCAAAAAACATCAATATTACGCATACAACTCCACATTTAAACTTCCAATTGAAGGTGAGCAATACGAGTTTGAAATAACCGGAATTGGCCCATCAGCAGTGAAATTAAGCTTATATCTCAGATACAATAATATTGAAAAATCAACTGTTTCCTTTGAAAGATCTTTAAAAAAACATATCTATGAAGAATATTCAGAGTTAATTGAAGGCAATTCCAGTTATCAATCAAAATTAAATGAACTTAAAAAAGAGTATGATGCTCAACAAACAAAACAAGCAGCTATTGAAGAGGAAGTTAGAAAAGAACAGGAAGAAAAAGAAAGAAAAAGACGAGAACTTGAAGAGTTCTTAAATAGTCATAAAACCATTTAATATCTAAATGATTCCTTATTTCTTTTTCCAAGAACATCTTTTTCTAGTGAAGAGATGTTCACTTTAATATCTTCTTCATTTGATTGGAAACATTTATAGAATGCATTAAATTCTTTTCTATCGCATGAATAATAGATAAATAAAGCCCATCTTTTTTTCAAATCATCAATTGGGCAAAATTTAATCAAACTATCTTTTAAAATTAATTTTTTATTGTTTTTTGGATTGTACAAATATAAAGATTCACGGTCAAGAGGTGTATCAAATCTAATATTATCATAAATTGGTTGAGCACAAGGCCCATTTAAAAGAATAACCCTATGTGAATAAGCCTGTTTATCTGATTTCATATCTCCAGTAACATAAATTAATTTATAATTTGAATAAACTTCCAATATGTCAAATATATCATCTAAATAGACATCCAATTCTTCGACAATTTGTTTAGCTTCATATGCATTTGAATGTGAACCATGAGCTTCATTATTTCTTAAATTTTTAGCAAAATCTAAAATATTTAATATTTTTTCACTTCCAATTTTCTCAAATAAATCTTCATCCAACTCAGAAGTGAAATTATTAAATTTATAAACATCTGAAAGGTTATTACATAAATATACCCAATTTGCAAATGTCATTTGTTTATATTCATTAGGATTTCTGGAATTCCATATTTTATTGAAATTCTTTTTATAAACATCATTTGGAAGACCACTTAACATTACAATCGCATTAAATGCTGCAATAAACTCAAATAATATCAAATAATTATCTTTTTTCTCAACAATCTCAAAGCCACCTTTTGTTGCAGATAAATAAGATATGGCTAAAGGCCATATTAATCCTTTATACGCATGCCTCCAACTTCTAGACAATTCAGTTATTTCATTAGTTTTATTATCAAAAGAAATATTTCCTTTTAGTTCATTGATTGAATTTTGCATATGTTTATAATCTAAAATATTTGAATTGAATTCTTTTTTGAGAAGATCAACGCTTTTAAAAAATTCACGACTTTCACGAGAAACCTTGACAATTTCTTTTTGTATATCTAACTCAGGAACGGGTATTTTAACATTCTTAATTTCATTTGGAGTGATATGCGTATTTCCTTTTGAAAAGTACAATAATTCGTCTAAACCATTTTTAGAGTTCAAATATTCATACAAATATTCCATAGAGACCTCTTCGTGAATATTTGTTACTTCAATATACACTTCCCCTTTAAAATCACTGATTTCATTATTATAAAAGACTAATTTTGATGTGCAGCTCTTACAAGTGGCTATCAATATTGAATTTTTTTCATTTTTTATATAGATATTTTCTAAATCTGCAAGTTTTCCCAGCTTTCTAAACTGAACTTCACCATCAATTAATGGTTTATTATCTTTATATAACAGATTTTCAGGGTTTTGTCTTTTTTTATAATACATTGCATCATTTAAAAAAGGTAAAGTTATGGACTGTGGAGTTTCAACAGCCTTTAAATCATGTTTAGAAAATTCATTTTCTATAGGTTGATTTTGCTTTAATGCCAATAAGCCATCGGCCAAATCATTAGTAATTACCCTATGTTTCCTTGTTGAAACATCTTCTTTAGAATTTAAGCTTAAAGATAATAATTCATCATTTATTGATTTTTTAGGTTTTAAACCAAAAATTTCGTCAATGTTTAACATTACTGCATTATCTGATTCTTTAAAATTATTATATGAATATAAAATTTTGCTTGTCAATTCTTCACCGGCATAAGTCCAGTCAACATCTTCAGATTTGTGGATTAGAGAATCTGATTCATCAATATATAAACATTCTGGAGAATTTTTTTGAGGATTAAAAATCAGAACTAAAAGATTATCATCCTCTTTAAAAATTGGAAGTGAAATAATTGATTCAAAGTAATTTCTATTCTTAAGATTTGAAATAATATTCATATTTTCTTCAAAATAACCTGATGAAACGCAAATAATCTTTTTTTCTTTAATAGTGTCAAGAAATGTGAAATTAAAATTATTTACATCATCAAAACCGCTATTTTCAATATCACTACTTCCAAACTGTAAAAGTAGATTATCTAAAAATTCTTTACTATTCATAAAAATTACCTTTGATTGTTCTTTCTGAATTTAACAGCATATACATTTAATTTTTCCATATCCTGAGGATTATTTTCAAAATCTTTTAAGTTACCTGTAAGCATTAATTTAATGGCATTTGAAAAACCTTCCCAATCCAAAGTATTGGATGTTTCATACTGCAATTCATCGTATTTAGGAACATCTTTAACTTTTGAAAATTCTTTTTTAATATCTTTCCTTAGGTTTTCATCAATGAAGGATTCCATTATTGGTTTAATATAGTCTGCAAACGTATTTCCGATTGTGTTTACAATTTCAACATGCTGTTCGGAATATTCTTGTAAAAACTCTGATAAAACTTGTTTATATGATCCATAATCCTGATATCCAAACATTGCAAACCTGCCTTCAACAGTATGTGCACAATATTCATCAACCAGACAATTCATTTTAACATTTGCCAGATTATAACATATAAATGCTTCAACGGCATCTGTTTTATTAGTATTTAATATTTCACAGGTGATTTGTTCTAATATTTCAGCCATTAAGAAATGAGACAATTCATGAATGATAGTTGTAATCTGCAATGCATCAGGCAATCTATCATCTATAAATATTTCATTATATTGGTAATAACCTAAATCCCCTCCACCTTCTTTATAATCCGTTTTAACGAATGTTTTTGAAAACAAAAGCATCTTATTTAAAGTTGACAGATTTGATAAATCAATTCCATATTCATCAATTAAATAGTCTAAAATTAATTTATAAGTATTTTTAATGTTATTTATGATATTATCAAACTGCAGTTGGGTAAAATTAAAGTTAATTAATTTAGTTTTGTTTTCATTTGAAAGTAACTGGGAAATCTCTGTAAATTTATTTATATGGGTGTTTAAATCATAATATCTATTTGGAAGAGTTTTTATATCAATAATATCTGTTGTTAAAGGTTCATCACAGTCACAGGAAATGCAATAATTAAATTCCTTCGGATATTTTAATCCACAACCTTTACAAACTTTTATCAGGTCATCAATATAGACTAATTCTGTTAACTCTTCATGTTTCGGACAGAAATTCTTATCATCAGTATACTTTTCTCTACATCTTGGACAAATTTTAACATTTTCATCATCCGTTTGAATAGCATTGGATTTAATTAAATCTTTTAAATTTAGATTGATTTCATTTTGAATATTATCCCCACCCACATAGATATGATATTCATTTGTAACATTGATTGTTTTTGATAAATCTTGATTTATAACATTAAGTTCTTTAGAATTGTCCACTTTGTTTAAACTTAAAATATTCAGTTCTTCTTTAGTATTATTTAAATTTAAAATCCTTGTTTCATTTATTTCTTTTGAATTATCCAAGTTTAATATATTCAATTCTTTAGGATTATCCGTATTTATTGTTGATTCCTCATATTCTTCATTATCTTCATCATAGATTAGATAATTTAAATCTATTGTAAAGTTATCAATTTTTTGCAGATTAAAATTAGTAATGATTTTCTTAATTGAGTTAATTTCAAATTGTTCCTGTTCGAATTCATCCTTAAGTGCATTAAACTCATCACTTTGAGATTTATCAAAATTAAATTCATCGAATGTGATTAATATATTATAATAGTAAGATAATTTTTTAAAGTCGTCGAATGAGTTATTGTACTGTTTTAAATAATAATCATAATCTTTAAATGGGATATCTTCACTGGCTTGATTATTTGAAAATAACTTTACTGCTTTTTTAATATTTTCTCTTAAATCCCTAAACATTACTACATTGCCATAACTTTTGTGTGAAGCGGGAATATTTCCCATAGTTAATACTTCAAATAGGTTATTGTATTCTAACTCACAATCCAAATATATTGTGTCTAATTGAGGATCTTTTAAATTTCCTAAAATATTGAAATTATATTGATTTAAAAACAAGCTGGCATCAACTATGACCAAATCAATTTCATTATTTTTGAATCTTTTTATTGTATCCTCTTCAAATTCATGTGAAATCTTTTCCGTTCCAACAACCTTTTTGTGAGTTATTTCCGCATTAAAATTGTCATTATATTCCTGAATATACTTTTCAAAGTAATCTCTCATTGGAGTTGATTCATAAATATCGTTTGATTCATGCCTTAAAATTGGCGCTACTTTTAAATTGGAACTTTTTAATGACTCATAATATCTAATTAAGTCATTATTTGAGGAAACAATTAAAATTGATTTTTTGTTAAAATTATCTACAATATAATCTGAAATTTTAGCTATTCTGATATCTGACGATAAATTATAATCCTTTGAACATTGAGCATCATTTACATATTCAATGTTAATCGGTAGATTTGTTTTTTCTTTAAGTGCATCACTAAATGTGTAATTGTAAATTTTTGAGTTAAAAATTGTTTTAGTGGTCATTTCTCCAATGATATTTTCATCAAAAACTGGAGTTTGAGTAAAACAATAAAATAATGAATTTTTAAAAATTTTTTGTAATTCTAAAGGGTTGTTTTTTGATGAATATTTTTCATAGTCATCAAAGATAAAAATAAAGTCATTATCTTTAATTGAATCTAGTTTTTCTTTTAGAGATAAGATATTAATATTAGTAAAAATTAGATTTTTCAAATTGATGTCCAGCATTAATTCCTTTTGTGTTTTTGATACGTTTAAATTTGAAAATTTGTCTTTAATGATGAAAATTACCTTATTATTTTCACTTAAAATCTGAGCAAGTCTTAAAGCCGTTGTAGTGCAGCCAGTATTTGATGTTAACCAAACATATCCATTTTCACCAGCATTAATTTTTTCTAAAACACCAGTTAATGCATCAATCTGATATTGTCTAAGCATGATATAATTGTTAGAAATTAAATCTTTGAAAATATATCCTGATAAAATCAGCATTAAATTATTTTTTATTAAAAATGAATGAGTAAAACTTTCTAAATCTTTATTATCAAACCAATTGTATGTTAAATTGTAATTAAAATCAGAATCATTGAAGAAATATTTTGTATTAGCCTTATTTGAAATTACAAAAATTTGTATAAAATCAAAAAGGCCCGAATAAGAATGATTGGAATAACGCTGAATTTGATTGAATGCAGTTATCAGATTACCGCCAGGCCTTTTAAGTTCAATTTGAACTAAAGGAAAACCATTAATTAAGATTGTAACATCATAGCGATTTTTATATTCTCCTTCTACAGTTATTTCTTCAGCAACCTGAAAAATATTTGATGAAAAATTAGAAAAATCAATGAATTTTACTCCATTATAAGAACCTCTAAGTTTATCAAATTTAGAGTTCTTATCACCTTGACTTAAATAATCCCAAATATCTTGAAAATTAAACTCAACATCATTATTAAATAATTTTAATTGTTTTTCAAAATTATCCATTAAATCAGCTTCGTTTTCAATATCAACATATTCATATCCATTATTTTTTAATAATTCAATGAAATAATCCTGGAGCTGAGATTCTGATTCTTCCAAATTAAACACCACTATGGATTACATGCACCACAAGGCACTTTACCATCTGCAATTGCATCTTCACGAGATTGATAAATGATTTTATTATCTTCACTGATTTTTTCGGCCCATTCACAGGTTGGTAAATGGAATTTTTCTGCTTTTGCACTAGCCCAATATTCAGTTGGTTCAGTGGTTGTGTCATCATCTTCACTTATTGGATCAACAGTTTCAGATTGTGCTTCAACATCAGTTGTTGAATTATCGCTTGAAAACATTCCACTTGCTAAAACACCTACAATTGCAATTACAGCAACAATAGCAATGACTGCAATAATCTTATTTGAGGAATTTTTAGATTTTGATAATGATTCACCACAGCTAGAACATCTTTTATCATTCTCATCGACAGTATTCCCGCATTTAGGACATTTAACCATAAGTCACCTACCTAAAAATTATTCTATAATTACAATATTGTTTTTAGTTAGTAATAAAAATTTAGTAAAAAAAAATAATGTAATCCAATTAAGGACTACATACTTGACATGGTTGATAACCTGCATTAATTGCTTCTGATCTTGAATGGAACACTACTTTATTATTTGAATAAATCTTTTGCGCCCATTCACAACTTGGTCTATGGAATTTACCTGATTTTGAACTTCCCCAGTAAGTTGCACCTGAACTTGAACTAGATTTAGAACTTGAACTAGTGGTTTTTTTCTTCTCTACAGGTTTATCCTTTGTCACTTTTTCAGATATTTTAATTTTTGAAGTGGTTTTGTTAAAAAGCACATTTCCAGAATCATCTTTAATTGTTATCTTTGCGCTTTTAACTTTATTAGCACCAGACAAAGGTATTTTATAAGATCCCTCATGGTCAACATAAGATTTTACAGTTTTGATAGATTTTTTATTTTTATCAAAACATTTAATAGTAACACTATAATTGCCCATTGAATCGGAACTTGATGATAGATTAAATTTTAAATAGGTCTTAGTGCTTTTTTTAGTATTTCCATTACTATAAGTGTGTGATTTTTTAACTTTTTGAATTTGTAATTTCTCAACATCTAAAGAAGGAGTATCTCCTCCAAATATATTAAAATCAAATAGTGCAAACTGATGAACTGAATTATCAGCAGCCATAATTGGAGAAACACAAATTAAAACACCAATAGCTAAAATTAATGTAATAATTATTTTTTTATTCATTGAAAAATCCCCCATATTAAATGATATTTTATAACTACAACTAAATAAAAATATGCAAATTGTTAATAAAATAGGAATAATTAAATAAAAAGATATTTCTGTAAAAAGATTGTTTTAATCATTCACTATACATCCATGGACTATAAATAATAGCATCCCTTGAAGTACGAGATCCCTTTCTTAATTTACGTCCATTAATAGACATGCCTTCTCCAACTTGATAACCATTTACATTACTCGGATCAATTGTAGGTTTCTTTTTGCTATTATTACTAGACCTATCAAGATAATATCTTTTATTAATATTACGGGACTTATTTTTTATACGATTTTTTGGTTTTTGAAACTTAGTAATATCATTAATAGATGAAGTAGGTTTATCCCTAGAATTGTTATGAATACGTTTAGGTTTATTTTTTTTATTTTTACCTGAAATTTCATTTAAAATACAATGAGGACAATTTCTGTATTTTGAATTGTACTGTTTTCCACATTTAGGACAAAGCATTTTAACACCTACATTAAAGTTTGTTGAACAGATTTTACTTCTTTTTTAACTTTTAAATTATTTAAATCTTTTAAAAATTCATCTATATCTTCAACTTTAATTGCACTTTCATTTTCACTTAATATAAATTCATTTCCATCGTAAGAACCATCAGGTCTTTCAGTTGGCAAATATGCATAAATTTGTCTATTATACTCGTTTGCAGCATTAACGGTATGCATTGTCCCACTTTTAACACCACATTCAACAACAAATGTTGCATCACAAAATGCTGCCACGATTTTATCCCTATCAATATAATTTCCTCTAGAAAGTTTTTCATTGGGTTCATATTCAGAAACTAAACAACCGTTATTCAAAAGAATTTCTTCAGCTAACTTTTTATTTGAAGCAGGTGTGATGACATTAACACCACTTGGCAAAATAGCAATCGTAATTTTATTTTCCTCAACAGTAGTTTGGTGAGCAATTTTATCACAACCTAAAGCCAATCCACTCACTACAATCCTATTAGAACCATTTATAATATTATTCACTATTTTTTCTTCAAATTTTTCACTATCATCTAGAGGTTTTCTTGTTCCAATAATAGCAATATTAGGTTCTTTTAAAGCATCCACATTACCTTTAACATATAATATTAAAGGTTTATCTTTTTCCATATCTAATAGTTTCTTTGGATAATTGTCATCTAAAAAAGTTATGGCTGAAATATCTGATGTTATTATATATTCATATGCTTCTTCGGCATGATCGACTGCTTTTTTTATTTCTTCAGGAGTAAATTTTGAATTCAATTTAACTTCTGAAACTAAATTATTGAAATCATCGGCATTTTTTAATATCTGTTCATATTTCGAATATATAGTTTTTTTACCCACTCTTCGAAGGCCATTTAAAAATATTATTTCTTTAAATTTCTCCATATCTACCCCTCACAGTTGCACCAATAGCTAATGAATAAATATTCTCTTCATCAATACCTTCATTAATTAAAATCTGTTTACATGCTTTCATTGTTGCTCCAGTAGTAGTAATATCATCTAAAATTATAAATGCAACTTTTTCTTTTACAAGATTATCCTGATTACATTTAATAGATTCAACATGTTGCTCACAGTTTGCACGTCCTTCACCCAAATGAGCTGTTGGTACATCTTTAATTCTTTCCAATAAATCTTTATAGTTTATTATTTCTTTTTTAAAACCAAAATTTGTTTGTGCAATTCCTTTATCATGCCATTCTTCAATAATATTAATCGTTTTTCGCATAGTTGATTTATTCTTTTTAGAAACTTTAGATGATGGAACAGCAATAAGAGCTATTTTATCTATTTCATCATCTATTTCTTTATTTGAAATGAGATTTATATTTTCCATAATTTCTTTTGTGAATATATTAACTATATTCTCATCTATTGAATCCTTATAATTTAAAATTATTTTACTGATTTCAACTTTATTAGGACTATAAACTTCCCATTTTTCCTGCGCTATATAATCATGTAAATAATATACATCATTACTTGTTTTATTTAATTGATAAATATCTTCATCAGTTTTGTTTAAATCAAGGAAAATGTTCTCAGTATTTCTGCAACCTTTGGTTTGATAGAAATTACATCCTAAAAATTTTCTATTTGGATTTTCTCTTTGTGATTTGACAATCAACATTCCTCCACATTGATCACACACTTTTGCATACTTAACATAGGATAATTTACGAGATTCCTCACCATATACACTATTATGATATGGACCTCCATCCCAACCACAAAAATTTGAACATTTAAAGTAAGAAGTTCCATTTTCATTATTTACAATGAGATTAACATTACCTTTGTTACATTTAGGGCAAATATTATCAGTTTCAAGTACATCAAATGGTTTATCCAGTAATAAACTTATTCTTAAAAGTTCTTCATTAGAAAATATGAATTTTAAAGATTGGACTTTATTATTATTTTTAATTTCATCAATAAACTGTGATGGTTTAGTTTCATTATGTAATAAGAATACATCTTTTACTGTTCTTGTTAAAGCAACATAAAAAAGTCTTCTTTCTTCCGGATAATCAATACCTTCAGAAGTTTCTCTATTTACAAAATCCAAAATTGGGTCATTAGCAATTTTATTTGGAAAACCAATTATGCTATCTGATAAATTAACTACAACAACATAATCTGCTTCAAGACCCTTAGATTTATGTACAGTTCTAAATTCAATATCTAAATCAGGATTTTCTTCATAAACAATTTTTGTATAATCATTTTCTTCATATAACTTAAAAATCTCTCTACATGAAATTTCATAAATATCCCTATTATTTCTTCCTAAAATTAAGATTTTAGCACTGCTATTTTTTAGTGAAATCTCATCAAGTATATTAATTAAACTTAATACTTTTTCAGATTTGGACATGCACCCTACTAATTTAATTGGTTTTTTGGTTAACTTATCATCAGATTTTAATTTTTTTGGAATTTGTTTTTTATTTTTCTGGATAAACTCACCTACAACATCAATCAAATCTTGTGAGTTTCTATGAGTAATTTGAATTTTAACCATTTTTGGATTTTCAAAATACTTGTCAAAATCTGAGAATAGACTTACATCACAACCAGTAAATCCATAAATAGACTGCCAATCATCGCCAACAACAACTACCTTGGCACCAGTACGATTTTGCATTTCTTTTAATAGGGAATATCTAGTATATGATGTATCTTGATATTCATCAACAATAATATACTTATACTCTCTAATATGCGCCCCTTTCCTTAAAGCAATAACCGCATCATTAATCATATCATTAAAATCAATATATTTGCCTTTTATTTCATTAGAATAAATTTCATATATTTCAGCTATAATTTCCAAATAGAATTTGTTTCTTTTTTCTATAGATCCATTATATTTTTTATGATTTTCATCAATATACTGCTTAAATTTAAATTTAGATATGTCATTACCATCATAATCTAAATATTCTGCATTTCCCTTAAATAAATTGATAAAACGTTCAACAGTTTTTATAAAACTTTTATACTCAGGCAAATTATCTTCAATAATCAATAAATTAAATAATTTTTCATAATCAATTTCATTAATTTTAACACCATTTTCAGCCAGATTATATTCAATACTTTCTAAAAGTTCATCTACATCATCATAGTATAATATGGACACTAATTTTGTTTTATGGGATTTATTAAACTTATTTCTATAATCTAATTGTTTTCTTATTTTTTCCTTAGTTTCTTCTGACGATTCAATCTCCCAATTAGGTTTAATAGATGAAGATAAATTTATGTAAATATTATAATCCGGCAAATAAAAATTTGTATAATACTCTGAATCGTGATATCCAAAATCATTATCAATTTCATTAATTAGTTCAAATTTAATATCGTTAGGAATAAATTCGCATTCTGAATCAAATAAAAATGAATTGTATTTTGAAATAAATTTATCATAATTTTTATCATCATATCTAAAATTAACAAAATATTCAAAATTTATATTATGTATAAATAAATAATTAGCCACAGTTAACTCTTGTATGTTTTCCATGTACTCTTTTTTTTGTTTAACATGCTCAACTTGAAGATACTCTTTTAAATATTCATCAAATTGATCTAATTCATTTAATTTACTCCTAATTGTTTGAAACTTAAAATTAGAATCATTAATATAAATAATATTCATATAATAACAGAAAAATTCAATGAAATCTTTTAATAATTTAGGGTTTTCAACTATATTCTCTTTAAAATAATCATCAATCAAATTTATCAATTCTCTATCTGGAACTTCCCTACCTTCACCATTTTCGCCTAAAATTTTAAAACCTATACTATGAAATGTTCTTACATCAACTTGATTATTTCCAAGAGTTTTTTCTAGTTTTTTTGCCAAATCATCACGAGCACTATTAGAAAATGAAATACATAAAATATCTGATGGGGAAATACCCTGTTTTTCAATTAAATATTTTACTTTAGCTTGTAGAGTTAATGTTTTACCAGTTCCCGCCCCTGCAACAATTTGAGTATTATCATCATCAGTTAAAACAGCTCTAATTTGATCTTCATCTAAGCTTCTTCCAGCAATATTATCAAAATAAAATCTTTCTAACTTAATTTGCTCATCTATATATTTTTCGTTATGTTCATCAACAATGGAATCTATATCCCACTTAATATTAAGAGATCTAATTAATTCTAGTTTTTCGGAATTAGAGATATATCCATTTTTAAAATTATTTATACAATCAATTTTTTCTTTTTCAATGAATTTATCATTAAATTCATCAATATAATCGTCCATTTTAAATAAATCAAAATAGTTACAATAACTTTTATTAAACCTACTTTTAAACTCTTCATAAATATTCTCATCAATATAGACATCTTGAGAATCTAACAAACTCATAAACTCACTAAAAATGACATTTTTCTCTTTTTCAATGAATTGTTCATTAAATTTATCAATATATCTCCTCATATTTAATAAATCAAAATAGTTACAATAACTTTTATTAAACCTACTTTTAAACTCTTCGCAAATATTCTCATCAATATAGGTATCTTGAGAATTTAACAAACCCCGAAACTCATTAAAAATAATATTCTTTTCTTTGGCAATGTGGCGTTGATTAAATTTATCAATAATGTTATCCATTTCTAAATAGTCATAATAAGGACAATAATCTTTATTGAATTTTTTTCTATAATTTTCCCTTTCATTCTCCTCAATGCACTTATCATTGGAGTTTAAATCTCGTTTAAATTCACTTAGAACAATCTTTTTTTCTTTTTCAATGAATTTTTCATTAGCTTTATTAATTATTTGATTAAAAACTCCCATTAGTTCTTCTTTTGTGAATTTTATTTCATTTTTATTTTTTATTAATTTTAAAAATTCATCATAATTATTTTTTAAATAAGTTTTATAATCTTTCCAAATAAATTTTGAACCGGGATTAATTTCTAGATTATTAATATCAAATTTATTCAAATCTCTATAATAACCACAAGAACATTTTAGTATTGTTCCTTTTCTAAAAATTATACTCCCACAATTTGGACAAAAATCCATATTTTCACCATTATAAACTATTTGAAAAAAAATCAAAATTTATACATATTTCTTGTTAATAATATATGTTTAAATCAATATAAAAAATGTATTATTATTTCAGATAGTTCTCAATGAAATTATTAAAAGCAACATTATCTACAAAACCAGCACTATAAACGATTCCAGCCCTTTCATATCTTCTGTGGTAAGTTTGCAGGCTTGATTCATATGATGAATCCAATTCCCTGTCGTGCTTTTCTTCTGCTAGGCGTTTGCATATTGACGGAATCATGTTTGAACATCTGTATGATCTGCCTCTTGACCTTTGACGGTTAGGTTCATATTCATCTGAAATTGAAACGACCCTATAGACTATTCTTGATTTTTTGAGAAATTCCCTAATATCCAAATATTCCACGTTATTCTTATTTTTGTCATAGTATTCCTCATAGATTAACGGCAGGGCTATTGTTACGGTTTCCAAAGGTTTATGTGCAAGACCGTTGAGCATCTTGTCTGAGTATTTTGAGACAACCTTATCAAGTAAAAATAGTTCATGCTCAAGCTCGTCATTCAGCCTTTCATTTTTGAGTTTCAGGTTATCTACCGCTTCAACGAGAGTGCATTTGGTTGAAGTCTTGCATAAAAAATCTCCCTTAAACTCAATTAGAAAAATGAAGAAGTTATTGTTTTCCTTTTTATACCATATTGCATCTGTTGTTTTTGGAGTTATGAGTAAACTGCCTTCTTTAAATATTTTGCAGGAATGGCAGATATCGTCCAGGGCATACATCTTAAACTCGTTTTCCCCATTTTCCATCGGCAATATGGAGATTCCCTTTGTGTTTTCTGCAATTTCATGAGCCTTCTTGTAGAATTGCGGAAATGATCCAAGAAATTCGACAAATTGGGCTTCCTCTTTAGTCAGTGACATTGCCTTACTCCTTAAACAATATTTTAGCTTTTAGCTTGTCAAGTTCATCATATGGTTTGGTAAGGTTTTCATAGACTTCACCCATGTTTTTGGGGTTGATTTTCCTGAAACTGAATTTGTCATCTGCTGTTTTTTGAGTCAAATAGAAATTAGTGTCGTTTATTAAATCATAATATTGTGCATAAAGTGAAATTGCCTCAATAAACATTGGACTATTGGAGTTTAGATATATATGAATGTTTAAATCTTTGACAAGTAAAACCAGAATTTCTGCAAATTTGATTTGCCACTCAGGATGCAGGCTGGCTTCGGGCTCGTCAATGATTAAAAAGGAGTTTTCTTTTAATTTATTGTTTTTGAGAAGCAGTTCTATGATTCCGATTTCTTTTATTCCAGAAGAAGTTGTGTTTAAGCAATTCTCCTTAATAATATTTTGGATTATATCAATATTTTTAGATTCCTTAGTTTCATCGCTTTCCTCTAAGGCTTCCTTGATGTGAATAATATGGTCAACCCTTAATATATCCAAATCCTTTAGGTCCAAAATTGAGATGTTGTCTATATAGAAAACATCATGAGGATTTAAATTGCCTTCAAAAGTAACATCCAAATCTTTATCTAAGCCTTCGCTATCCATCAGATACTCAAATGATTCATCTTCGTTTCTTGATTTAAAATAGCAATATAATAATTTAGATATCATTGATTTGCCGCTTGAGTTGACTCCACCGACCACATTGATTTTGGAAATGTCAATGTTTGCATTGCTGATTGGACCTACATCATTTATTTCAAGTTTCATGATTTCACCTTAATATATCAAAACTCCAATAATTTGGTAATATTTTTAAGAAATTCATTTTTATTAAAAAATATGATTTTTTCTTTAAATATTTTTTCTTTTTGTTCCACATCAATAGAAGATCCATTCCAATTTACAACAACAATAGGAATATTTTCTACAAATGGAACTTGTTCGAAATCTTTGTAATATGCTAAAACTTTATAAAAACTCTTTCGCATATAATCATAACTACTAGAATTTTTTACTTCAATAATACGATGAAAACTATTTCCCTCATTATTAACTATTTCAACAATCAAATCCGGTCGTCTAACATAAGTAGGGAAATTAAATTCATTATGTCCCGTAAGCAAACGATACAACGAATTTTCCTTAAAAACATCAGGCATATTCTGATAATAAACTTTTACAATATTTCCATCCTTCAATTTTGCTTTTACAGGATTATTATGATGTCTATACATCAAACCCATTTCAAATGAATCTTCAATACTATTTTTCTCTAAATTTGAAATAACATTAAATAAAACATATATCTCAAATAAAGTGTCATTATCAGTAGCGACAATTATTTGATTTCTTATTACATTAATTAGACTAAATCTGTCTTCAATAATAAACAACTTTTCATATAAATCAAATACTTTAGCTACTTTATGATATAAATTATTTCTATGATGAAACAATTTATTTAAATCTTGAGCACTGACAGACTCCAAATCGCTTATATCATTAAAATATACATTGCGAAGAGTATGAATGCTTAAATTATATATATCTTTAACTTGGTCATACCAACTTTCATAAATCTCATTTAAATTTTTAAAATTAATATTTGATTTCTTAGTGTTAATAAATGTCAAATAATTCTGAAACAGGAAAATAATTTTTTTAAGAATAAATTTTAAAATTCTATTTTCTATTAAATCGTAATGTTTTAAAGGAGGAGAACATATAAATAAACTAGGATCGTTAAAACCTTTTGAAAACCTGTATTTAATAGTTTTATTCCAGTTAATATTACCCCTTATAACCCCACGACATTCAATATCCTCTTTATTTGTTGAATGAGCTAAATTTCTTAACAGATGAGGAATTACTTCAAATAATTCCTTTACATTATCATTTAATAAAAAATGAATAGTTTTAAGAACCTCTAATTCTTCAGATTTTAATTTGAATAAATTAGCAATATCATTCGATTTAAATGAAACCTTACCATCAAATAGATATTTATAAAGATACTTATCTATTTCTAAAATATATTGAAATTTATTATCATCATTTAATTTTTCATAAATATCCTCTGAAATATTATCTTCTTCAAATTCACCATATTCACCAAATGATTCGTCCATAATCACACCCATCTTTTAATAAAATGGTTTTAAGTCATTTAATTTATTATAAAATGATTTTACATTATTTTCATCATCAAAAACTTTATTAATAAAAAATTCTTTCAAGATATCTAGTTTTTCTCTAGATAACCCTTCAAATTGTGGAATGATAAATGCATTAATCGCTTCTGAGAGAATTTTATCATCATACTCATTATTTCCTTCTATATCCAACCTATAATTAAGATATTTAATAATATCTAAGAAAATTGCAGGACCTATTTGCCTATTTATAACTTTAGATTCTTCCCCATAATTTATCGAATAGACGGATTCTAATTTATCTATAAACTTTTTAGTTGACTGTATAAATTCTTTTAGATTTTTATTTTTTGTCCAAAGTTCAATTAATTCTTTAAATTTTTTTGGAACTTCAATTTCAATAAATGTAAATCTTCTCATAAAAGCATAAGACAAATCAAACAATGAATTTTTATCATAAGAGTTCATAGTTGCAATGATTCTCCAATTCTTGCCAATATAATAAGTTGCCTCATTTTCAACATAATCTGAATGACATTTTTCCCATAATTTAATTTTAATTGATTTTTCTTCATTGCCTAGATCTTTAATAGAATATGGCAATTCAACATTTTGCCCTGAAAGTACTGTGAATAATTGTCCAAATGACTTATCAATATCCGCACGATTAATCTCATCAATAATTAACCATTTATTCTCA
>NZ_CACXTS010000020.1 GCF_902770715.1 uncultured Methanobrevibacter sp. | reverse complement strand
TTTATAAATCAATTTTGAATCAAAGCCAGCAGTAATCAATGCTGAAGGTTCACAAACACCATAAATTCCGAATTTTGAATATACAAAATCAGATTTTTGAACATCCCTTGATTCAAATAATTTAAGCTTATCTATTTCAACGAAATTAACAGGTATATCCAACTCTTTTGAAAGCTGCAAAATACCAGTTTCATCCTTTTTAATTTCGGCAGATGCCAGCATATTGATTCTTGATTTGTGAATATTCAGCTCATCAATGGATTTGAAAAGTCCTTCCTGAATTTTTTCAAATTCCTTTCCACGCCTGCATCCGATTCCAACAACTATTTTTCTTTCCTTTAGAATAATTTCATGCCCTTCCAATGCAACATGAATTTCATCACTATCCACATCTTTTGAATAGCCAAATGAAACATCCATTTCAAGTTTAACTTTATTTAGATAATCGAATAAATATTCAAAATTCGCATCAGGATTGATTGTAAAATTAAGTTTCTTTTCATCTAAAATAGCCTTGTTAAAGAATAAAATTTCTTTGGGATTATCTATGGATAAATAAAGATCTTGAGCCAAAACATCAATTCCCAATCTTTGATTTACATCGGTTGAAGTGGTTATTACAGGAGTAGCATTTATCAAATCGGCAATTTTATGGGTTAGCTTGTTTGCACCTCCCAAATGACCTGACAATGTTGAAATAACAAATTTACCATTATCATCAACGTTTAAAATAGCTGGATCTGTGACTTTGGATTCTATCAGATTTGCAATTGACCTGATTAATATTCCTGATGCCATTATTGCAATTATTGCATCATATTCATAAAATAAAATCGGAAAATATTTTTTGACATTTTTATGATATAAATCTGTCCTTATGATGGTAGAGTCATCATCCAATTTTTCCTTTAGAGTTGAAGCCAGGTTTTTTCCTTTATCCGAAACTGAAATAATTGCTATTTTCATAATATCACATAAACTAATGTAAATAATACGATGACTGTTATTGTAAATAAAACAATTGATAATTTTGATAGATTAACAGCTTTTGAAATGTCATCGGCTACTATTTCTTTATTATTGTCACCTAAAATATATGTATCCTTTTTAATTAATTGAATGTTTAACGCTCCAGCAGTTGAAGCCATGGTATAACCTGAGTTTGGAGATGGACACTTTCTTGCATCCCTCTTCATGACATTGAAACTATTTTTGCCGTCCAATCCAAGAATGAATGCGGAAATTACAACAAACATTCCTGCTATTCTTGACGGAATGTAATTCAAGACATCATCTATCTTGGCTGGGAAAAATCCGATATGAATCAATTCATCGGTTTTATAGCCAAGCATTGCATCCATAGTGTTTGAAAGCCTATAAAGCATTGGAACCAACAACAGGAAATACAAATGATTTTCAATTGGACATATAAGAATTATCAAAGCAAAAATAAAGAAGTATAGAATTGGTGCAATATAGGAATCTGTTATGTTTTCCGTTAGGCTTTCAATAACGGCTGATACAATGAAACTTTCGGTCAACTCATCAGTATCCCTGCTCACCAGATATGAAACGGATCTTCTTGCCTTATTGATATCTTCATTCAAATCATCTTTAACGTCAATAGCCGTCTGCAGAAGCATATTAACAGAATAGGTTGATGATAAAAGTATTGTAAACACGATAAATAACAAAACAATATTGATTTTGAAAATAAAATAAATAACAAACAATAATATGGATAAAACAATACCTGCACATAAGACTGTCAGAACGCCAGACAATCTGTTCCTAATGTTGATGAACATATCCTTGAAGAAATTGATTATGGATCCCATTATAACAACAGGATGGACCCTTCCTGGAAGTTCACCCAATATGACATCAATTGCAAGTGAAAGTAGAAATGTGAATATAACAAACAAAAACAATTTTAATGAAACGATATCATTGACATTTGTAAACATTAATTTATTTATCAGTTCATTATATTCAATCATACTTTATATTATATATAAATAAAAAAATAAATAATTTATTATAAATTTTTATTAATGATGATATTATGATTAGTGAAGAAACAATTAAGAAATGGCTGCTCGACGAAGACATGTTAAGAGAAATGAGATATGACGAAAATGCTGATTTTCATTTTGTTGTCGAGTTTCCGAAAGACAATATAATGGATGTCGTAAAACCTAAAGGAAAGGACTGTATTGTAATTGCATGTGCAACTCAGGTTTCACCTGAACATTCCAACTTAATGATTCCGGCAAGCACCAAAACTAAAAAGGATTTTATTTTGGATTTGAACTTTGGTTTGAATAGCTTTCTTGTCGATTATGAACTTCAAATCAACAATGATATTCTCCAGCAATTCATCATTACCGATCAGATATTTGAAGATGGATTGACCAAAGATAATTTCGTTAAGGCAATGAAAAGAATCTTCAAGTCAAAGTTACATTGCATCTGGCTAATCGACAAGACTTTCGGCAGAATCTCCCCTAATGTCAACCAGACTAATGAAAACGACATGTTCATCTAGAGAGGGAGAGGTACATTTCAAGTATAACGTCTGCGAAGGTATATTCTGAACGAAGAGGTATATTTCAACTGTAACATTTGAAACTTATCTCTCTTATTTTTTCTTTATTTTTTGTTTCAACGTTGATTTCATGTTTTTCATTTTTTTACACTTGAAGCCCACCCCTTGATTTTGGATTTTTGCATAATAATATTTACACTTGAAATACATGTCTCTCTCTTAGTATAAATCATGATAAATTTTTTGAAAGTGATGTCGTTCAAGTCATCTGAGTGCTTATTTTCCATGTTTTCATTGGAAATTTACACTTGAAATTTTTATTTTATATTTGAAATAGTACAATTTCATATTTAAAATTTAATAGTCAAAAATGAAATATTTTTTAAATTAAAAACTTTAAAATAATTTTCACTAATTAATATTAATTTTAAATTGTTTTTATTTGATTTAAAGAAAAATAAATTATTTATTTTTTCACAACAACATATGTTTTATTAACTTTTTGCAAAATTGTAATAAAAACCTTTATTTATGATAGGTTTAATACTATTAACACTGGAAATTATACTAATAATTTTTATCAAATTTTTTTAAGGTGGATATATGTCAAATATTTTTGAAGATTTGGAAATTGAGGAATCAATATCTCCCACCATATTCAAGGATAAGCGTCCTTTGGATCATAGGTGGCTGCCTGAGAAATTGGTTCACAGGGATGAACAGATAAGGCAAATAGCCAAATATTGGGTTGATGTTTTAAGTGGTGTCACTCCCTCCAACGTAACCCTTTATGGAAAGACTGGAACTGGAAAGACAGCAGCATCAAAGTTTGCACGTGAGCAGCTTATCGATATAGCTCGTAAGAAGAATGTTTTTGTAAAAGTTGAATACATCAGATGCACTGATTACACTACAGAATATCAGGTTATTGCAGAATTATGTAACAGATTGGGACGTGATGTTCCGAATAGGGGTTGGACAAAAGGTGAAGTTGTAAATACATTTAGAGATATCTTCAAACCTGATGTTTTTGCCAGAAAATTACATTTAATCGTTATTTTAGACGAAATTGACATCCTGCTTAACAAGGATGGGGATGGAATATTATATACACTTACAAGAACAGGAAATGTTTCAGTTTTATGCATAAGTAATTATTTGGATTTCAAAAATTTAATCAATTCCAGAGTTACCAGTAGTTTAAATGATAAGGAAATTGTATTTCCACCTTACGGAGCTGATCAATTGTCAGACATATTGGCTGAAAGAGCAGAATTATCCTTCAATGAAAACATATTGGAAAGTGATGTCATTCCATTATGTTCTGCAATGGCAGCTAAGGAAGAGGGTGATGCAAGATATGCTCTTGATTTGCTTAAAAATGCAGGTGAATTAGCTTTTGATGAGGATTCAGATATCGTAACAAGCGATCATGTAAGAAGAGCAAAAGAAAAAATAGAACACAATAAGGTCATTGAAATCATATCCACTTTACCAGTTCAACAGCAAAGACTTTTGGAAGCTATTCTCAGTTTGACAAAACAGAAAGAGGAGATATCCTCCGGAAAACTATATGATGCTTACACAGACATATCTAAAAAGGATGCTGTTACCTACAGAAGAATATTTGACTTTATAGGTGAGCTTGAGATGTTAGGTATAATTTCTACGAACACTGTTTCACGTGGCCGTGCAAAAGGAAGAACAAATATAATTAAGCTTCAATGCGATGAATCATTACTTGAAACAACCCTTTACACTATTTAGGGTTGTTTTTTATCAATGTTTTTAAAATAGCCATTCTCACAGGAACGGCATTTGCAGCCTGTGTGAAATATTTGTTATATTTTGTGTGATCCACATCGTCGGCGATTTCATCGATTCTTGGTAAAGGATGCATAACAATCAAATCTTTACCTTCCAACATTTTTTTATTGATAATATACGCACCTTTTATTTTTAAATAGTCATCAATGTCACCAAAGCGCTCTTTTTGTATTCTGGTAACGTATAAAACATTCACATCATCAATGATTTCTTCAATTGTGTCAACTTCTTCATATTTTACATTTGTATTATCCAAGTCATGAAGAATTTCCTGAGGCATTCTGAGTTCAGGCGGTGACACTAAATATATTTTTACATTATTGAATAGAGTTAAGGCATTGGATAGGGAGTGTACTGTACGTCCGAATTTCAAATCTCCAATTAAAGCTATTTTTAAATTGTCAATATGACCTATTTCATTTTTGATTGTATATAAATCGAGTAAAGTCTGGGTTGGGTGTTGACCTGCACCGTCACCTGCATTAATGACGGGAACATCTACAATATCTGATATGAATTTTGATACTCCTTCCATTTCATGTCTAATTACCAGTGCATCACAGTACCCTTCAAACATTTTTGCGGTATCTGCAATACTTTCACCTTTTGACACAGAACTGGATCCGCTTGTTTCAAATCCAATACATTCACCATTTAAACGTTTCATGGCTGTTTCAAATGACATTTTTGTTCTTGTTGAAGGTTCAAAAAACATTAATCCAAGAATTTTTCCTTTAAGCTCTTCGGATACTTCCTTTGATTTTGCGATGTTTTCCAGTTTTGATGCTTCATCTATGATATATTCGATGTCTTCTCTTTCAAAGTCTTTTATTGAAATTATGTTTTTTAGTTTAAAAATTCTAATCAACCCTTTTTTCAATCAAATTATTTATATAATCGGCAAATTTGTCAATTTCATCCATGTTTAAAACGGGAAGTGATTTTCCATATTTCTTGTAACTGTTAATTAAATTGTTTGTTTTTCTTTTTTCAATAAAGTTTCCCTCATCTGGATCTAATTCATATCCAAAGTTTGAGTTCATGCATGAAGAGTTAACCAGTTCTTCAGTAAATGTTTTGTTCAATCTGTCTCTTGTATCTATTCCCTCTTCACAGTTCATTACTAATGCCACAGGCTTTTCCTGCAGGGTCTTTATATTTCTTGAAATGTATCTTTTCAAAGCATTCTGTACTTTCCCATTGTATGCAGATCCAGCAAGGATTATAAAATTGTATTTTAATAAACACGCTGTTTTTGCCTTTTCAATTGGTATTAACTGTACATTACCTTTGATTTTATTAGATAATAGTTTACAAGCTTTTTTTGTTGATTTGCTTGAAGTTGAATAGATAATTCCTATTTTCATATTATTCTTTCAATTGGCACAACAAGAATATCCTTTGCACCGGCATTTCTTAAATCATTTACAAGTTCAAAAACCTGCTTTTCATCAATAACAGCCTGAACGGCAACAGTCTTTTCATTAGACAATACTTCTGAAATTGTCAATCCACCCATTGATGGCATTACATCCTTGACTTTATCCAAATCGGCTTCTTTGACATTCATCATAATCAGTTTCTTTCTATCTGCATCAAGAACTCCCTTAATGCTTGTGCTGACAGCTTCAATCAATTCTCTTTTGTCGTTCAAACTTTGTCTGTTAGCAATGAGTTGAATTGTGCTTTCCAAAATGGTATCAATGATTTCAAGATGATTCATTTTCAATGTTGTTCCAGTGCTTGTCAGGTCAGTGATTAAATCGGCAATTCCAATAAATGGGGCTGCTTCTGTTGATCCGCTCAATTTAACTATTTTTAAACTTAAACCTTTTTTCTCAAGGTATTTTTTGGTTAGGACTGGAAATTCAGTAGCTACTTTCATATCATCTGTAATGTCGTCTATTGAATTTATATTGGATTCTTCAGGGGCTGCTAAGACCAGTTTTGTCTGTCCAAATCTCAAATCAAGCAGTTCACAGACATCCGCTTCATTTTCGTTGATTAAATCTACACCTGTTATTCCCATATCTGCAACTCCATCGTTCACAAATTCAGGTATATCGGATGCTCTTGCAAACATAACTTCAATATTTTCATTAAAGGTCTTGGAAATCAATTTTCTGTTATTTTTATCGATTAATCCTAATCCTGCTTTTTCCAACATGTTTATTGAAGGTTCACTTATTCTTCCTTTGGAAGGAATAGCAATTTTTATTTTCATCGTATCTACTCAATTTTTTTATCTCAATATTATATTATTAATCATGTATTAAATACTTTTGATAATTTAATTTTATCTTATTTAATTAAATTCATATTATTTTTTAATAATAGCCATAATTTTGCAAAATATTTAAATATTAAGTTATCTTATATTGTTATTTAACTTATGATTTGATATTATAATCATAAGTTTTGATAAATTATTGTGAGGTGAAAATATGTCTGAAATACCAAAAGCTCCTATCGCAAGAATTATTAAAGAATCTGGTGCAGAAAGAGTTAGCGAAGATGCAAAAGCTGAATTAGCAGCATACTTAGAAGAAGTAGCACGTGACGTAGCTAAAGAAGCAAATGCTGTTGCAAAAATCGCAAAACGTAAAACTGTTAAAGCAGATGATATTAAATTAGCTATCAAAAACTTATAAATAGTTTTTTAGCTTTCTTTTTTTTATTTTTTTTAAGGTGTCATTTATGAATGATAATACTATTTTAATTAAAAATGCATTTATTTTAAGTCCAAATACAAATTTTGAAGGAAAACAATCACTTTTAATAAAGGATGATGTGATTTCTGAGATTGCTCCGCAAATCGATGAAATCGATGTTGATAAAATTATTGACGCAACTGGAAAAATTTTGCTTCCAGGATTAATTAATACTCATACTCATTTATCCATGACTTTATTCAGGGGATTAGCTGATGACTTAAGTTTAGACAGCTGGCTGAATGATCATATTTGGCCGATGGAAGCTAACCTTAATGGAGATTATTGTTATATCGGCGCTCTTTTAGGTGCCGTTGAACTTATCAAATCAGGAACAACCACATTTTCCGACATGTACTTTTACATGGAAGATGTAGCCCGTGCAGTTGATGAGGCTGGAATCAGAGCTGTTTTGTCATATGGTATGATTGATTTTGGCGATGAAGAAAAGAGAAAAAATGAAATAAGGGAAAATTTAACCCTATTTGAAAACTGCAATGGAATGGCAGACGGAAGAATCAAGGTTTTCTTCGGACCGCACTCTCCTTATACAGCTTCAGAAGAATTATTGATTAAGGTCCGCGAATTGGCAGACAAGTATGGAATGGGTATTCACATACACGTTTCAGAAACCCAAAAGGAAATCAATGATGTTTCAGAAGAAAAAGGTTTAAGGCCATTTGAATATTTGGATAAAATCGGATTATTGGGTCCTGATGTTGTTGCCGCACACAGCGTATGGCTAAGCGATGAAGAAATTGAAATTATCAGAAAAAATGATGTTAAGGTATCACACAATCCATGCAGTAACATGAAATTGGCTTCAGGTATCGCTCCAGTTTCCAAATTGCTGGAAAATGATATTTGCGTTTCTATTGGAACTGATGGCGCTTCTTCAAATAACAATTTAGATTTAATTGAAGAATTAAAAACAGCTAGTTTACTTCAAAAAGTTTCCACCTTGGATCCTAAGGTATTGAATTCTGATGAAGCTATTGCAATGGGTACCATTAAGGGTGCTGAAGCTTTAGGTCTTGATTCAGAAATAGGTTCTATTGAAGTAGGCAAAAAAGCGGACATTATTTTAATTGATACTAATTCAGCTAATATGGTTCCGGACAGTTCTTCTTTAAGCTCCAATATAATTTACTCCGCAAATGGTTCAAACGTCGATACAACTATCTGCAACGGTAAAGTATTAATGGAAAATAAGAAATTAACAGTTTTAGATGAAGATGAAATTTATGCTAAAGCCAGACAGGCAATAATAGAATTAAAAGAAGCTATCTAGCTTCAAATTCTATTTTATTTTTATTGAATATTATACTCTTTTTCCACTCGTCTTTTGTTTCAGGGAAATCTGATCTGAAGTGCGCTCCCCTGCTTTCCCTACGAAGTATTGCTGATTTGACGGTCAGGATGCAGATTTCAACCATGTTGATTACTTCAAGGGCATTAACCAATTCGTCGTTATATTGTTTTTTATCGCTGACGTCTAGGTTTTCAAGGTCTTTTTGCATTTCCTGAAGCTGGCCTAGGGCTTCATTCAATGTTTTCTCATCCCTTACAATAGCAACTTTTTCCCACATTAGGTTTTTGATGTTGTTTTTAAACTCCAATGGTTTGATTGTGCCTTTCTTGATTAGGCCTTCGATTCTTGAAGCTTCTTTTTCTACTTGTTCTTCATTTGTTTTGAGTTCTGTTGCTTTAGCAGCTTTTGATGCACTTTCTCCAGCTATTTTACCGAATACCTGAGTATCGGCCAAAGCATTACCGCCTAAACGGTTTGCACCATGAACCCCTCCGCATACTTCACCGGCACCGAATAGATTTTCCAATGATGTTGAAGCATCGGTGTTTATTTTCAGTCCGCCCATAAAGTGATGTGCGGTAGGCGCCACTTCTATCGGACCATGCTTGATGTCTACACCAACGTTTTCAAATTGCAGAACCATTGTTTCAAGCTTCTCATCAATATAATCATCATCTAAATGTGAAATGTCAAGGTAGACTCCGCCGTTTTCAGTACCTCTGCCTTCTATAATTTCCTGATAGATTGAACGGGCAACGACATCACGGGTTGCTAACTCCATTTTTTCGGGAGCATATTTGCTCATAAACCTTTCGCCATCTTTGTTTATGAGCTTTCCGCCTTCAGCCCTCACTGCTTCTGTTACAAGAACTCCCTTTTTGGATTCGGGAGCTACCATACCGGTTGGGTGGAACTGAACTTGTTCCATGTCGACCAGACTGGCTCCGGCTCTAAAAGCTATTGCAAAACCATCTCCATTTTTTTGGAAGGTGTTTGATGTTACAGGGTATAATTGTCCGGCACCTCCGCTGGCTAAAATTACTGATTTCGCTTTAAAGTAAATTAGGCTGGAATCCTTTAAATCGAGTCCGGTAGCACCGATGACCTGTTCGCCGTCGGTTACTAAAGATGTAATCATCACTTCTTCGATGCACTCGATATCCCTTCTGATGATTTCCTCTTTAAGAGCATTTAACAGTTCGGCTCCTGTTCTGTCACCTTGATAGCAGGTTCTCCTGTAGGTTTGTCCACCAAATGGCCTTTGGTCTATTTCACCTGATTCCTGACGGTCAAACAAAGCACCGTAGTTTTCCAAGTCGATTAATCTTTTCGGTGATTCGTTGACGAGAATGTCTACTAGCCTTTTATCGTTTAAGTAGCTTCCGCCTTTTAATGTATCATGAATGTGAGCTTCTATTGAGTCGTCCTTGTCTACGGTCTTAAATACTGCATTGTATCCTCCTTCAGCCATTCCGGTACAGCCTGACCTAAATGAAAGACCTTTTGATACAATTATTGCCTTTAGTCCCGCATCATCAACTTCAATAGCTGCTCTTGAACCTGCTCCACCAGATCCGATAATTAATACGTCTGTTGAGATAGTTTTTATTTCCATTTCCATTACCCTGTAAAATTCATTATAGTAATACTTTTATTTTTCAATTGTTAAATAAATTTCTTCAAAAATATTTATTAATCAAAATGAAGTAACTTATAGTATCTAATCTATATTTCTTAGATAAGATTTTAGCATATTTTTTCATAATGTGTTTAAATAAGAAATATCTTTAAAATTTTAATATTAACATGACTAATATCGATTTTAATTAGAGGTTATTTCATGAAAATTAATGGTGAAGTTACAACCGGTTTGGGAAAAGCGGCTTATTTCCTATCACAGGAGTTTTACTCTCTCGAGTTTGAAAGGAATTTGGGTTTTGTTCCATTCCCAGGAACATTAAATGTTGTTGTCAGTGATGATTATCTGGATGAAATAAATGAGATTAAGAATAATTGTCAAAATTTGATTAAGCCTGATGAGGGTTTTGGAGCCGTAAAGTATATACCGGCTAAATTGTGTGATGAGATTAATGGTGCCATAGTTTTTCCTGCAAAGACCACTCATGAGGAAAATTATCTTGAGTTCATTGCAGAGAATAAATTAAGGGATCAAATGAATTTAAAAGATGGGGATATTGTATCCCTAGAATTCTAATTATTTTTTAATTTTTAAGTGGAAATACCACAAAGTATTTTATACATGATAAATATATTTGATAATGCGTTCTCGGGGCGGAGTGAAATTCTCCACCGGTGGTGATTTTGTAAAAATAAGTCCACGAGCACAAAAAGTGTTGATTTGGTGAGATTCCAAAACCGACGGTGATAGTCCGGATGGAAGAGAAGAAAATAAGTATTTTAGTTATTTTTAGCCCTGGTTCTAGTATTATAAGGAGAAATTACTATGAATCAAGAAACAAATTTAGATGAAGCTTTAGAAGCTATTAGAAATGGTGAGTTTGTACTCGTTTTTGATGATGATGATAGGGAAGGGGAAGTTGACATGATTATCGCTTCCGAGTTTGTAACCCCTAAATCCATTGCAACCATGAGGAATGATGCAGGTGGATTAATTTGCAATTGTTTGCACGCTGATTTTTGTGATGCAATTCATTTGCCGTTTATGGTAGATATTATGGAAGCGGCATCAGAAAAATATCCTGAATTAGCTAAACTTGCACCAACTGATATTCCATATGATGAAAGGTCTTCATTTTCTGTTTGGACCAACCACAGAAAATCATTCACTGGTGTAACAGACCATGACAGAGCAATGACCATTAGTGAAATGGCTAAAATGATGAAAGAAGAAAGATTTGATGAATTCGGGGCTACCTTTAGATCACCTGGACACGTATGTCTTTTAAGAGGTGCGGATGGTCTTGTTAAAAATAGACAAGGACACACAGAAATAGGTCTTGCTTTATGTGAAATGGCTGGCGTTACTCCTGTTTGTGTAGTTTGTGAAATGATGGACGGTGAAACCGGACAGGCTACTTCAGTTGCCGACGCTCGCAAATACGCCGAAGAAAATGGATTGGTCTTGCTTAAAGGCGAAGACATCATTAATAAATATTTAGAGGAATAAATTTAATTCCTCTCATTGCATTTATTTGCAATGTAATCTGCAATGAATTTGGTATTTTGCTTTATTTTATAGGAATTATAAATTCCGAAAGCAACATACTTACCATCTTTCATTTTTATTTCTAAAGCATCTTTAACTTCTTTTGAATTACCTATTGAAGCTATTTTATCCCATCTTATTCTCAATGTCTTAGTTTTCAATGCCTTTTCTATGTGGATTCCATCATCTTGGATTCTGACAACTTTCACTAGGCGGCGGTTTTTATCGGAATTGATTTGGATATCGCCGTTTTCATCAAAGACATAATCTGGAATCAGACAAGTGGCTTTCCACCCTTGCTTCATTTTTTTCAATAAATGTGCCCTATCCTTTTTTGTAAGCTTTACGCCCGGTTCAGGGCTTAAGTTAAGTGCCATTAAATCACCTTGCTTTTTATTTCATCAAATGTGTAGATTTTATCGAATTCAACTTCACGGGTCATCTCAATAATTTCATCAACGTCTAAATTGTTTTCAATCAGATCCATTGCATGGCTTGTGAACAATTCATATCTTATTTCAACTTCAGGAATAAATCCTCTCATATCCGCAGACTTTAATTTAGGTAGCTTCAATACTTTTTCAACATTAGTATTGTTTTTGATATAAGGCACTACTTGGTTGAATATGTCATCATTGTAGACTTTGTTGAGAAGTATAGCTTCTACAGGTATTCCGAATTTTTCAAGCATATTCGCATGTGAAACCAAATCGATTGCAGCTGATTCTATTCCTCCTTTATTGACACCTGAAGCCAATATCATTGGGATTTTTGATGACATTGCGATTTCAGCTGCTGAAAATGGAACCTTTTCATTTAAAAGACCTGTAAACACACTCATGACGCCTTCAATCAAAACAATATCATAGTCTGATGAATTGAGCTTTGCTATTGTAGATTCTATATCGGCCCAGCCCAAATGTCCAATTTTCACGGATGCGAAGTCTTCCATTTTTCCTTTTGTCAGATATAGTCCAGGTATAATGTCACGTACATCAGGGCCAACTTTGAGAAGTGCAACCTTATATCCTCTTTTTCTTATTGCACCTGCAAGGCCTGTCATGATGAAAGTTTTGCCGGAATCTGATCCGTTACTTCCAATCATTAAGTATTTCGGCTTTTGAGGTTTGTTTTCTAATTTTGGAACATTAATGTTGGTGTTTATTCCAACTTCACTCTGAAGGAATTCCTTGACTTTGAGGTTTCTATTGTATATTTCATCGATGTCTGTTGCATCTATCTTTTCAAATAGATTTTCTACAAGAATAGGATTTTCATCCAATATGCCATGAATCATGGTACCGATTACGTTCCCGTCGTCATTGCATGCGCCTGAAAATATGTTGTATTCAGCCTCCTTGTTGACGTCACCGTAATTCATTCTTTGGACTTTAGAATAGAACAAGGGCTTTGCATCTCCTTCAACTTTACCGTAGGTGTGTGTATGGAATCCGTCCACATCTTCGGTCTGGTTTTTTACTAAAAAGGAGTTGTCGAATACTTTCGCTTTAACACGGTCACTTGTAATCAATGGTGAAAAGTCAACATCTATTAGACCAAGGCCCTCCTTCACAATAGGCACCGGGGATTTTCTACCGATATCTATCTGATTTGATAGAAGTTGAAATCCTGCACAGATTCCGATAATTGGCTTTCCGTCACGGGCCATCCTTTTGATTTCGGTATTTAAGTCCATGTTAATATCATTTGATTCGATCAGTGTTCCGCCAGGGATTATTAATGCGTCAAGTTCTTCTGAAGCTTTCAAACCATCAACAAGCCCGTTTTCTTTAACGATGTCTGTTGGAAGATTTCCAAAATCTTCGAATCCAGGAACGGCTCCACTGATATAAGCAAGTCCAATTCTTGTCATATAAATAACCTCTTGTATAATCTATTGTTCTTATTTTATATTAAATTTTAGAGGTACATTTCAAGTGTAAATAAATGAAAAGGGTGATTGAAATTGGTGTTGTGAAGTCATTAAAAAACAGTTGTTGAAAAAATTAAAATTTGAGATATAGGAAATAAAGAAGGTTATAATAAATAACCTTCAGGTTGATTTAAAATGGAGAACGTATTTCATTGCATATTATGTGGGTTTGATTTAACTATTCCCACCTACTAATTAGTCTGTAAAGGACTGTATATAAAGTTTTTCGAATGTAAGTACTCACTTGCATCTTATTTTTTAATAAAACAAGTTAATAATTGTTTAAATTCTAAATAAATAATTTTAAAATCTTTTTTGTTTATTTTAGTACAATAATGATGATATTATTTAATCAATTTTCATAGAAAAAATCATGTTGGAACTACTAGTTCAATAAAAAAAAGTTATCCTATTATTGTTGGGGGTTGTTAAAAAAGAAGTTTATTGAGTGTTTTCGAAAACACTCATAGCTTTAATAATTTTTTCATCATCCAATGGTTTAGCTTGGATTTGCAATCCTACAGGAATGCCGTCGACTTCACCGGCAGGAATGCTTGCCGCTGGAATACCTGCGAGGTTAGCTATTACGGTTAGGATATCGTAAGCATACATTTCCATCGGTTCAAGTTCAGCACCAATTTCGTGAGGAAGTTTTGGCACGGTAGGTCCTACAATCAAGTCAACGTTTTCAAGCATTGATGTGATTTCAGCCCTGATTACTGATCTTGCTTTTAATGCTTGCTTGTAGTATTTACCACTGAATTCAGCTTCCGCAATGTGAGAACCTATTTTGATTCTTCTAAGTACTTCGTCACCGCATACTTCTTCGATTCTGGAACCGTAGTCCCTTCCATCATATTTTCTGGTTGCGGAGAAGAATTCCACATAGTTGATTAGGTAGTATGTTGGCAAGCATAAATCGATATAATCAAAGCTTACCTCAACAAGCTCAGCACCCGCATCAACTAATTTATTGATAGCTTTATTGACAGTCTTGTTGATTTCTTCATCAGTAACTTCGATGAACTCTTTACATACTGCTATTTTCATACCTTCTAGGGATGTTTCATCTAATAATTCAGTAAAGTCAGGTTTATCCCAGTCTAAGGTAGTACATTCGGTTTCATCGTAATTTGCAATTGTGTTTAATGCTAAAGCTATTCCGCTTACATCATTAGCTAATGGTCCGATTTGGTCTAGACTCATGGATAAGTCTAAAAGTCCTTGTCTTGAAACGGCACCGTAAGTTGGCTTAAATCCGACAACTCCACAATGTGAAGCTGGGTTTCTGATTGAACCACCGGTATCGGATCCGATTGCAATGTCACACATTTCAGCCGCTACAGCTGCTGCACATCCACCGGATGAACCTCCAGGAATTCTGCCCATTGCCTTAGGGTTTTGGGTAGGTCCATAGTATGATGTTTCTGTTGAGCTTCCTGCTGCAAATTCATCCATATTCAGAATACCGATGATTATACCGTCTTCAGCTAATATTTCATTGACAACAGTTGCATTATAGCTTCCGATGTAGTCTTCTAAGGTTTTGGAAGCTGCTGAAATAATCAAATCTTCAACATTAATGTTTGCTTTTATACCAAATACTAATCCAGCCAAAGCGCCTACTTCTTCGCCTTTAGCTATCTTTTCATCGATAGCTTCCGCTTGCTTTAATGCATTTTCATAGTTTAATTCAATGAATGCATTAATGGTTTCGTTATTCTCATCAATAACTTTAATGAAGCCTTCAAGATTTTCTTTAGCTGTCATTTCTCCACTTTTAATGGAGTTTAACTTTTCAATAACGTTCATTAAAACACCTATAATAATCGTAAATTATAATATTAATATTCTATTTTTTAAGGTTTATAAAGTTGTTTTTTTTAAATACTTTTAAATATAATTTTTTTACTAATAATTAATCATGAAAAAAGCTGTTGTATTTGATAACTCCGGAACATTAATAGAAAGATTTAGGGTCATAAAAGATGTTATAAATGGCAATATATTCACAGACATCAACTCCCTGGATTTGATTGAAGCAGCTGATTCCCTTGCTTTGGTAGTTCTGCAATTCAATACAAATAAACTTCAAGAATTAGATCCAAACACTTTAATTTCAGACGTTATTAAAGAATATAACATTGATTTTGACATAAGCTTTTCAACCAAACAGGTCTCAAAAGCTGAAGTTAAGGATATTCTCAATGCTGAAAAACATACAAAAGTTTCAGATATTACTGACGGATTTGATATTTTAAGGGAAAAGATTCCCCATATGGAATTGTGCAACGGATCCGCTTTAATTGTGGACATGGATTTGGGTGTAGTTGCATACACAATTACATCAGCAGGTAAATTCTTCCCTAAAGTATTTGAAACTGTTGAAATATTAAAATCACGAGGAATTGAAATTTTTATAGCATCAGGCGATAGGAAAGGTGCAATCAATAGATTGGCCAATATGCTTGATGTTCCTGAAGACAATGCTTATGGAACCGTTTCTACAAGAGGAAAATGCGAAGTTGTTTCCATTTTAAAGGAAGGCGGCTATAAGGTCATGATGGTTGGAGATGGATTAAATGACATATTAGCATTCAAAAAAGCCGATATCAGTGTTCTGACAATTGAACAGCAGGAAGAAGTATCTCCTAAGATGATGGATAAGACAGATTACATCATTGAAGACATTTTTGAAGTCACTGAAATTGACTTCTAAATTATTTTTTTTGAAGTTTTAACTTATAACTTATAACTTATAATTAATAACTTATAAAAAAATAATAAATTATAAGTTATCAATAACCTCTTTACTCTTTAGAATGTTGTCAAAGTTGTTTAATTCAATGATTGCTGTATCAATCTTCTTTAACAGGCTTAAATCAAGTGTACCTTCACCTAAGGTAATGTGTTGATCTTTAACACCATCATTATCATTTAGATGACAATAACTGATGTTTTTTAAACTTAACATATCTTCTAAATTGCCGCAAGTGTTCCCATGGCCGGTATCAATAGTCAAGCTGCAGCCTGTTGCCTCCTGAATCATTTCAATCTCTTCAACTGTATTTCCTAAAAATTTTCCCCTGACAGGCATATTTTCAACTGAAATTTCAACATTGGTATTGTCAATTATTTCCCCAATGCTTTCAACAGCTATTTCAAGTGCCCATTTTCTAAGGTGAGGTTCATTTCGGCCAATGATTCCGGGATGCACAGTAATTGTATTTGCATTTATTGTTTCTGCATATTGACCGCATTGAATCATCTGTTTTACACTTTCAGCCCTTATTCCTTTGTTTAAACTAGCGATGTTAATGTCCACTGTTGCTGCATGAATTCTCATATCAAGTCCGCAGTCCTTGAATTCCATATTATCTTTTTCAAAGAAAGGGCCTTCACCAAGAATCTCTATTATTTCAAATCCGTGTTTTTTAGCTAAATTGATGATGTCATTGTTGGGTTGCATGAATAAAGCCAGTGTTGTAAAACCTAATTTCATGTTTATATATTAGGATGCTTAATATAATAAATGTTTATATATATCAAATTTTGACATATGGTGAAATATGACTGATGAAATGACTTTTGATGGAGATGAAAAAAAGATTTTAAAGCATTTTTTCAATGGTTTAACTCGAAATCTGATTCTATGGATTATTTCAAAAGAAAAAATTCATGGTTATGGAATCATGAAAAAATTAGATGAGTTTTTTGATTTTGATAATGTTAACTGTGAAATAAAAAACACATCCAGTAAAGTCTATCCGATTTTGAGAAAAATGGAAGATAAAGGGTTAATCATTGGAGAATGGCAAATTAATGAAAACAACAAAAGGGTGAAATATTATACCATAACTGATGAGGGATTGTTAATATTGGATAATCTTCGTAATGTGATGAATTATATAGTGAATAATCCTTCATGGTTGATGTTTTACAAAGACATGGCAGGAGTTGAAATTAACCATGAAAAACGCGATAGAAACGAAAAATCTGACTAAAATTTACAATAATAATTTTACTGCCGTCAATTCTCTTAACTTGGAGATTCCAAACAAGACTATTTTTGGAATGTTGGGCCCAAATGGAGCGGGCAAAACAACCACCATTAAGATGCTCACTTGTTTGATACAGCCTACTTCTGGTCAAGCTGTCGTTGGAGGATATGATGTTCAAAAAAATCCCGATGAGGTTCGAAAGCTTTTAGGAATGGTTCCTCAGCAAGTAAGCCTGTATAAGGATTTGACAGTCATGGAAAACTCACAATTGTGTGCAGACTACTACGGTGTTCCTGTTGAAGAGAGAGATTCCAGAATTGAAGATTTGATGGAACTTGTTGACATCAAATATGCTAAGGATAAAAGGGTGGGGCAACTTTCCGGCGGTCAAAAGCAAAAGGCGTCTCTTGTAGCCAGCCTAGTTCATAAGCCGGATATCTTGTTTTTGGATGAGCCTACCATAGGCCTTGATCCAACTACAAAGCGCACTCTATGGGATTTGATTAGGGAGCTGAATGATGATGGCCATACTATCGTTTTATGCTCTCATGATATGCATGAAGTGGATATGCTTTGTGATAATGTTGGAATCATTAATACCGGTAATTTGGTTGCATATGATACTCCTCAAGGCCTTAAGGATGCTCTTTTGGAAAGCAATAAACAGGAATTTAGCGAGGCTTTAAGTACAATTTCAAATGAAAATGAAGATTCCATGCAGGTTAATGACGATTTTAGCAATCTAAGTTTAAAAAAGATGTCAATTCTTTTGAAAGAGCAGGATGAAGCTATTATTGATTCCATAAAAAGGTCTAGTGATGTTAAAAGTATTGAAATTGCCCGCAATGGTCGTATTAATTTGAGAATTGATGGTTTTGATGATATGGCTGTTCAAAATGTTTTGAATAAAATTATTTCTTCCGGAGGAATCATCAAATCAATTTATACAGAAGAGCCTTCTCTGGAAGATGTATTTATAAAATCAACTTCAAAGGTGAGTGAAGATGATAGAGCCTAAAAAATTTTGGTGGATGATTAAGAAGGAATTGATTTCCCTTAAAAGGCACCCTGCAAGATTGGTTTCCATTCTTGCATTTCCAATAATCATGATTTTACTTTTCGGTTATGGTATGGGTGGTGAAATGACAGATTTGCCGATTGTCGTTGTTTCTCAGTCTCATGGTGATTTGACTGATTTAACACTTGATACAATTAAATCAACAGAAACCTATCATGTCGTTGAAGTCATTGATGATTTGGATGAGGGAAAAGAGCGTGTTGACAATGCTGAAGTTAAGGCAGCCATAATTCTCCCATCGGATTATGATGACGATTCCTCTCATCAGAAGGGAGTGACCCTTTACCTTGATTCTTCCGATCAAATGGCGGCACAAATTCTTGAATCTTCAACTCAAGGAATATTTTATAGGCTGTCCAATATGGTTGCGGCACAGACAAGCGTGTCTACAAAGGATGCCGACATTGAGCCAAGCATTTCACATTCCCTAAACAATTTCAAGGATGATATAAGCTTGCATATAAACAGAATTTATGGAAATATTAAATACATTGACTTTTTGGTCCCGGCTATTTTAGGAATGACCATCATGATGAGCTGTATGATGGGTATGGGCGCTACTATTGCAGGAGAAAGGGAAACCGGTGAGCTTGCAAGATTGTTCATGACACCTACATCTGTCTCAACGGTCATTGGCGGTAAGATTGCAGCCAAACTTCTAATCGAATTGGTCAGAGCGTTGATACTGATTTTCATGGCGGTTCTATTATTCAATGTCAGTATTAAAGGTGGATTCCTACAGACATTCATAGTTTTAGTCATTGGTGCATTGTGCTTTGTCGGTTTTGGAATAATGCTTTCGGCAAGAACACAGACTCAAGAGGATTATGCTCAAATATCCCTTCCGTTTTCAATGCCTATGATGTTTGTATCAGGAGTATTTTATCCAATTGAAACAATGCCTTGGATCTTACAAAAATTAGCTTACATTTTCCCGCTTACTTATTTGAATGATGCTATGAGGGGAGTAATGCTTAAAGGTCAAACTTTAGGAGATGTATGGTTTGATTTAGTTATTTTATTAGGATTTACTGTATTGTTCTTTATCGTTGGTGTAAAACGATTTAATAGGGATGTGTAGGAGGTTATGGATATGTATAAAAAATTATTGATAGGGTTAATTATTTTTATTTTGTGTTTATCTCCGATTGCAGCTGAAAATTGGAATTCATTTGCAGGGGATGTTAATCATAATGCTTATAGGGATGAAAGTTCGGATTTTGTAACTAATTTATGGACATTTAATATGGGGTCTCCCGTTCACTCATCTCCAGCCATTTACAAGGATCATGTTTATGTAGTTTCACAGGATGGAATTTTAAAAGCTATTGACATGGAAACAGGTGAGGAAGAATGGGATTTTGATTTGAAGTCACCAACAAATTCATCACCGATAATTCATAAGAACAGGCTGTATATCGGATGTGAAGATGGCCTTAAGGCAATCAATATCAACAACCATGACCTTGTATGGGACTATGACTGCAATAATGTAGCTTCAACTCCATTCTTCTACGACGATATTGTTTACTTTGGAAGCGATGACGGACATTTGTACGGCCTTGATGATGATGGAAAGGTCACTTTCAACAAAAAGCTGGACGGCGAGCTCAAATCATCACCTATTGTAGTGGATGATACAATCTATATTGGTTCAACCAATTCCAAAATCTATTCTATAGGTACAGACAAGGAGAAGAATTGGGAATTTACAACAGGGGATGAAATATTATCCTCACCGACATATGTCAACAAAAGCGTTATTGTAGGTTCAACTGACGGCAATGTATACTGCCTTGACAAGTCAAACGGCGATTTGAAATGGAAAGTTGATTTGAACGATAAGGTAATTTCATCACCGACCCTTGATAAACATGACAACAGCGTTTATATAGGCTCAGATGAGGGAAACATGACCTGTCTGGATGTTCGTGACGGCACTGTCAAATGGAGCCATCCTACAGGAGATAAGATCCGGTCCACTGCAGCATTAAAAGACAATCTCGTTGTTTTCGGGTCCAACAACGGCAATTTATATGTCTTGAATAAGTACACAGGTTTGGAAGAGTTTGTCTATAATCCGGGCACAATATTGTTTAACTCAGCTATTACATCTTCACCTGCAATAAATGGAGATAGCTTATTGTTTGGAGATGATTCAGGTCAAGTTTACTCATTGAACATAGAAAAGAATGAAGGTCCTACTCCAATTCAGTTTTTCTATTCCTTGGCTATTCTAATAGTTGTTGTTATTCTGGCTATTTTTGCTGTAAGAAAACTGAAAGGTAGAAAATAATTTCTACTTTTCTTATTTTTTTCAATAAATTTATTATACTTATAACTTTATATTTTAATTATTATTGGGGAGTATTGCGATGACTACAGACATTGACATTTTAAAAAGTGAAAATATGAATCTTGCTGAAAAAATTTATATTTTCGACACAACATTAAGGGACGGCGAACAGACTCCAGGTGTTGCTCTGACAGTAGATGAAAAAATTCAGATTGCTCAAAAGCTTAACAATTTGGGTGTCGATAAGATTGAAGTAGGTTTTCCCGCTTCATCAAAAGGTGAAATAGAATCTGCAAAAAAAATTAAAGATAGAGATTTGGATTCTACACTTGTAGGTTTGGCCCGTTCATTAAAAAGGGACATTGATGCAGTTCTTGACGCTGATTTAGAATATATTCATACCTTTATAGGAACTTCCCCATTGCATCGCGATTATAAGCTTAAAAAGTCTAAAGAGGAAATCATTCAAGGCGCTGTAGAATCAGTTGAATATGCAAAAGACCACGGTTTGACCGTTGAGTTTTCAGCAGAAGATGCAACCAGAACTGAAAGGGATTATCTGTTTGAAGTATTTAATGAGGTTGTTGATGCCGGGGTTGACTTCCTTGATGTTCCCGACACTGTTGGCATATTGACACCTATTGTGACTCGCGAATTGATAACTGATATCAAAAACAATTTCAAAACTCCTATAAGCGTTCATTTCCACAATGATTTCGGTTTAGCTACTGCAAACACATTGACAGCTATTGAATGTGGTGCTAATCAAGCTCATGTTACTGTCAATGGTTTGGGTGAAAGGACAGGTAATTGTTCCCTTGAAGAATTGGTCATGACTCTTAAAACCGCTTATGGTGTTGATTTAGGCCTTGATACCACAAGGCTATACAGCCTGTCAAATCTGGTTGGTCGTCTGACCGGGGTAAAAATGCCTGTAAATAAGCCGATTGTTGGCGATAATGCATTCGCTCACGAATCAGGAATTCATGTTCATGGGATTTTAAACAACGCTTCAACATATGAGCCGATGTCTCCTGAAATGGTTGGTCATTCACGTCGTATTGTTTTGGGAAAACATACTGGAGCCAATGCTTTAAAGTCTAAATTAAAAGAGTATCATATTGATTTAAATGAGGATCAATTTTGCAAGGTTTTCGACGAAATCAAGTCTTTAGGCGATAGCGGAAAATGTGTCACTGATGATGATTTGGTAGCTATTGCTATCACTGAGCTTGCTTCCGCCCGTGAAACTCCAATTGTCATTAAGGGATTGAGCATTTCCATGGGTGCTAATGTTTCACCTACAGCAACAGTCAAATTGGAAATTGACGGCATTGAAAAGGAAACTGCAAGCACTGGTGTAGGTCCTGTTGATGCGGCTTTGAATGCTATCGGTACTTTAATTCAGGATACTCTTAATATAGAACTTGAAGAATATAATCTGGAAGCTATCAACGGAGGTACAGATGCTTTGGCCGATGTATTTGTAATATGTTCAGACCCTGACGGAAACAAATCCACAGGCAGATCAATCAATCAGGATATTGTGATGGCCAGTATTTTGGCAGTTTTAGATTCTATCAATAAATTATTATTAATTCGAAGGTCAATTTAATTAATTTTTTAATTTTTTTTTAATTTTTTTATATTTTTTTTTTATTAATTTTGATTATAAACCCTATGTGTTAAAAAAAAAATTTTTTATTTATATAGCTTTTGTATATTTTTCATTTATTTTCTATCACTGTTTAAAATTTATATATTCAAAATGTAAAATTTTATATACATCAATCACAAATATTTATATGGTGAATTATAATGGAGAATAATACAATTTTTGTTGGAAGTAAACCCGTAATGAATTATGTTTTGGCTGTCGTTACTCAGTTCAATGAAGGTTCTGATAGTGTTGTTCTTCGTGCAAGAGGAAAAGCTATTAGTCGTGCAGTTGATGCTGCCGAAATCGTAAGAAATAGGTTTGTTCCTGATTCAGATGTTACAGATATTCAAATTTCTACTGAAGAAATTGAAAACTATAACCATGAAAAAACAAATGTATCTATTATAGAAATTTTAATTGAAAAGAGTGATTAAACTCTTTTTAATATAATTTCTTTAGAAAATTTCTTTCAAATAAATATTTTGAAAGTAAAATATTTGATGTTCCTTTTCCTTCGGCTTTTACCTTACCTTTTTTTATTGCTTTTAATACACTGTCAATATCTTTTTCTGTGTCAATTAGGCTATAGCAGTCTCCGACGAATTTCCAATAGTGCGCATCGCTTGCACCAAGAGCCGGCAGGTTTTCCTTTTTTGACAAATTTTTAGCTTTGCGGTTGCAGTATCCGACAATGAATCTTGCATTTTTTGTTTCGATTGCATCAATTTTCAGGTCGTTATAGTCACTTTTGCATAACAGTCCATGTCGGTAAAAGCAGTATGGATGTGGTATAATTGCAAGCCCACCTAAATCATGAATTCTATCGATAGTATCTTGAGGTGATAAGTCACGAGGTATATTTTCCTCACACCCAAATCCAAGGATATGGCCATGGGTGGAAGAAATCTCTATAGATGGAATGGCAAGTATATCTGTATTCCTAGTTTTTTTCAAAACTTCACTTGTTCCATCTACTGTATTGTGATCGCTGATAGCTATTATGTCGATGTTTCTGTTTTTTGCAGTTTCTAGAATATCATCGATTTTAGAATTTGAGTCTGGTGAATATTCACTATGAATATGGGAATCCATTTTTAACATGATTATCTATCCCAAAGCAGTTTTGATTAAACCGATAGTTCCAGTCATCATGACATCCCCTCCTGGGGCCGCATGATGCCAATCTAGATTTGTCTTTTCAATCAACTCTCTTTTTGGTCCGCTTACAATGACCTTTTCTATTTCGGAAATAGGATTTAATACATGAGCGCCATGCCCGAAGTCCTCATGAACCTCTTCGTGTGTTATTTCACCTGAAGCCAATCTTTTAATGTATCTTTCAAGGGATTCACCTGTCAAGCTTGAAGTATGATGTTCAAATACTCCTTGAATTTTACCGTCTTCTATTGATGCCGCTGTGGTGTGGCCATTTCCTATGTCAATGACAATGAAGCTATTAAGTTTCATTGCCACTTCATCATAGCACATTCCAGCTATTGAAGCAAACTTGGTATCCATCACTAAAGGCAGCTCTTCAATTCCTTCCCTTTCAACCTGCCTTCTTACGGCCTGCATCCTTGTAAAGTATTCTGGCACATCTTCCTTAAATCCAAATTCCAATGGTGAAATAGGTTCGGATACCTTTTCTCTGATTTTTTCAAATCTGAAGTCCCTGTCCCCCATATTTTCATTGTATCCGTGGTCCTGAACTGCAATTGCGATTTTATCAAAATCGAATTCTAAGTCGTAGCCCAATAAAAATTCGGATAATTTTGTAATATTAATATCACCCAGTGTTATTTTGCTGTAATCTTTATATTCTTTTGTATCGTCAGCGATTTCAATTCCAATGGCCTTGACCTGCTCTAAATTATCGCGTATTGTCTTTGCGCAAGTCGGCTCCATTACAACATTATATCCTTTTTCCATGTGTTTCTGGATGCTTTTTTTAATTTTTCCTCCACCCATTATTTCTCCATCGAAATAGATATCGTTTTCGATTTCTCTTATTTGTTGTGAGATATATAAGTGAGGTGAAGGCAGAACTACTTTCATTGAGTTTTCCAGTTCCTTTTCAGTATCACAAATCATTATGTCCTGGGTTCCAGTTCCCACATCTATAGCTAATATTCTCATGTTTTTAGATTGTTTTTTATATTATTAATATATTTAATAGTACATTTTTGTACAAAAAAGCTTTAAATAGTACATTATATAATCTATTATTATGACTTATAAAATTGAATTATCATCAGATGAAGTGCCAAAGCAATGGTACAATATGCTTGCCGATTTGCCTTGCGAGCTTCCGGCTCCTAAGAATAGTGAAGGAAAAGATCAAATTGCAGCATTACAACTTGCGTTTACAAAAGCTGGTTTGGAACAAGAATTCGCTAGCGACCGTTATATTAAAATTCCAGAGGAAGTTAGAAACCTATATATGGAAATGGGAAGACCTACTCCATTGGTTAGGGCTAACAGACTTGAAGAATATTTAAATACTCCGGCCAAAATCTACTTTAAAAGGGAAGACACTTCTCCAACCGGTTCCCACAAGTTGAATTCAGCTATTCCTCAAGCATATTTTGCTAAAAAAGAAGGTGTTGAACGATTGACTACTGAAACCGGTGCAGGCCAATGGGGTACTGCTTTATCACTTGCATGTAATTTGCTTGATTTGGAATGTACCGTTTACATGGTTAAAGTATCTTTTAATCAGAAACCTGACAGGAAGAACATCATGAATATTTATGATGGAAATGTTTATGCTTCCCCTAGTGAAAATACCAAGGTCGGCCGTGAAATTTTAGCTAATAATCCTGACCATCCTGGTTCTTTAGGTGTAGCTATTTCTGAAGCTATGGAAGAGGCTTTGGAAAATGATGAAGTAAAATATTCCTTAGGAAGCGTTTTGAATCATGTAATGCTCCACCAAACCATCATTGGTCAAGAATTAAAAACTCAATTGGAGATTGCTGAAGAAACTCCTGATATAATGATTGCATGTGCAGGCGGTGGAAGTAATTTTGCCGGATCTTTATTCCCATTTATTAAAGACAAGATTGATGGCAACTCCGATACCCAATTTGTTGCAGTTGAACCTACTGCCTGTCCAACACTTACAGAAGGTACTTATGATTATGACTTTGGAGATTCCAACGGATTTACACCAATGCTTAAGATGTTTACCTTAGGTCATGATTTTGTTGCTCCATCCGTTCATGCTGGAGGATTAAGATACCATGGAATGTCACCTATCGTTTCCCTTTTGACTAAAGAAGGATATATTGATCCTAGAGCGGTTCACCAAAGAGATTGCTTTGAAGCAGGTATTACTTTTGCCCGTACAGAAGGTATTCTTCCTGCTCCTGAAACTACTCATGCAATCAGAGCTACTATCGATGAAGCATTGAAATGTAAAGAAACTGGTGAAGAAAAGACTATTGTCATGAATTTCTCCGGTCATGGAATGTTAGACTTGAAAGGTTACTCCAGTTATTTTGAAGGAACTTTGCAGAATGCAAAATAATTTCCTTCTTTATTTTTTTTAATTTTTTATTGTTATAACTTATAACTTATTATTTTTTTATTTGTTATAACTTATAACTATTAACAAATAACTAATAACTTATTTGTGAAAACAAATACTTTATAAGAGAGAAGTTATAAAATATAACTTATTTGTTAAAAGTTAGTTATGATAAGTTATTTCTTAAAACTTATTTTTTATAACTTGGATGTTTTAACTTAAAACTTAATTCCTATCCCTTAGAAGTTAAAACTGATAAGTTATCTCCTTTAAGTTTTAACATAAAAGATTTAACTTAATCCTTTTAACTTATACTGGATAACTTACAAGTTATTCTTTAAACCCTTTAAATTTTAAGTTATACATCATAACTGATAACTTAAAACTTATCAGAAATAGGAGAATTCTTTAAATGAGTGAAGTAATAGCCGTGATGAATCAAAAAGGGGGTTGTGGGAAGACAACCACTGTTGTTAATACTGCAACATCTCTGGCCGTAATGGGAAAATCTGTTTTGGTGGTTGATATGGATCCTCAAGCTAATGCCACAACTAGTTTTGGGATTGATAAGACTAAAATAGAAAATACAATATACGATGCCATTATTGGGGATATAAATGTTAAAAAAGCAACAATTCCTACGTTTATTAAAAATTTATTTATTATCCCAAGTAATATATCCCTTAGTGGTGCCGGAATGGAGCTTTCTAGACGTGAAAACTATCATATTATCCTTAAAGAAACTCTTAAAGATGTTGTCCCATTATTTGATTACATCTTCATAGATCTACCTCCTTCATTAGGAGTCATAACAGTCAATGCATTAGTAGCTTCAGATAGTGTTTTAATACCTATTCAAGCTGAGTATTATGCTTTAGAAGGGGTAGCTGATTTGATCAATACTATTAAATTGGTTGAAAAAAGGCTTAGAAGCCCCACTCCAATTAAAGGAATTCTCCTTACTCTATTTGATAAGAGAACTAGACTTAGTAAAGATGTTCATAAAGAACTGAAAAGCTATTTTGGCGAATCAAATTTATTGTTTAAAACTATCATTCCAAGAAATATTAGATTAGCTGAAGCTCCTAGTTTCGGAAAACCTTGCTTAATTTATGACCCTGAAAGTACAGGTACAAAAGCTTATTTGAAATTAGCCAGGGAAATAATTCAAAGGGATGAAAATGTCCAGTTGAATGAAGCAAGGAAAAGTATAGATGTACAAGGAAAAAGCCAATTTAAAACGGTTAAGAGAAATTTAGAAAGGAGTATGGGAGGTAAATAATGGCTAGAAAGGGTCTTGGAAAAGGATTAGATTCATTAATTCCAGATTATTATAATGAAGATTTTGACAGTAATTCTACTCAATCTCTTGAAGATTTGTTAAATGAAAAAGAAGATATGCCAGTAGAAGAAGATAAATCTAATGAAGAAGAGAAAAATATTTTTGAAAAAATCGAGGAAGAAAATGATCAAGAAGATAATTCGAATTCCACTGCAAGCGATATCACTGAGGAGTCTGTCCAAGAAGAGGAGGTACAAGTGGATTCTATCGAATCCGAAGACTTACATAGCGATAAAAGCGGCGAAAAAAATATACCATCATCACAAGAACTCAAAATCCAAAAGGAACATGTAGAGGAAGTTAAGGCAATTGTTGATAAGAATCCTAGGATTACTTTATGGTCTTCAAGGTCTTCTGCCGTTTTCAGATATTTGAGAAAAACAGAACCTGAATTTAGTATTTCAAAAGAGGCATCCCTTTTAATTGAAGAGGCAGTTGCTAAAAAATACCCTGAAATATGGGCATTGTTTGATGATTACTAAATTTCTTAATTATTATTTACACTTGAACTAGTAGACAATATATTTTATCTTTAATATATTGTATACGAAAATTTTTATATTATTCTACTTATTTTTTCGATGATTTAAATTAATAAAAATTGATTTATTCATCAAATACTTTGGTAATAAACTTAAAAATCAAATGTGGTCTGATATTCTCCACTTATTTTTATATATGGTTCAGCTCTATCGACTACAACCCCTAATTTTCTGAGTTGCTCCTTATTTGAGAATGGCTTTTTTTTCCTAATAGAAATTATTTCACGTGCAGATTTTACACCGATTCCTGGAACTCTAATAAGTTCTACAAAGGGGGCACTGTTTATTTCTACTGGAAATATATCCATATTTTTTGCAGCTAAAATCTTTGGATCCTGCTCAAGTGACAACTTATCATCTTCATCAAAAACTAACTCTTTAATGCTATAATGATAATCATTTAGTAAACTGTCAGCATTATATAGCTTTGCAGTTCTATCTGTTGAACATGCCTTCTTATTTGAAAATTCTGTCTCTTCAATAGGTGTAAATGCTGAGAAATATGTCCTTTTTAAATCTGATTTTTTGTAAATTTTTTCCATTCTACTCAATATTTCTCTGTCACTTTCATTGTTTGCACCGACAATAAGCTGTGTAGTATGAGTAGAATTTGGATATGTTGTGCTTTTATTCTGCAGACTGTTTATCCAGGATAGCCTTTTCAATATGTCTTTATTGTAGTCTTTAGTAGATGACAGTTCCGCAAGACCGGACGGTGTTGCAGCTTCAATATTGATACTGACTCTATTTGCCAGTGCCATTGCTCTTTTTATTGAATCCTTGCTTGCACCAGGCACAACTTTTAGGTGGATATAATCATCGTAGCCATATTTGTTTCTCAGTAGATGAACAGTTTCTATTTGTTTTTCCATGGTAGAGTCCACATCGCCTGAAATTCCTGAACTTAAAAACAGTCCATTGACAAGACCTCTATTGTAATATCCAAGAAACGCGCGGGCAAGTTCTTCAGGTGATAGTTCAAGTCTTGTAAAGTTTCGTCTAGATTGGTTAATGCAATATTTGCAATCGTTTTTACATTTGTTTGTTAATAATGTTTTGAAAAGAGGAATTTTACATCCATTATGACCTATCGCTTCATATATTCCGGGCAAGTTGACCTGTGAACTTTTGTTGTGGCTGACATAGTCGCACAGATCATATTGTGCAGAATCTGTTAGGACTTTCATCTTTTCTAATGTACTCATATTTATTATATATGTAATATTATATTAAATAAAAATTAAGTTTTATAATTTTTTTGGATTGCAGTAATTCATGAAAAAATTTAATTTATTCATTTAATGTAAAATATTTTATACAATTTTAATATCTGATGTAAAATTTTTATTACATTTTTTTTTAAAAAAATTCTTTATTTCAATGTTTTAGTTTAATTTATTTCGTTTTGTAAAATATTATATTCACATATTTTTTGTTTCATTGAATAAAAACAAAATAACATAGTAAACTTTATATTGAACATTTATCATAAATTAAATTGCATATATGTTTGGATTATAGCAGATATAATTAGAGCATGTATGTTAATGAAAAATTTGTTAAAATAGTATTAAATATTTGAAAAAAAAATCGGAATTAGATAGATTCCTACTTAAATTTAGGGACTGTCGAAAGCTTTAACCAAGCTTAAATCATGAGCAATCATGATTCAAATTATAGGAGCTAACCTAGAAAAAAAATAGCATTCGGGCTTTCTATTTAATTAGGTCCAAGCATATTAAATAGGAAGTAATTGCATAAGCGATAATAAGTAATTTAAATATAACTATTTGCTATATTCGCATATAGGTCTAGGCATCAGTCAAACCAGTTACTTTAAATCATTAGGGATCTAATGTTTTTCAGTGGCTGCTTGTAGTTATATTTTATTTTATTTATTATCATGCTTTTTTTATCGCTTTTTTTGAGTTTAATTTATTTTACATCCTTCTAAGATATATAAAGATTTATATATGTTAAAAATCAATATATCAATTGATACTTTAAAGTGCCTATTGTATTTTATTGTATTATTCCGAAATTTTTTTCTATTATATTGTATATTATTTAATGACAAATGTTTTCACTTGGTTAAACTTAACGATAGCGCTGATTTAATATTAATTTATTGTATTTCGTAGTTTTTTTTAGTATTTGTATATTTATTGAGGCAAAGTTTTTCGGCTGGTTAAATTAAAACGATAGTGCTATAATTTTAGTATTTATTGTATTAATTTCGCAGATTTTTTTCCATTATTTCTTATTATTAAAAGGCAAAAAGTTTTCATTAGAATTAAAGTTAAACGGTATTAAGTTTAGAAAAGGAGAATATTATGCGTTTCAAGCGATGTATGTTTTTAACTTTAATACTATTTTTAACGATATTTTCGATTTCATTTGTGGTGGCAAGTGAAAATGTAACATACGATCAAAACACGGGCGAACTAAATACTCTATCAATGTCTGATGCAAGTCCAATCAGGGGAACTTCAAACACTTTGGCTGTGGATTCTATCGATGAAGCAGATTATAATTCATTGGGTACGGACAGTGAAATAGATGATGAAATTGAAATAGATGATTATAATAATGAAACAAATTTATTGCGTTCTAGTAATGATGTAGAAATAAATAATGATGATAATATAATTGGTGCTGAGAATGGTAAAAATATTCTTGGTGCGGTTAATGATTTAGAAATAGATAATAATAGTTTAATAGTTTTAGGTGCTGGGAATGATTTAGAGATTCTTGGTGCTGAGAATGGTAATAATATTCTTGGTGCGGTTAATGATTTAGAAATAGATAATAATAGTTTAATAGTTTTAGGTGCTGAGAAAGATTCAGAACTTCTTGGTGCTAGTAATGATGAGCCTGTGCTGGGCGCTGAATACCACATGAATGACGGTGCTACTACACAACAGTTAATGAATCGAATCGCACAACTTCAACCTGGAGATGTACTCTATCTTGACGGTCACACCTATAGAGATTCAGGTACTTTAACTGCCCCTCGAAATCAGAATGTGACTATTCGGAATATTAGGATTGTTGGAGGATACCGTGATGGTGATGGTGTAATGGCTACAGTTGGTTCAATGACCTTCGCTGGTACTCAAGAAAATGGATATTATACTATTAATTCTGGTTATAATTTAGTGGACGTTACTTTTGAAAACTTAAGGGCTCCTAATGGGAGAATGTTTAGTTTCAACAGTGGGTCTTTGACAAATGTTGTTTTTAATAATCTTGAGTCCCGTGAGCATCTTTTTTTCATATATGGATGTCACGAGGCGAATACTCCGGGTAGTCATGGTAATCCAGTAGTTCTAACTAACTGTAATTTTACCAACTGTAAACAAACTTATACCGGTGGTGGTAATAATCAAATGAACGACGGTTCCGGTCAGTTAGGTGTACTCTTCGGTGCTAAACTTGTTGGATGTAACTTTATTAATACAAGCTCTGCTAATCACGGTGGTGCTTTCTGTATTTCAGACGAATATCAAGGTGGTGGCGGACGCGTTGCAAGTAGTTTAATTGATTGTAATTTTATCAATGTTACTTCTCGATGGTTCGCAGTTTATATACATGGAAATTACACCGGTGAAAGCAGTCACCAAGGGGATGATTATATTACAGACCCTCAAGTGATTGATAACTGTAAGTTTATTAATTGTACATCAACAGCCGAATATGGTGGTGCACTTGGAATAAGCCACAACAATGTAATTATAAGAAACTCTGACTTCATCAATAACACCGGTGGAGAAGGTGCTGCTATTATGGTTGGTGGAATCAAGTATCAACATGATGCATTCTGGGGTTATAATATTGAAGGGAATAATATGACTATTGAGAATTGTACCTTCATAAATAATCAGGCAAGAGTTGATGGTCAAGATCATTCTAATACCCAAGTTGGCCCTCAGTATCCTAAAGGTAATGCAGGTGCTGTTTTTGTGTATGGTAATAATACCAAAATCATAAATACAGTCTTTGAGAACAATACTGCTTCAAATAATGGTGCTGCTATGTACATTCATGGTTCAGGCACTATTGTTGAAAATTCAACCTTAACTGGTAACTCTGCAGTCAATGGTACAGTATACATCGAAGGTGCAAATACAAAAATTACCAATTCAAACTTTTTCAATAACACTGCTGAAAATGGTGCAGGTGCTTATGTAGAAGGTGCAAATACTCAAATCACTGATTCAGAAGCTAGCTATAACACTGCAGTATGTAATGGTGATCCTGAAACTTCAGGTTTAGGTGCTGGATTCCATATTATTGGTGATAATGCTGTATTTAGTAATATTACTTCAAAAAATAACACTGCTGATTCAGAGGGTGGTTCAATATATGTTATTGGTGAAAACACTCTTGTTGAAGACAGTTTATTTGCATACAATACCGCTCCAGTAGGTGGTGCTATGTCCATTGATGGAAGCAATGCAAAATTCTTCAATAACACCATCATAAACAACACAGCTCTACCTAATGAGGTAAGAGACACTGACAATTCAGGTGGTGCGATATATATTTCCGGTGACAATACAAATTTCACCAGCAATAATATTTCAAACAACTTTGCTAAAGATAACGGTGGAGCTTTATATGTCGACGGTACTAATACCTATTTCGATGACATATATGCTGACAATAACAACGCTTTAAACGGTGGATTCGCTCAACTTCTAGGAGCTAACAATTTGATAGTTCAAAACTCTACTTTCACTAATAACCATGCTACTGGTGATAGTCTTGAGGACAATATAGGTGAAGGAGGAGCTTTCCATATATCCGACTCTCAAAATGCGAATATTCAAGGTTATTTCGTAAATAACACCGCTATCAACGGTTCAGCAATTTATGTAGAAAATTCATCCTTGCATATTGAAGATTCAGATTTCTTCGACAATCAGGCTGCAACTCATTTGTTAGATATTTATCCTCCGGATAAAACCAAATTTGAACCTGGTGATGAAATGATTATTACCATCAGCCATATTGGAGGAGACAATATTGCTAATGCTATTCATGACCATGCACGAAGCAGTAATATTACTGTAAACAATATTTCGTATCTGTTCTATCATAATGGTACAGAATATATTAAGACAACCCCTGATTATGATGTGGTTCCTGTTTACGGATGGGAAAACAGTAACGACGGGGAAGACTTATATGAAGATGATAAGGAAAACAACCAAGTAATTTATTACACCGTAAGAAATACTCTCACCGGTGAAGTTCTTAATGATAGTTATATAAGAACTGACATTGACGGTACAATTAAGCTTAACTTAACAGGATTGGATGTTGGATTCTATGAAATTATCGGTACTTATCTCGAAACTCCATATTATACTGCAGCATACAATTTCACTGCAATATTTGGTGTTGAAGGATTAAATCTAACAATCAATAAAACTGTTGATCAAAGTCCTGTTTATGTCAATGACACTGTTGTATTTACTATTAATATAACCAATAATGGTCCTTTCAATGCTACTGATGTCATTGTTAATGATGTTGTTCCATCTCAATTCAGAGTAACCGGTTGTAATGATACCGCTTACAATAGGGGCTCTGGTATTTTAGTCATTGATCAGTTGAATGTTGGCGATTCTTATCTATTTACTATCACTGCTGTAGCTTTAGAGGTTGGTAATTGGACTAATGTTGCTAATGCTACCTGTAATGAGAATGATACCGTTGTTTGGGATGATGCAACTGTTGTTGTATTGCCGCTAATTGATATAAATGTTACAAAAATTTGGGATGATGCTGACGACCAAGATGGTATCAGACCTAAGAATGTTACCGTTGTATTATTAGCTGATGAAAATGAAATTAACAGAACTGTTTTATCTGATGCTAATAATTGGACTTACACTTTCCATAGTTTACCAGTCAGTACTCTAGAATATAAAAATATTACCTATGAGATTAAAGAGTTTAATGTTACTGGTTATAAGGTTGCTATTACCAGAAATAATTATAATTTTATAATTAATAACACTCATGTTCCTCTTGAAACTGAGGTTAATGTTACTAAGGTTTGGGATGATGCTGATAACCAAGATGGTTTCAGACCTGCTAATATTACTGTTATTTTATTAGGTGATGGTGTTGAAGTTAACAGGACTGTTTTGTCTGAGGATAATAATTGGACTTACACCTTTGTTAAGTTGCCTGTAAATAATAATGGTACTGTGATTGAGTATACCATTGATGAGTTTAATGTTACAAATTATACTGTTGTGATTGATAAGGTTGCAAATTATACTTTTGTGATTAATAACACTCACGTTCCTTTGTTAACTGAGGTTAATGTTACTAAAAAATGGAATGATACTGAGTGATGGTGTAGAAGTTAACAGAACTGTTTTATCCGATGATAATAATTGGACTTACACTTTCAGTAAATTGCCTCTTAAAAGTAATGGTACTGTGATTAATTATACTATTCAAGAGTTTAATGTTACATATTATACTGTAGAAATTACTGGAGAAAACGGTAGTTTTGTAATTATTAACACTCACATTCCTGGTGAAACTGAGGTTAATGTTACTAAAGTTTGGGATGATGCTGATAATCAAGATGGTTTCAGGCCTAAGAATATTACTGTTATTTTATTAGGTGATGGTGTAGAAGTTAACAGAACTGTTTTATCCGATGATAATAATTGGACTTACACTTTCAGTAAATTGCCTCTTAAA
>NZ_CACXTS010000019.1 GCF_902770715.1 uncultured Methanobrevibacter sp. | reverse complement strand
CCCATTAGTAGCTGCTGCTCACGAAATTGCTGCATGTGCTGCTAAATTAGCACAAGAAGCAAGAGAAATCGAAAAAGCAAATGATACTGTTTTAAGAACTCCTCACATGAAAGAAGGAAACCCAGGTTGTAAAACAGAATTAATCTCAAAACCACAATAAGTAGCATTCCTGCTACTTCATTTTTTTATTTTTTTTACTATTTTTACAAAAATTAAAACATGATAGCTATGCGGCTATTTAAAAAAAAGAATTACCCTTGTTTTAAAAAAATTAAAAAAAAGATAGCTAAGTAAATTAGCTATAATACTCCTTTTGTAGAAGGAATCTGATCATGTTCAACTTTAACTGCTTCTTTTATAGATTTAGCAAATGCCTTAAAAACAGCTTCAGCTTTGTGATGGTCATTTGCTCCTTCAACAGTGCCGTAAATATTTACCTTAGCACTTGAAGCAAAAGATTCGAAGAAATGAATTACAACATCAGAAGTCATGTCTCCAATTTTTTCATTTTTAAAATCAAGATTCATATTGCAATAGCTGCGACCGCTAATATCAATAGCAACTGTTGCAACGGAATCGTCCATCGGTACAATCGCGTGAGCCATTCTCTTGATTCCTTTCTTATCGCCAATGGCTTCATCGAATGCTTCACCCAGCAAGATTCCAATATCCTCTATTGTGTGGTGGTCATCAATTTCAATATCTCCGGTTGCCTGAACATCCAAATCAACCATACTGTGTTTTGAAAATGATTCCAACATGTGATTGAAGAAATTTACTCCGGTTGAAATGTTATATTCGCCAATTCCATCAAGATCCATTTTTATATTGATATCAGTTTCAGATGTCTTTCTTGAAACATTTGCATTTCTAGTCATAATCTAACCTATAAAATAATTAATTTAACGTCAAAGCATTTATGCCTCTTCACCTGGACGTATGATTTTAATGCAGTCTGTAGGGCATTCCATTGCACATAATGTACAAACATGACAATATCTTAAATCTAATATATGTGCAACACGACCTACTTTCCAAATTTTAGCTGCTTTCGGACAAATATCATAACAATTTCCACAACCAATACATTTATCCTCATCGACTAAAATTTGTAACATAAATATCCCCTCAAAATCATAATTTCAATGTTGCAACAGACATTGCCTTAAATCCTATATATATTTCTTTACCAATATTAAGATTTAATTCTTTTTCCGCAGAAACTGTGATGTCACTGCATAAGACAACACCGCCAACATCAATTTTCACCCGAATGATCTCGTTTTGAAGTTTCATTTCAACGATTTGACCCTTTAAAATATTACGGATGCTTGAAGTTTGAGGTTCCAACATTAAAAAGATGTTATCATAACTAATTAAAGCGAGTATCTTATCTCCAACAACATATTTCCTATTTAATGGAGCATTAATCTCAAATTGATTCATTTTAATGGTCATTACGCCTTTAACTTCATTAATGTCAACGACTTCGGCTTCAATTTCATTAACGTCCTTATGAAGTTCCATAATTGCATTAATCTTTTTACATTCTTTCAAGATAGAGTATCCTTCATCAGTTAGTGAAGTTCCTCCACCTCCACCTTTCCCACCTTTTGTAGTGCTCACAATTTTAACATTCAATGTTGATTCCATTTTTTCAATGTAGTTCAATGCAGTCCTATATGAAACCTTAATCTCCTTTGCGGCTGCAGTAAGTGAACCAGTATCCAAGATTGATTGTAAAAGTTGATATTTTTTACTATCCAAAAGAAAAGAATTTCCATCAACATTTATTTTATATTCAACACCTGCTTTTACATCAGCCATTATAAATCCCCCGAATTATAATAGTATATTTATCGGTTTTATTATTAAATAACTTTTCTATTTGATTTGATATGATGAAAATCGAAAATATTTTCAATTGATATTTTCATATCGAAAAAATTAATCTCTAAATTCGAGTTTTTCAACAAGATTTAACATCTTATTTACCATTTTGGACAATGGACCAAATTTAGCTGAAAAATTCCTTAGACTTTCAATATCATCTTTCTGGAAGAATTTGACTAAAATCAAAGCAAAGAAATAGACAATCATACATGCAAATATTCCAGGGAATAGCCAAACAGTGGATTTTGGAATGAAATACGCAAATACGCCCATGATTGCGGAAGCCAACAATATTTTAACTATAGCCTTTGTAGGCGCCTTGGTTTTTGTCAATCTGAATACCATATAAACACAAGGGACCATCATCAAAAAGCAGGCAATGCTTGTAGCCAATGCTCCACCAGCAATTCCTAAAAATGGAACCAAATACCAATTGAGGGATCCTGTTACTATTGAACCCCCAACCAATATGTACATCGGAATCCTTGGATTTCCTATTCCTTGAATAATACTGGTTGAAATAGCAAATATGGAATAAAAGGTCATACCTAATGATAATATTGACAATGCAATTGCTCCTGCAACATAAGCTGGATTTTTAAAGTAAAGCACCCTTAAGGTAGGTGCCGCAAACAATGCCAGTCCCACACACATCGGAACAACGAACAGCAATGAGAACTTATATGCATCTGACACATACTTCTGAAGCATGTTAATGTCCTTAAGCTTGAATGCTTCGGATGAAGCCGGCAAAATCGTGGTTGCGATAGAAACGGAAATGATTAAAGGCAATCTTGCAATAGGATCTGCAGCCGCAAAAAAGCCTATCTCATCCAATGTTAAAAATCTACCCATTACAATAGTACAAATGTTATAAATAAGCATTTCAGCAATAGCTGTGATGATAACCGGAATGGAAAATTTAACTAAAGTTCCGGACAATTTTAACTCATCTCGTCTGGTAAAAACAAAATCTTCACTAGGTTTTGGAATTAAATCGCCCAGACGATATTTAAAAAGATAAAAGGCAGCAACAACAGATAGGGAATATCCTAAAACAGTACCCCATAATGCACCAATTACTGAAAATCCGATTAAAACGAAAACTGTCGCAAATAAGATCATACCAAGCTGTTCCACGGCACGGGTATATACGATATATTCCATCTTATATACTCCCTGAAATGCACCTCTAAATGCACCTACAATTACACTGAAAGGAGTAATCAGACCAATAATCTGCAATGGAATCAGGGTAACAGGTTTTTCTAAATAATCATAAGCCAGATATGGAGCCACAACAAATATCATCAAGGCTCCGAAGAACAGACCTAAAAATACCATAATCTTCAAGGCCGTATAAATCGTTTGTCTGGCCATGTCCTTTTCATCAACGGCTTCATACTCTGCAACATATTTTGCTATTGCAGGAGGAAGCCCACCCGCTGATAATGTCTGGAAAATTCCCTGAAACGGCAAAGTAATACCCAAAATACCATACGCAGTAGGACCTAAAAGAATAGCCATTAAAAATCGGTAGAGATATCCTCCAATACGGAAAATAATATTACCAACCAATATAATCAAACTGCCACGTATTAACTTATTTGCCATGATATAACCTTAAAAATTAACTATAACTAATATAAACATATGATACTATTTAAATATATACTTATTTAAGAAATTTTCAAATTCGACCAAAGTCCTGTTTAATGATTCCATTCCATATGAATCATTTTTAATATCTTCCAATGAATCATTTGACCAAAAAGAAGCGCCCAAATTAGAACCGAAAGGCCCTCCACTTACCGGAATGATTCCATGTATCATAAAATATGTTACATTTTTCAGATGCGCGAAATCCTGTCCGCCTGTGCGGTCTCCCCCGACCGCAATGCTCATTCCAATCTTGCCTCTTAAAATATTATAGTCAACTGCCTCCAAAGCTCTGGTTCGATCCATGATAGCCGCCATGTTGCTGCTGATTCCCCCGCTTTGAATCGGAGTGGCCAAAATAATTCCATCAGCATTCAAAAGACCATCATAGACTTCCTGCATATCATCATTGATTATGCATTCCTTATGTTCAAGGCAATAGTCACAATGCATGCAAGGTTTGATGTCTTTGCCCATACAAGTGAAAATTTCCGTGTCGAATCCATTTTCATCCAACTTAGCAAGCGCTTTTGAAAGGACATATTCCGTAGTGTTGTTTCGCGGACTAGCACAAATACCAAAAACTTTCATAAAAATAGTTTAGAATATAATTATTAAAATATTTTTAGAAAAAATAAAGGAAAATAGAGATTGTGTCTCTATTTTTTAACGGTAATTTTAACAGATTTTGAAACTGCCTTGTAATTTTTGTTTCCTGAATATCTAATAGTGGCAGTGAACTTTCCTTTTTTGGTCAATTTTGTTATTTTAAAAGTGGCTTTACCCTTAGCGGTAGTGGTTGCCTTATAGGTCTTACCTTTAACTTTTAAAGTAACCTTAACCTTCTTCATTGGCTTTCCGGTATTGGTCTTAAAAGTAATTGTATACTTCTTAGTCTTTGTTTTAACCTTGAATGTCTTTTTAGATGCAACTATCTTTGGTGTCGCTTTTTTAACAACGACGTTAACCTTTGAAGTTGAACCAACATACATCCCATCGCCTGCAAATGTTATTGATGCAGAATAGGTTTTAGGAGCTAATGAAATGGTTAATTTTGCTTTACCATTGGAATCAGTAGTTCTGTCATATGTTTTTCCATTTAATTTAATTGAAACATTCTTTTTTGATAAAACATTGCCTTTATTATCTTTTAAAGTTACAATCAGCTGTTTTCCACTTAAATAAGCCATATTTACATTATTTGCAGAGATGCTTGTTGTAATCTTTGGCATTGAAGTCACTAATATTTTCTGTAATGATAAAATAGTGGAAGCGGTTGAAACAAAAGAAATTGAATTTGTGGCTTTTATCTTATCTTTAACATTTACGGAGTAAACTTCACTGGTTAAAGTTTTACCATTCCAAACATCTGCAAATTTCTTTCCATTGAATATGATGTTGCCTTCACCCTTTTGGGCATTAGTTGCGAAAACATACAAAGTTGCATCATTTACATTATTTAAATCAACATTAATTAATGAATCTGACTTAACTTGTTTTAATGCACTGATTTCATCTGAAGAAAGCAAATCTGCGCCATTGGAAATATAAACATTTTTTCTAACGGAACTTCCTGTTGTATTGAACAAATAAATTAAAGTGCTTGGGCATACATTAGTAGTTGCTTTAGTTTTATCTAAACTAAATGTGTTGTCCCCTTTCTTAATTAAATCAGAAACATCGTAAACCAAAAGTCCATAACCATAGTCCTCATCAGCACCATAATTGGATTGATCCCTATAAAATCCGATTGGAGTTACTTTTACCCCATTAAACATTGTTGAAAACATGTTTTTACCTTCATTTACTCCTAAAGAAGGATTAAAGAAATAATATGGAACATAAATAAATGCTTTTACAAAGTTAGAATTTTTAGGCAAATTAACATTCCAAATATCAGTTCTTTTGAGGGTTGGAATCGGCAAGTAATTCTCTTTAGTGTCAATGACAATATCACCGGTAATAGTTCCATTGAAGAACAATGCATCTTCTTCATGAGGATATGCTAAATCCTTACCTAAATAACCGTTGTACAAAACAGGTAGAACATAAGAAGATGAGTCTACAATTTTGCCGTTTGACAAAATTACGGCTGTATAATTCACTTTATCATTAGTTTTCCCATATACTGAATTTTTAGTTACCGGACGAATAGTAGAATCTTTTAACATTAAAGAGATTGAATTCCTATTTAAAGTGATTTCCGTAGAATTGACACATATTCCATTAGCTAACAAATTCACAGTGAATTTTCCACTTCTAGTATTGGAAATATTTAGATTTATATTATTTTCAATGCCTGCAAAAACCAAATTGCCATATTCACTGTCAATATTAGAAACGGCTGTTTGTATATTTTTAGAAATAACAATGATTTGTTGCAATGCTTGAATTGTAGAATTGGTTGAAATGAATGAAATTGAATTATTATGCCTTATTTTATCTTTAATATCTAATGAATAAAGGTCTGTTGTATGTAATGTTCCATCCCAAACATTTGAATTTAAAATAGTATTAAATGAAATATCACCTTCATTTTTTTCAGCACCGGCAGCAAAAACATATAATTTTGCATCTTCAACCAAATCAGGATTTAAATCAACACCAACATTAGATGCAACATTCCTATTTGCTAAATTATAAATATTTCCAAGCAAATCAACACCATTTGAAATATATACCTCTTTAATTTTAGAACTTGGAGTAGTATTATACATGTAAATTAAAGTGCTTGGATAAACTGCAGGATATTCATCTTTCTTATTCAAAACAAATGTATTTTCTCCAGTTTTTATTAAATTTGTTACATCATAAACCAACAACCCATAACCATAATTAGCATCATCGGTTTCTGTTTGGAAATTATTCTGATCCCTATAGAATCCAACTGGAAGAGGAATGCCCCCATTAAATTTGACATCAAACATGTTTTTGTCTTCAGGAATCTTATTGAGATAATTTGGAATAAAATAATTGTAAGGTACATAAACGTATGCCTTTACAAAATTAGAATCTTTAGGCAAATTAACATTCCAAACATCAGTTCTTTTTAAGTCGATTCTTTCCAAATAGGAACTTTCATCCTTAACATCAATTACAATATCGCCCGTAATAGCCTCATTGAAGAACAATTCATATTCTTCACAAGGATATGCCAAATCCTTACCTAAATAACCATTATATAAAACAGGTATCAGATGAGATGAAGAGTTTATGGTCTTACCATTTGACAAAATTCTAACGGTATAGTTGACTTTATCATTTTTATTTCCATAGACTGAATTTGCAGTAACCGGACGAATTGTAGGGTCTGTTAAAGAAATGGTAGTGACCTTTTTAGAAATAGAGACTTTTTTTTCATCCACAACAACACCATCTGCTAACAAATCAACAACATAATCTCCCTTATTTTTTGTGGATATCTTAGTTGTTACAGTATTAGTGGTTCCTGCAAAAATACATATTGTAGGTTTGATATCATTGGAATATTCTGTTTTAAAATCAATATTAGTAGCATTATCCAAGTCATCATCATCAGAAAAATTATGATTAATTATTAAGACAGACATAACTTCCTTAAAAGATCCCCAACCATCTTTACTTGCAGTGAATGCAAGTTCAGTATCTGGAGCATAATAATCGGTTATATCCCATTTATGATATTGATAATATGGACCGCTGAAATATTCATCCTCTTCTTCATTAAAAAATAACGGGTCCCCATTAATTTCATAAAATGCATCATTACTTGAAAGTCCTATGTTGGTTATGGTAATTTTAGTCTTGGAATCGATATCCACATCATCGCAATTAAAATGAGTATAAGTTTTTTCATCTGTCCAGGCCTGGCCTACATTAACCCAATAATCAATACTATCCGAATCGCCATCATCATAAGCCAAAATCAATGAAATTAATTTAATTCTTCCGTCAAAACTTTTTCCTTCCATCGGCAAAGATGCAACATTAATGTTAATAGAAGTACCATTTAAACCCCGTACCAAATCTGTAATATCGTAAAAAATCATATAATCGGAATAACATTTATTAATATGATCATTAACCGGATAAATGACCCCATTTGTTGTTCCACTATTTATCCATAGTGATTCAGTGCTGTTAAGATATCCATTATCGGTTTTAATTGATATATCGGCAATGGAACCATAACTAGGTTGTGCAGTACCTGAATAAATATTAACATAAACATGCGCAAATTTAATATCCGTTGCTTTTGAAGGAATAGTGTAATCTAAATCACCATGATTACCATTTTTTGCATCAGAAGGCGCCCATGGATGCTTAGCAACAATGTCAACACCTCCAGAAACAGTACCTGACTCAACGGTATCTATATCATCACTAGTTATCTCACCCATAATCTCTTGATCAGAATAAGACAAACTTTCATCAGGAAAATCTTGGTTATCATAAGTTGATTCGATGTCTAAAGAAGTAGAGTTAACATCTTCTGCAGATACAACACCCACACCTACAAACATCATGAATATTAAACATGAAACCAGTAATATTTTTTTATTCATCATGAAAATCACTTAATTAAAAATTGTTTATTAAAAGTATTACAAAACTTACCAAATGAGTAATACTTTTTTAAATAAATTTAATAATTAATATTTATATTGGAGCATATGAATATAAATATTTTGCATTGGCAAATCAAAAAAATAAGATTTTGTCAATATTATTAAAATATCTGGTTGAATTAAAAAAATAAAAGAAATTAGGCTTAAATTAATAAGCCCATTTAAACTATTTTTTATGCTTTATTTACGGTTACTGTATTGCTTATTGTGTTTCCGTCGTATTCTGCAGTGATTGTGTAAGTTCCTGCCATCAAGTTAATTGGTAGGGTCGCAATACCTTCAGAGTTGGTTTTGCGGTCATAAGTTTTGCCGTTGATGGTGATTTTGATTATTTCACCAGCCATAGCAACAGGATTACCTTCACCGTCAGTCAATTGAACATCATAGCTTGTTCCGTCTTTGTAGAACATGTTGACGTCTTCAGCAACAATAGACATTTGAGGTTTGTTTACAGTAATTTTGTTGGTTATTTCAACACTGTCATATTTGCTGTCACCATCGAATTTAGCGGTCACATCGTATTGGCCTAAAGGTAAGTTGATTGGCAAGTTTGCAACACCGTTTTCATCAGTCTTACGATTATAAGTAGTTGTACCGATGGTTATTTTTACATAGGTGTTTGCAAGAGCATTGCCGTTGGCATCGGTTAATGTGACGCTGTAGACTGATCCGTCTTTATAGGACATGACAAGGTCATCAGCAGTTAAGACAGGGACAGCCTTGTTGACAGTTACAGTAGCTTCAACAAATGCATCAGTGTAATATTTGTTACCGCTGAATGTTGCATTGATTTCATAGGTGCCTGAAGCTAAGTTAATTGGTAAAATAGCAATACCTTCATCATTGGTTTTGATAGTATAAACTTTACCTAGAATACCAATGTTAACATTGACATTAGGGATTGCAACACCCTCAATACCTGTTAAAGTAACAGTCCAGCCACTACCATCTTTATAACTCATAACAAGATTATCAGCAGTTAAAACAGGAACAGCTTTATTGACAGTTACAGTAGCATCAACAGATGCAGGTCCATAATCATTAGTTCCATCGAAGGTAGCAGAAATATCATAAGTTCCAGGGTTTAAGTTGATAGGTAAGCTTGCAACACCATCAGCGTCAGTCACACGATTATAAACTTTACCAACAATACCAATTTTAACAACAGCGTTAGAAATAGCATTACCATTCTCATCAGTTAAAGTAACAGTCCAAGCACTACCGTCTTTATAATTCATGACAAGATTATCAGCATCAAGATTAGTTGACACTTTTGTGTTTTGAACTACTACCATTTGATGTAATGCTAAAATAGTAGAACCGGTTGAAACGAAATCAACAGCAATATCACCAGCATCAACACTGGTTTCAAACATGTCGAAAGTTTCACTAGTACCAGACCAAACATCAGATACAGTATCACCATTAATCACTAAGTCACCTTCACCTGCTTGAGCACCAGCAGCAAATACATACAAAGTAGCATCGCCATCAACAGTGTCAAATGCAGTACTGTAAACAGCATCTAAATTCTTATTATAAGTTTTAGATAACAAATCAGCCTCTTCAACAATGTAAACAGAGTTAATAGTAGAACTAGCAGGATTATCAACTAAAACAATTAATGAACTTGGATATACAGCAGCATTACCGCTTGTCTTATTGAATGCGAAACTGTTGTCACCATCAGCAACAAGACTAGTCACATTATAAACAACTAAACCGTAACCATAAGCACCATATCTACCTAAGTTACCTTGATCACGATAACTAGCAATAGGAGCAATTACTTGACCATTGAAAGTAGTATTCCAAGTATTAAAGTCGCCACCGGCAATTTTATCCCAATTATATGAAACATACAATAAGGCCTCTTTAACATTACCATCTAAAGCAACAGCGAAAACATCAGTTCTATTAGTAGCCGCACCTTTAGAATAACCATCAGCAGTTAAAACAATAACATCACCAACAAAACTGTACTCCCTTACAGTAGGATCAGCAGCAGGATACTCAAAGTCTTTACCTAAATTACCATTATAAACAACAACAAATGAGAAATCACCACTATTAATAGGACCATTAGCATCCTCAACAACAACAGTGTAAACAACATTCTCATTATTGTTACCAACAACAGTATTCTCGGTAACAGGTCTAATAGTAGAATCAACAATGTTCAAGGTGTAAGTCTCACCAACAGCATAATCAGCAATAGTCTCACTACCAACTAACTCATCACCAATGAATACATTAACAAGAACATCCTCACTATCAGCAATACCATTATTGGTAACTTTTAAGGTTAAATTATTGACAACACCAGCATAAATAGAAGGAACACTAGTGTATTCAGAAGTTAAAGTAATTTCAGCACCAGGCAATGCATTTTGAACTAGAACCATTTGATGTAATGCTAAAATAGTGGAACCGGTTGAAACGAAATCAACAGCAATGCTGCCAGCTTCAACACTGGCCTCATACATATCGAAAGTTTCACTAGTACCTGACCAAACATTAGAAGCAACATCTCCATTAATCACTAAGTCACCTTCACCTGCTTGAGCACCAGCAGCAAATACGTACAAAGTAGCATCGCCATCAACAGTGTCAAATGCAGTGGAATAGATTGCATCTAAGTTTTTATTGTAAGATTTAGATAATAAATCAGCCTCTTCTACAATATAAACACTATTTTCAATGCCGATAGCAGGATTTTCAACTAAAACAATCAATGAAGTTGGATAAACAGCAGCATTTCCACTAGTTTTATTCAAAGTAAAAGTATTTTCGCCGTCAGTGACGAAGGCAGTGACGTTGTAAACAACTAATCCGTATCCGTAAGTACCATATCTGCCTAAGTTGCCTTGATCACGGTAACTTGCAATAGGGGCAATTACTTGATTATTGAATACAGCATTCCAGGTATTGAAGTCTCCGTCTGCAATTTTATCCCAATTATATGAGATATATAATAATGCTTCTTTAACTTCGCCGTTTGCTAAATCGACTGATAAAACATCGGTTCTGTTAGTCTTAGCACCAGCACTATATGTATTTCCATTTGCAATGATGACATCACCAACAAAGGAGTATTCTCTTAAAGTCGGATTAGCACCAGGATAAGCATAATCCTTACCTAAATTACCATCGTAAACAACGACGAATGAGAAATCATCACTGTTAATTGGACCGTTAGCATCTTCAACAACAACAGTGTAGACTACATTTTCGTTATTGTTACCGATTATGGTATTTTCAGTAATAGGCCTGATAGTTGAATCAACAATATTCAAGGTATAGGTCTCGCCAACAACGTAATCAGCAATGGTTTGACTACCAATTAACTCATCACCAATGAATACATTAACAAGAACATCCTCACTATCAGCAACACCGTTATTGGTAACTTTTAAAGTTAAATTATTAACAACACCAGCATAAATAGAAGGAACACTAGTGTACTCTGAAGTTAAAGCAATTTCAGCACCAGGAACTGGTTTTTCATGAGTAACAACCAATACTTGTTCATAAACAACAACTGTTGTCATTGCTTTAGGATTTGTTAAATACCATGCTTCATTATCTTCGCTAATAACATCACTTACATCAGCAGCATATGCAAAACAAGTGTTATCACTGGAATAACTGCTCCATATCCTATTGAATTCCTTACCATTGAATGATAAGTCTCCATCAAGATTTCCGCTTGCTGAACCTGCAAATACATACCATGTTGCATCTGCCATATCAGTCAAATCAATATCCTCATATGGAACAAATACATTTGTTTTTCCGGAATAGCCTTCATTGTAATATCCATATAGGACATCACAGATATCAGTGAAGTAAACATCTTTAGTTTGAGTACTGCCAGGCAAATCATATAAAACCATTAAGGTGGATGGATATAATGCGCAATTGCCTGTTTTAGCAATTTCAAATGTGTTTTCACCGTCAATAAAGTAAGCACTTACGTCAAATACAACTAAACCATATTGATAAGATCCATAATAACCTAGGTTTCCTTGATCGGTTTCAAAGGACATATAATCATTGGTTATTTCAGCATCATTGAAAGTTAAAGTCCAGCCGTCTGGGAAATGAGAGGTATCCCAATTATAGTTAAAGTAAAGGAAAGCATTAACTAATTCGGCACCTTCAGGAAGAGAAATATCCCAAGTTTCAGTTCTGGACCTAGTAAATTGGTCTGCATATTTGCTTAGGTCTTGTGAAGCTATGATAACATCACCAGTAATGGTATATTTCCTGTTAACTTGATTATCATGACCTTCGTATGCGTAGGTTTTATTTAAATAACCGTCATATGCGACTTTTTTAGTGTATGTTTTTGAATCTATTACAATGTCGCCATATTTTACATTAACAGTATATGTAACAAGATTGTTGTTATATTGGTTAAATACTGTCTCAGATGTGATATCTCTGATGCTAGGGTCATTTATAATCAAGGTTGTTGTTCCAGCAGATAATGAATCAATTGTTTCGGTTGCAATTACGGTATCTCCTTCACTGCTTACAACTTCAACAACAACATTTTCCACAGCATCATTTTCATTATTATTTATTTTAATAGTTAAATTATTGTCAACACCTGCAAAGATACCTTCGCTCCATGGGGTGGTCAATGTGTTAACAGCAATATCCGGAAGAATTACTTCTTTTTCTGTTGCAGTTAATAAAATAACAACGTTTTTATAAGAACCTCCGTTATTGGTATAACCGAATTGTGTGTTTGAACCTTGTCTGAAGTAATCGCTTATAGCACTATTTTCAGAATTCCAATAGCCATTAATAAAGAAGGAACCTGATTGAGTTACTGTAGGATTGCCTATGAGATTATTATTCAATTTGAAATCTTTAGCTTGAGTACTGGACAATGCGATGTTTTGTAAAGTAAGGTTATCTATAGGACCATCGTATGAACGGGTATTGATAGTATCTGAGTCAGTACCTGTTGTCCAATGTTGACCAACATCTAACCAGTAGGTTATATTGTCATTGTCTCCATCATCATAAGCCAAGAACAAAGCAATCATTTTAATTCTACCATCGAATTCTCTTAAATTAGGATGTTTTGAATTAGCTACATTGATTGTAAGAGAACTTCCAGCATTTAAAGCAGAGACAATATCAGTAATGTCATAATAATAGTGATAATCAGAATACTGTTTGGTGGTATGGCCATTAATGGTATAAACTGTAGGGTCGCTTGCTTGATTACCGGTGTAAGTTAAATCCTCAGAACCTAAAGTTATTGTGGAATCAGTTGTTAATGTAACATCGGAATGCAATCCATAACCGTTAGAATTACCACTACCGGAGTAAGAATTCACAACAACAATAGCAGACTTAACATTTGTTACATCCTCTGGAAGAGCATATTGAAGACTTCCGCTGGTAGCCCATGGACTAACAGCAATTATCTTAGCATCACCGGAAACAACTCCAGTGTCAAATAAATACATTGCATTAACAGTTGAAGGAATATCCTCTTTAAGAGCTAATGTTAAATCAGTTTCTTCATTTTCTACAGTAACAGTGCTTGTAAGTTGTTTATAGCCTGTTGCAGTTACAGTAACAGTATAATCACCATAAGGAACATCTTGAATATCACAAACACCTTCATTATCTGTAGTGCCAGTGTAAGTAACTCCACTATTAGAAGTTAACACTACATTAGCATTAGCCACATATTCAATATTATTACAGATTACAGAAGCATGAACAGTACTAACTTCAGGTTGGTCCTCGACTGTTAATTCAAATTCTCTAAAAATCTCAAAGTCATCTAAAGTAATAGTATCAGTAAAGTCCTGATATCCATTTGCAGTTATTGTAACAGTATATTCTCCATAAGGAATATCATCAAAAGCGCAGTAGCCCAAATCGTCAGTAGTGGTGGAATAAGTAGTTTCACCATTAGCTGTAGATAACACAACATTAGCATTATTTATCCTATTACTGCCTGAATATACAGTAATATAAACATCACCGGTTGGCTCTTCTTCAAAAGCTTTGAATAATAAGATATTTGTTTTATAAGATCCCCAGCCTTCTTGGCTAGCACCGAAAGTAAATTCAGCATCGTCACCTTCCATGTAGTAATCAGTCAAAAAATTGTCCTCACTATTCCAACAGATATGCTTATAATAAGACCCATCAAGAATTATGGTAGGATCATTTAACTCTTCTCCATACAAAGTATATTCTTCGGCAAGATAACTAGACAATGCAATAGTCTCCAAAGTAAGATTATAATAACCCTCACCGTCATAAGAGCTAGTAGGAATGAATTCACTACCTAAAGCATTAGTCCAAGACTGGCCAATTTCCAACCAGTAGGTTAATTTATCATTATCGTCATCATCATAAGCCAAGAACAAAGTAATCATCTTAATTCTACCATCAAAACCATAATTTCCAAATTTGGAATTTGCAACATTAATAGTTAGAGAACTTCCAGCATTTAAAGCAGCAACAGTATCAGTTATATTATAAACATACTGATAATCAGAGTACTGTTTAGTTGTGTGGTCATTAATGACATAAACTACAGGGTCATTTGTTTGAATGCCATAATAATATAAATCCTCAGAACCTAATGTTGTGGTTGCAGTAGTTGTTAAGGTGACATCTGAATGCAATGCATAATTATTGGAGTTACCACTGCCAGAATAAGAGTTCACAATAACAATAGCAGACTTAATACGTTTTATATCACTTGGAAGAGTGTATTGGAGAGCGCCATTTGTAGTCCAAGGGTTGACACTAATTAAGGTAGCGGCACCGGAAACAACACCAGTTTCGGATAAATACATAGAATCCACTGGAGGTGTCTGTATAAGAGTCAATCCTAAATTTGTTTCTTCATCATTTACACTTACAGTACTGGTGAGTTTTTCATAACCGTTGGCAGTTACAGTAACTGTATAATCACCATAAGGAACATCTTGAATATCACAAACACCCTGCCTGTCAGCAACACCAGAATATATGGCTTCACTACCTACTGCTGATAGCACTACATTAGCATTAGGCACACCGGCATTATTGGATGTTACAGAAGCATGGACAACACCATTTTGAAGAGGTGCATTATCATTGACTTTAATCAAAACATATGAGTTGGCCATTTCTGGATTGCCCATCTCTAAAAATTCGATAACATATTCAAAAGAGTCTTCAGCAATGAATGTTACTTTATACTTTGAATCACTTGGAGCGAGATTCAAAGATGAAATATCCAAATCAAGTTTCCCATTATTTAACCATAAAGTTGAAATTCTCCTATTATCAAGTTGACACTCTACAGGAAAATTAGCTTCACTATTTTTAGAATTTCCAGTATATAATTCACCATGAATTGTATAACTATCCCCTTCATTGATAGTGATATCATCTTCATCAAATTTTATCCATGAATCACTTGATGAACTAGGATAGCTCAACGCATCATCATCATTCACTTCTAAACTTCCATCATCAATATTGGTATCCAATATTTCAGTACTTTCATCTGCAACCGATACAGTGCTATTATCGCCGTCATAAGCAGATACTGCGGAAATAGAAAGTACCAATACAAACATCAATACCAACAATGGAATCAATTTCTTGTGTATCAAAAATTAACCTCCTTATAAATAAATAATATTAAAATAACTAAGTTTAGTTATAATAATAAATATATAAATAGAGTATTAATAAATTTAACTAAATTATTACTAAATAATTAAAAAAAAGTAAAAAAGTATTACTATAATTTAATATATTGACAAATTTATTATACAATTGCATAATTTTGTAAAAAAGATAGAAAAAAGAGAAATTATCTCTTTATTTTAATCATGATTTTTTTGCTGCATGCCTTGTAGGTTTTATCTCCTTTAAACTTGATTAGTGCTCTAAAATTGCCTTTTTTCTTCAATTTTATGGAAAATTTCGCTACACCTTTAGCATTTGTTTTTGCAGTATAAGTCTTACCATTAACCCTTAAGGTTATTTTCTTACCTTTTTTGAGGTAAGTCTTACCATTGTATTTGTTTTTAACAGTTTTTAAGGTAATTTTAATTTTTTTATTTTTGGTTTTAGCTTTAAACACCTTATTGGAGGCTTTTATTGAAGTTGATTTCTTAATCACTGTTAACTTTGTTTTGGCAACCGGGGCCTTAAGATACACATCATCACCATTGAAGGTGACTTTCATTGGGTATACCTTTGCAGTATTTAAATTGATTCGCAAATAAAATACACCATTTTTATTTGTTTCTACCTTATAAGTGACACCGTTTACAGTGATTTTTACTATCCTATTAACAACAGGCTTGTTATTCTCATCCAATAAGTAACCTTTGTAGTTTGCACCCCTTTCGCCTGCAAAGTAATCAGTTGCCAAGCGAGTGAAAGATGCAACAACCTTAATATGAGTGGCCTTTTTCTTAACAGTAATAGATTCAATAGAAGATTCAGACAAATATTTTTCATCGCCTGAATATATTATTTCTACAGTATGGTTTCCTACACTCAAATTAGATAACGGCACGCTAATAGTACCATTGTCTAATGGAAGATCTGAAATTTCATTACCGTCAAGTTTTATTGTTACATTGCCTTTAGCATCAATAGGCAAACTTACTTTAACAGCAGGAGTATCACCAACACTGACTTCAGACGGCAGTGTGACATTTAAGCTAGGAGTTATTGGTTCAAATTTAGCATTTACCTCAATATAAACAGAAGAAGTAGCATTCACATATTTTTCATCACCAGAGTAACTAACAACGGCCTCCTTAAAACCTTCAGTCAAATCAGAGATATTAATATATACATGACCCTTAGAAACATCACCTGAAACAGAATTGCCATCCACAGAAATAGTAACAGAACCAGAAGCATCAGAAGGCAACACTACACCAAACTCCGCAACATCACCAACACTAATATTGTTATCCGCTGAAACTGACATTGATGGGACAATCTTACTCACAACAAAAGTTTTATTAACAGTGCTTGAAAGATATTTTTCATCACCATAATAGATAACAACAGCATCCTTAGAACCACCGGACAAACCAGAAACATTAGCGATAGCGTTACCATTAGAAACATTAGTTGAATAGGATTCGCCATCAACAGTTACAGTAACCTCACCTGCAGCATCTGAAGGCAAACCAAAGACTACAATAACTGCAGATTCACCAACGCTGATGTTATTTACTGTTACGTGTATGGTTGTTTTGATTTTATTCACATTAAAGGTTACATTTAATTCATCATCAATATAATTTTCATCATCAGAATAAATTACTTTTGCAGTGTATGAACCTTCAGCAGACATTTTAATGCTAATATCAACTTTACCATTCACTACATTAGTAGAAGTGGATTTACCGCCATTAATAGAAACTGTAATTCTACCATTAGCATCATCCGGTAAAGTGACATTGAATACTGCAGATTCATCCACATTAATATCACCGACAGCAACTGTCATTGCCGGAACAATCTTATTAACGGTTATTGAATCTGAAACATTTGTTTTGACATAATTGGAATCGCCGTTATAGACTATAGCTACATCGTGAGAACCGGCATTTAACTTACCAACAGAAACGCTAGCCATAGCATTTTTAACGGTAGCATTATAATACTTGCCGTTCACAGTAACAGTAACCATACCAGTAGCATCAGACGGTAAATTAACTGTTACAACAGAATTATATCCATAATCGACTGCAGGAGCATCAACTGATAATGCTGCACTAACCTTATTTACCTCAAATGAATAACTAATAGATTTTTCATTATACTTACCATCACCACCATATTTGACATCCAATACTTTAGTTCCAGCAGTTAAACCTGAAACTGCAAATGTAACTTTAGAATCTTCAATAGTTCCAACATAATCATTGCCGTCAACAGTGATTGTCACTTCGCCAGAGGCATCAGATGGTACAGTGACAGTAACAACAGCATCAGAACCATAATCAATAGCTGGAGCTGCAACTGAAACAGAAGGATTAACCTTATTTACAGAAAACTGCTTTGAAACTTCAACAGAATTATACTTATAGTCACCAGTGTAAAATACTGTGGCAGTTTTAGAACCAAATGCCAAGCCAACAACACTAATAGTGGCCTTACCGTTAGAACACCTTGCAGATTGGGATTTGCCATCAACACTCACAGTTACATTGCCCGTAGCATCACTAGGCAAACCATAAACAACAAAGTTAGCAGAATCACCAACATTAATATCAGATACATTAACACCAATTCCGGCACTGATTTTATTTACATTGAATGTTACGTCCACTGCATTAGCCATATACTTTTCATCATTCGAATAGCTTACCTTTGCATAGAATGAACCTTCAACAGACATTTTAATGCTAATAAATGCTTTGCCATCCACCACATTAGATGAATTTAATTGACCGTTGTTGACAGTAACGGTAATCTTTCCAGAAGCATCGGTTGGCAATCCAGAAATCACAAAGTTAATGGAATCATCGACATTAATGTCATTGACTGAATCGACTGCGAAAGTTGTTTCAGTCTTTCCGACAGAAATCATGTTAGATTGAGTGGCGGAAACATATTTGTCATCCCCGGAATAAGTGATATTGTAATAATAATCTCCTTTTGTTAATCCTTCGATTTCAACTGTAGCTTTGCCATTTTTAATGGTTTTATTAGCTGATTTGCTTCCAACATTGACGGTTACAGTACCGGTTGCATCAGAAGGAAGAATTACCTCAAATGTTGCGATATCACCATATTTAATGTTATTAGTACTAACGTTCATATGAGGATTGTTTTTGAATACAGCAATATTTTTTGAATCTGAAATAGGATTATATTTCACATCTCCTGAATAGGATATGGATGCCTGATAGTTTCCTTCTTTCAGGCCAGAAATTTCAACTATGCATTCACCATTGGAAACAACAGCCGAATTAGATTTGCCTCCAACAATAACTGTTACATTGCCAGTTGCATCACTAGGCAAACCAGAAATCACAAACCCGGCTACTTCGCCTACATTAATATCGTTGACATCAACGGCGATTGAAGAATCAATCTTACTAACTGTTAAAGTAAAGTTAGTGCTATTGATAGGATATTTTACGCCATCTCCAGCAATAACTGTAATCAATGCTTTTCCAGATTTTATTGCAGTTATCATACCATTTTCATCAATTGTTGCAACTGTTGTATCATTACAGATATAGGTTACATTCGCCCTCACAGGAGTGACAATAGGACTAATAGTGACATTAGAACCGATTAATAAAGTCAAATTATTAAAATCAAGCTCAATGGTTGTATTTATTCCCCTTTCAACTACCAAAACCTGCTCATAAGCAACCGTAGTTGATGATTCAGGAGTGGAAATAAACCAGACCTCATTGTTCTGGTTAATTAAATTTGTTACGTTATATACAACTGGGCGACAATCATTAGGACTGTAATTAACAAAAGGATTTGAAATTGTCATATTATTGAAACTTAACTTATTGTTAAGACTGCTTGATCCGGTGAATACGTACCAATTAGCTTGATGTAAATTAGTTAAATCTATATTATTGAAATTCACGACAAATTTAAGTAAATCATCATATCCATCTGGATTATATAATGGGTAAAATACATCACAAATGTCGCTGAAGTAAACATCTTTAATATTGTCGCTTTCAGTTAAATTATACAATACATATAAAGTAGAAGGATATAAAGCGCAATATTTGGTTTTATTAATTATGAAACTATTATTTGCATTAACATTATAATAATCTGTCACATCGAATACCAAAAGACCATAGTTATATGCACCCCATATTCCAAGATTGCCCCTATCAATTTCATGAGACATATACTCTTCAAGGATATTATGGCCATTGAATTCTAGTGTCCAACCATCCGGGAAGAAAGATGTATCCCAATTGTAATTAAAGTATAATAACACTTTGACGATTTCGGCATCATCAGGAGTTTCAATATTCCAAGTTTCATTTCTAAACAGGGTAAATTGGTCTCCATATACACTTACATCTTGTGTAGATACAATAATATCCCCATTAATTGTATAATTCCTGTTAATAACATTATCATGGCCACCATACACATATGTTTTATTAAAGTATCCATTGTAAGCAAGTATTTTATCAGCACTAAAAGAGGAAATTATTTCCCCATCATATTTCACGTTTATAATGAATTTGATTAGATTATTATCCTGAGCTCCAGGCCATATTGACTTTTCATTTATTTCACGAATAGTATGATCAATTATTGATATGGTTGAAGACCCCTTATCAAGCGCTCCCACATAACTACCCAATTGTTCATCGGATTCATTAGAAAGTAATTCTATAGTTATGTTGTCTATTCGGGCATTTTCATTATTTGTTAATTTGATATCAAAGTAATTAATTACACCAGGATAAACACCTAAAGACCAAGGAGTGATTACATCACTGATAGATATTTTAGGCATTGCCTTTTTAACAAAGAAGGACATCTCATTATTAATACCTAAAACATCTACTGTAATTACCTCTTCTCCGGAAACTGTTGCATTATAAATTGAAGATAATTCATTGCTAATACTTGTTACGTTAGGAATAACAGTGCCCAAGGCCGCATCAACAACAATTGGCAAATCAGGCAAATCGCCTAAAACATCACCATTCTGATTACGGTTTAGAGAAGTGGCAACAGTAACTAAATCCCCAACATGGACAATTTCCTGATTAAGGGAAGTTTTCAATATTCTATATGAATTAACATTTCCATTTGTATAACTTAATGTAGGGCTTATGTCCTTATTTGAATTATTATTTCCCCACCAGTTATCTTCCAGTGAAGCTGTTGAAATGTTTGCAACATGAACAGATGAATCACCATCAAGCAAAACAGAGTTTTTAATTGTTAAACTGCCATCCCTATATTGATTGACTGATTTTCCTTTTCTTGTTTTATCTGTTAAGGTATTATTGTAAAAGACTGAATTGAAAATATTAACTGTATTATAAGAACAGATTGCCGCACCGGTTGACCAGCCATTATTTAAAATTTTATTGTTAGTAAACACTGAATGAGATATATTTAATAAAACATTAGTGATTTCGGCATTGATTGCACCACCGGCATACCATGCAGCATTATTTTCAAAACTGGATTGGCTAATGTCTGCTATTGAATATTTTAAGTTAATAGCTCCACCATAGCTGTTGGCATTTCCGGCAGTGTTATTAATGAACTTGCAGTTATCAACGTTTAAAATTGAATTGTTTGCCCATATTACACCACCGCGCTGATCATTGGCATTTGAAACATTCGCATTGGCAAATATTAAATTAGATAAACTAAGGGCGAATCCGTCAATATAAAATATTCTGCCTATATTTTTCGCATCAAGGATTACATTATCCCCAACACCAATAATGGAAGTATCTTTAGAAATCAGCAAACCGTTAACATCAGCATCATCAAGATAATTAACACCGCTAGCCACATAAATAGGATTGTCATCACCGACAATGCTTAATGCATGTGAAATGGTCTTTACGGCACTAGACCATCCAGCACCGTCATTAGAATCAAGACCGCCAGTGTAATTAACAAAAACAGTCCCTCTTTTTGCCAGGACATTAATGCCTAATGTGGAAACAGCACCATGAATATCAACGGTTATAGTGTCATTGCCCGCATTTTTTGCAATATAATTTGCTGTTGCAATTCCATTTAAAAATTTAGGGCTTGAAATATCAAAATCTCCATTAACTGCACTAAATACTATGGAAATATCTTTTGGAAGATTACTTAAATCAACATTTTGATTGTTTTGATTTTTGGATAAATCCACAACAATTGGAATTTGATTACCGCTGATGACACTGTCATTGGCTAAAATGGACAGCACCAAATAATTTTCAGGAGCCCATGCATTTTGATTATAGACAAAATCACTGAAAAGTGGAGTATTGCTTCCCCAATAACAATTTTCAAAAGTAACTGCAACCTTGCTACCATAAATTATTGAAGAGTCAGCTGCAGTGTTATTTATAAAAAAGCAAAAAGAACCAGTGATATCCTTACTGTTTAAAGCAGATAATGCACTTCCTCCTTTTTCTGCAAAATTATTTACAAAAATGTTGCCAGTACCCAAGGAAATTCCATTTGCGCCGTGAATCGCTCCTCCATAACCATATCTGTCTAATGCCTTATTTCTTTCAAATAGATTATTATCACCAATTGAACATGTAGAACCAGTTCCTAAATAAATTGCTCCACCACGATTGCTTGCAGAATTATTGATGAATTTACAGTCATTGATGTTTGATAAGGAACCTTTTTGTTGAATAGAAATAGCTCCTCCATTTGAAACGCTTCTGTCATTTACAAAAGTAACATTATTGATATCGGAAATTGAACCCATGTTTGAAGAAATCGCACCTCCACGAGAAGTTGCGTAACAATTAGATATAACTGAATTTGACATTGTCAATTTCCCATAGGATGTGGCACTGCCGCTTTCAATATATATGGCTCCACCATCACTTGAATAACCATCAGTTAAAGTTAAATTAGAAATAAATACTTCCGCATTTAAACCAATGCTAAATATTCTCTTATTATTATTCCCTGAAATAATCGAATTAACATTTTGACCGATAATAGAAACCTTTTGATTAATATTAATACCTTCAGCACCAGTGGAGTCACTTAAATAGGTGACTCCTTCAGCGACATGAATTACGCCGTCATCTTCTACAGATTCTAAAGACTTTTCTATTGTTTTGAAAGCATTATTCCAATCACTTCCAGAATTGTCATCATTTCCACGATTATAATCCACATAAACTTCCTTGGATGACACCCCATTTGATGAATCTGAATTAGTAGCTTGTAATTCCTCTAAATCATGAGAATTTTCAATATGGCTTAAATCATTTTCATTATCCATCAATCCAATTGTTGAATTATCCAAATCAGATGCACAAACATTGGATACTGATAATAATAAAGTAAAAATGAAAATTGCAAAAAATAAAAGCTTAAACTTATTTTTCATGATTCCACACGCCCCCTAATTTTCAACCATAATCAGTTTGCCCGATGAAGGGTCCTTATAAACTTTACCCATTTCCATATATCCCTGACCTGAACTATTAGAAGTGTCAGGAGTATCGTTTAATACTTGGCCTTCCTCCACTTCAGTCACATCCGGAGAAGAGTCTTGAATAGCACTTTGCTGAGGATTATCCTGGAAAACTACGCTTTGCATATTCCAACTAATTACTACAAAAATCAATAATCCAACAGCTATGACAAGCATTGCATCCACAAGATTGGAAGTTCCAGCCATAGGGTCTTCTTCACCTTCAGAAAATCTATTTTTACATTTTTTCCTAACCATGGACAAAACCTCTTACTGTTTTAATTTATCAATTAACGCATCGGCCAAAGCGTCTAGATTAGACAAGTACTCCTCATACCATCTGCGTCTTATTTTAGATACGAAATATCCGACCGCACCTGCACCAATACCGACAACTGTTGTATCAAATGCAACGATGATAGCACTTGCTAACGTGTTAACATCTCCAGCACCTAAAGCTGCAAGACCCGGACCCATTGGAATCAATGTGCCCATTAACCCTAAAGTAGGACCTATACGAGTTATAATATCTGTTCTTTCAATTTTTTTTGCAAACTTATTTTCTTCAAACTCGATCAATTTACGGGCTAAAGTCTGTCTAGACTCATTTGTCAATGAACTTGAACGTAAAATCTTGATTAAAATAACTTTTTGAGATTCATAGATTTTAGCGTTTTTAATTAAATCCTTTATTTCCTCTAATGAATTTGCATTTGATATGGAATAAATTAGATCTTCAATCAGATTAGCTGAAACATTTTTCCTGGAGGTATATTCAGCTACCAAGCTTCCAAGGGTAAGTACCGCAAATATTGCAAAGATTATCAGGAATATGATTACAGGAATCTGTAAACTCTGTGAAATCATATTCAAACCAGATGTTAATATATCACTACCGGGAACTGTTGTTACCATATTATCACCAATCAATCAAAATTACTAGTTCTTTTGGAAATGATGCCTCCAATTAGCATCACTGCCAATATTAAAATCATTACAATTGATACATTATCCATTGAAGCTATTGTAATTGCATCCATTGGATTTTGAATCATTGCAGTAATATTCGGAAGGAACAATGCTGAAATCAGGAAATAAATACCCAAAAAGAACATAAAATTCCCTAAAACAATAGGATACGGTTTATCAATGAACTTAACAATATAGTTTGATGCGAAATAGGTCAGCACAATTGTTAAAACCAATGCTCCGGCAACAACCAAACTCAAATCCATCAAACCTAAACCAACAGTAGGGGCCACCAACATGATACTTACTATTATTGAACCAAAACAGCATGGACATGGCGCAATTACTGCCATACATGTAGCTGCAGTAGTATTTCTTTCAAAAACCTTATATTCCCTAATTGTAAAAATGCCTGCAAGAATCATGATTGCAGCCATGATTAAAAAGAATTCGAAATTATAAGTATAGATTAGATTGGTTATCTCCTCTGTGAAAAATGAGGAAATTTCAGTTAAAATTAAAACTCCTCCACCATAACCTATTGAAACTAACGCCAAATATTTTTTTGACATGTTGGCCAAACCTGTAGCCAATCCTAATTTGATTCCAAAAATCAAAACAGCTGACAATATCCCCAATTGCCATAATATGCTAACTACATCCATCTATTACACCTACCTCATTTCATTGAAAAGTTTATCTAAATCAGTTATTTTTTCATCATCGTCCTTATTTCTGAAATAACCCACAGCAATTACTCCTATCAAACATAAAACACCTAAAACAGCAAGTATGGACAAACCAACTTCACTTGCTGATTGTTGAGTAATCGGATTTATTTCAATTGATTTTTTTACATTCGCATTTTCTGCATCACTTACTTCATTTATGCTTGAAGAATCCCCTTGATAGCTAGGATCTCCAACGGCTTCACTTTGGCCATTGACCCCAATGTTTGAAACAGTTTGTCCATTTGAATTCTGCATGTTTGAAGAGGATGAATTTGAAACAACATCGGAAGAAGTATTATTGGAAACAGTACCTGAATTCATTGCATTTCCTTGACCCGGATTTGGATTTGAAGCATCAGTATTACTTTCAGGATTATCAACTGCCTGTTGATTAGAATCTAAAAATACTGGATTGCGTGTTGCTTCATATAATTTAGGAAGTAATTGAGCTAAAATATCCGGATTGACATACTGAACTGCCCATTGCATCATAGCAATATTTCCACAACTGCAGTCACAGCATGCGACTCCATTTTGAACTGTAGCTTGAGCCCATGAGTTTGCGATATCCCTTATTGTAGCATCACTTGCATCCCAATATCCGTCATGGATTGTAGTCAACATGGTACCACTCATAGAAATGAATGAATATGCATTATTTCCACTCATCAACCAGTCTTTAACACCTAAACCGTATTTATCATTATAATAAGTGTTGTAAACCCTGTTCCACAAATCATTTGAAACTGAAGTAGGCCTTGTTACCTGCCAACCGTGTAAATTACTTACAAACTTATTAGACATGTATCTAGCACCGCTGTATCCTTCAGCCATCATGCCCTTAATCCATTCAGGATTATCGTATCTAGAGGCGATTTCAGCATACATTACCTCTTCGAGTGATGCAATATATGCGCTGTTCCTGTTTGCATACATCAAGACATTCATTTTTGGAGTTTTACCTGATACATGCTCAACAGCCATAGAAAGACCTCCCCAATAATCGAAGAAGTCATCATTATCCAAAACACCATATTGATTTGTATTACGGCTTGTAACAATTGTGTCTGAGTTGGATAAAGCTCTAAGGAAAACTAACGGGTTTGTGTCACCCCAATAATTTTTGGAATACATGTTACCCATTCTGCCCAAATAAAATTCAGCTAATTGGTCAGTGTCATTCCATGTCCATGACATTGAAACCAATTTTGAGATTCCCGCACCATAATCCCCATTAGGAGGTGCAAAAATACGAGTTATAGCACATTCACCGGCATATGTTGAATTGTATCCTATGCTTAAATAATATAAGCAATCTTCTAGCCAATGTTTTGCAACATAATTATCATCTAAGGACTCTTTTGAAACACCGTAATATCCAATTCCATCCATGACAAAGTCAATAGCTTCTTTTATCTGATTTCCATATTCTCCATTCATTAAAGTCTTGTTTGAAGTGATTGTCAAATAGGACCTTGCCAGTGCAACTCTAAATGCGTTATCCATAAGAATAGATTGTGAAGAATATAAATCTCGGAATAAACCACTGGTGATAACGGTTACATCAATTCTCTTTTTATCCCAACCGCCTGGGCGAGTTAAATCATCTAATAAAACATATTGAGGCATTGATTTGGTTTTTTTACCCATCTCCTCATCATGGTCATGATTATCAGTAAAACCAGCACTTGGAGAATCAGTCCATACCGGTTTCATACCGAGCAAATAAAGAACGCTAGCAACTAATGCCCCATCGTCTCTTGCGGTTTCAACACACCATATTCCCATTATAACTTTCTCAGTAGTGTCATTCAATCCGGATAAAGTCAAAAGAGCAAGAGTTTTTGCATATTCCCATGCCTCTTCAGTAGGAAGTTCACGGGATTGATCTTGATACATATTCCTACCTGTTGGAAGAACTATTGGTTTAAGTATAATCTCCCCACCTTCACTGATCGGGATATATCTTCCATTCAAACCGTCAATCATTGCATTCAATTCTGTTGAAACACTTGTATTAATCAAATTAATATATTCCTTACCTAGTTTAAGGCAATAAAGGAAGTCTGAATTGTTAAACTTACTATTTTGATTTACCAATGTATTGTATACAGTATCAACATCCCAATATATCAATGCCTTACAGATATCATAGGATTTATTCAATACAACTTCCCTTTCAAGAGCGGATAGGCTATCATAATTTTTAGAATAAAGATAATCTGATAATTCTTTAAATATATTAGTTTCACCTTTATAATTCTCCAAATCAAAATCGAAAGACAGCATTGCAGTAACTGTACTTGCCAAATCATGTTCCGTCCAATATTGACCTAATGCATGAAGTCCTAATGGATATAATGTAGATAATGTTGATTTTAGGAAAGTGTCAACCTTTTCAACAAGCACCACAGAACTTAAATTCATGACTTCCTCTTTTGTAAGGCCTATGTTTGTGGAATAATCATGAGTTACAATCAAATCTCGCAATTGCTCGGCAAATTCCTCTTTTAAATCATTATTGTTAATATTATAATAGTAATCTATTAAATTAGCCGCAACTGTCAAGTTTCCATATAAGTGAGTATAAGACATTGGAGAAGTTAAATGGGAAATTAAAACCGCGAATCCTCTTCTTTTAGCTTGAATAGCTTCACCTAAACCATCACTGATATAGAAGTACAATTGAGGAACATCTCCAACAACAATGGACCCGTAATCTGTTGCAGATAAGAGAACCTCTTTTCCTGGCAACCATTCGTGGGTTGCATGCCTTCCGACAAACACCATAGCATTAGGATGGTATGTTTGCATATAATAAAAAGCGGCCAAATATTGATGTGTTGGAGCCACGGCAGTACAGTGATAAAGGTTTTCAATGTCAGCTTCCCAACCTCTTTGAGGTTCCGGTGCAACAAAAATATTTCCAAAGGTCAATCCAGGAATAACAAAATAATCTGTTCCATTCCTATTTACTACCATCACCTCTCCAGGTGACTCTCCCCAACCATTTAATCCTGAAACATTTAATTGCTTAAATTCTTCATAATACTGCAAGAACAAATCATAATATTCCGGTGAAAAGGTGCTTGTGTATTTCTTTAAAGCATAAACGATATTTTTTAGAACAGCCGTACTCTGGTCTATATTTTCATCAGGAAGCAAAGCTGCAACTTGATTATACCAATCATCAATAGTATCTCCGATTGTCGCATTGTATCTTAATTCAACAGCTCTTTTAGCCAATTCACCGATATATGCAACTGGACCTTCACGAACCTGAATCTTTACAATCTCATCCAAATTATTAAACCAGTCAGTATATTCGCTGACAGGAAGCAATACCACATCAGATTGATTCGCTAACTTTTCAAGCTCACCGGGCGCCCATGTAGCTACATTAATACCGCATTTCAACATCATGTCCTCAAGTTCAGAAACATTATCCGGCAAATCACCAACATTGTAACCTTGACCTTTTAAAGTATAAAGGATATTATAAATACTTGTAATACTATCCAAGTAACTTGAACCTATGTTTTGCTTTCCAGGAGGATAGTTATAATAAACAATTGAAATGGCTTTTTCGCTGTTAAGCGCATATCTTAAATCCGCCCATGCATCAATCCTATCTGTCAACAACTCAATATTACGTTCGTATGGAATATAGGTTACAATTCTAGCCCCGGTCAAATCTGAAATATAACCATCTGCACCACCTATAAATGTTGCATCTATTATGCCCTGTGCTTCCGCAATGGAAATATGCCACCATTTATCACTTTTTTCGGTTGTCAGACCGCTGGTTCCTAACTCCCACTGTTCATTTGAAACATAATCTGAGTGAACTGCCCTAAATACTGGAACCCCAGTTTCTTCGAAAAATTTATTTGTATTAGAAAAGTCCTCTCCACCTATTCCATATGCAACAACAGACACGATTGCATCAACATAAACCTCATATTTGGAAGAATTCTGTAGGAATCCTGAAATATCCTCCCCGGCACTAGTAAAAGACTCCACCATTACTTTTAATTGTTCAGGAGTTGCACCTGCTGCAAAAACCGGAATGACATTATACCCTTTTGATTCCAAATCTTCAATTATTTGATATGTAGGGTGCAATTGCTGAGATGAAATATACATTGTACTTTCTAAAATACCGATAGTGCGAGTATTGGAAGGATTGAAGTAAGCTGCCTTATATTCCTCAAGACTAAACCATTTATCTCTATAAATACCATATTGCTGTGAACCTGTAAAGCTTGGCTCGTCATAGTCAACATCAAATCCAAAATAGTTCAGAACATATAAAATCTGATTTTTCAAATTATCCTTATCATTTATGTCCTTATATAACACCATCTTGTTAAACAATTCTCCAAATTTAGCCCCCTCGCCATTTAAAAAACTGACCACAGCATCATATGAGAATCCCCTTTTTGTGCTTTGGAAATATGAAATCAGTTCTTCACTGCCTAATGATGAAAAAATCTTATTATAATTAATTGCAGAACTTTTAATTAAAGATATTGAAGAAGATTCTGAATTTAAATTACCTGATGGCGGTTCCAATATAAGAAATAGTTCTTTATTTGATAAATCAGGGTATTTTTGTAATGTGCTTGTTAAAACTGCATCCACATCAGTACTAACCCATTCGCCTATAAATCCATCACAAGAACCTAATAGACTGACAAATTCAGATTCATCCATTTCCTTCACTTGAGCACCACTTCTTACAACAATATTAACATTTTCTTTTAAATTAGGGTGCTCATCAAATAAATCCCTGCTAGCGGCATCTAATATATTGGTTCCGGGGTTATCACTTACTATAAATAACGTTACGTTAGAATTTTTTTTACCATCTGATGAAGCTGAAGATTGGATTTCATTATCGGCAAAATTCAAAGATTCATCGAAATCCTCTCTTTCAAGATTTGAATTATCAATTTCCTCAATTGCTTGATCTTGCTGGATTATATCATTAGATAAAAATGTATCATTGCCATCATCTTGAGCATAGACCACATTGAATGAAATGCAAATTAATATAATAACAATCATCAAATAGGAACATTTTTCTTTTCTAGATATCATAACAACCAATATTTTAACTAATTTAATAATATGGTATATTTATAAAAATTATTATTAATAAATATAATTAAAGTATTACTAATTGGATAAAAAACCTATAAAAAGTAATAATTATGAACAATTAAAATTTCAGCGAAACATAAATTGGTGATTATGTAATTATTAATATGTAATAAAATCCGGTTTAATTCTCCATCAAATACTTACTTTATTTTTTATAAAATTACATAATATTTATAATCTTAAAAACACAATATAGTATTATAATAAAAGGGATAATTATGAAATTTGGGAAAGGTATTGTTAAAAAGTATATTCGGGAGTATAATCGTACACTGAAAAATGGTGAACGAAAAAAATATACCACTGAGCAAATACAAATCACTGTTCCAAAAACAGAAGACATCTATGAAAATGAGGAAGAAGTCTTGATTATCCCAAATAGTGAAATTGAAAACTTCATGAATATGCAAGAAGAGAATGATTTTTTAAAAGTAGCTAATTATTTTTATGTTGAGGAAGTGAGGCAATTGACTGAAGAAATTAAAGAATATTCTAACTCTTCTAATTTAGAATATGAAAAAGAAATTGAAGAGTTAAAAGCAAAAATTATTTCTCTAAAAGATATCGAAGAAAAATATAATGCTTTGAAACAAAGCAATATTGACTCATTAAAAGAAGAAAATGAAACAATCAGAGACAAACATTCCAAATTGATTGTAGAAAACGAAAACCTAAAAACAAAATTTGTCAATATTAAAACCGAAAATGAAAATTTGAAAACCAAATATTCAAGCATTAAAGAAGAGAATAAAAATCTTAAAACCAAATGCACTACCCTAAAAGAAGAACAGGCTTCAATTAAAGATAGCTACAATCAAGTTTCAACCAAATACGATCAATTGAAACAGGAAAACCTCAACACAAAAACTAGTTACGCTGAAATATTTGAAATGAACGAAGATTTGGAAAAAGATTACGAACAGCTTCGTTTAGAATATAATGAATTGGTTGATAAATTCAACGAAGCAGAAGAAGAATTATATAATTTAAAAGTAAATAAAACTCGTGATGAGTATATCGCAAGTAAAGTTAAAGAATTTATTTTAAAAAGTGGAAATTAAAGAGTTTTATAATCATCTTGGAACTCTGGATTCCATCTTTTAAGTCCTGGAATAAAAGTAGCTGTAATGGCAGTTGCATGAGTTTCAGGCAATCTATCATTTTTTGCCATCATTTCTTTTGTTTTCCTGACAATCATTTCCTCTAAAGTGATATCCGGTTCTGTATATTCACCATTCTGATAACAATCACAGCAAAATTCAGGATTTAAACTTCCATCCTTATTGGTTCCGTACTCTTCTTTTACAATCGGTCTTCCACATGAATTGCAAAATCCCATAAAAACACCTTAAAAAAAAAAATAGTTGTAAATTAGAATAAATCTAATTTACTAGTCGTCTTTTACTTCAATATTTTCATCTTCATCCATTGCAAGTCTCATATTGTCTGGATCTGGGTCGAAATGTTCTAAGAAGTCTTGTGCTGCTCTTCTTACATCTCTAGAACCAATGATGTATCTACCTGCAATAATGATGTTTGCACCTTTCTCAATAGCTTCTGCAACATTGTTAGGTTTGATTCCTCCAGCAACAGCAATTAAACCTTTATCACCGAGAAGTGCTTTAATGTCTTTAATGTTACCCCATTCAGTCATGTCACTGGTGTCTTCACCGTGTTCTGCCCTGTAGGTTTCCATATCAACATTTCTGTGTAATAAAACAATGTCTGGTTTTAAGTCTTCAGGCAATTTTGCTAATTTTTTCTCAAATTCAGCAACGTTCATCATATCAAGGATGGAGTAGATACCTTGTTTTTGAGTTTCATGGATTGCTTTAGCAATAGATTCGACAGTACCGAGACCGGAAATAGCAACTGCATCTGCAGTTTCATCTGCAGCCATTTTAACTTCTACACGACCGACATCTAAAGTTTTTAAGTCAGCAATAATGAATGCATCTGGACGTAAAGCTCTGATTTTACCAATGATTCCAACACCGAATTTTTTAACGAGTGGAGTTCCAGCTTCGAGAAGAATTCTGTCATTATCAGGTAAATCGTTGATAATTCTTTCCATAGCAACTTCATTATCCAAGTCAAGTGCAACTTGTAAGTAAGGTGGAGACCAAAGTTTTTTGACTTTGAATCCCATGATTGGGTGAGTTCCACGATCTTTTTCTGCAAGTACTTTTTCAATAGATGGGTATCCTTCCATTGCTCTTCTGATAGCTAATTTTGTTGCTCCGTAATTGTATTGGTAGATTTTTCTGAAATCTTTTGCAGAAGGATCGATAAATACGCTTACATTGATAACAATGTCTTCAACGATTTCTTTTGGAATGTATCCGTCTTCTACTGCATCAGCCACTGCTCTTGCAACGGCAGTTTGTGCAGGTCCAAATATTTTACTAGCGTCTTCTAAATCACCGACAGTTACTTTAGGAATGATTAAAGTAGCCGGCTTAGTCATTAAATTAGGTCTGATTACACTTGTTAATGGAGTGTGGCCTACGGAAAGGTTAGATAAACCATTAGCGAAAGCTTGACCAACAGGTCCGAATTTGTCACCGATTAATAAATCAATGTGTGCTAATTCAGGGCCGTCTCCAATAAGAGCTTCTCCTATTTTATACATTGGGTCCATTAAATTTCCTCCGTTAAATATAACATATTATAGTTTATTTTTATTTGTAAATATAATTATTGGAAGTTAATCCTTCTTGAAATATCCTTAGGTAAAGGCAATCTTCTGAAAGGTTTTCCTTCGCATTTATCATTGATTTCAGCTATTAATTCATCAACTGTCATTTCGACTTTTTCGCCGGTTTCACGGACAGTTACTTGGAATTTTCCGGATTCAACTTCCTTATCTCCAATGACAAAAATGTATGGAATCCATTCTTTAGCTGCATTTCTGATTTTCTTACCGACACTTTCATCCCTATCGTCAATATCCACACGGATGTTTGAAGCGTTGATTTTTTCATATAATTCATTCGCAAAATCAACGTGAGATTCTCCAACTGTGAGAATTCTTGCTTGAATTGGACTTACCCAAGTTGGCAACATCGGAGCTCTTTCATTGATTTCAATTGCAGTTTTTTCAAGCATTGCGCATAACACTCTTTCAATACTTCCGGTTGGGGAAGTGTGTAGGATTGTAGGGTTATGTTGCTCGCCGTCTTCACCTAAATAGGTAATGTCAAATCTTTTACCGCTTTCAACATCTATTTGAACAGTTGGGTTTTCGATTGGACGACCTAAAGCATCGATATTCGCCAAGTCGATTTTACATACCCAGTAATGGTGTCTTTCTGGCAAGATTTCTAAAAGAATTGGTTTTTCAAATTTACGAGCGATTTCGTACATCCACTGCTCATTTTCTTCAAAGAAATCCTGTGTTGCTCTGAAAATAACTTCAAAATCTAAATTCAAGTCTTTACCTGTTTGCATACACATGTCAGTTTGAGCTGAAAATTCTTCTAAAGAGGATGGCACGTCACAACAGAATGAGTGACAATCCGGCATGGTAAATGCTCTTAGTCTTTTAAGACCAACGACTTCCCCTTTTTTCTCATAACGGAAACTGTATCTTGTCAATTCAAAAATCTTTGCAGGGAAATTTTTCCAGGTCAAGTATGAATCACTCATTAATCTGAATGCACCGAAACAAGCTGCAAATCTAAGCATTAATTTCTTTTTAGTATCGGTTCTGTATTGTCTTTCACCGAACTTGTATGCATGTTCATAAATAGCCTGGTTATCCAAATCATAGAAAATTGGAGTTTCTACAGGCATTGCTCCACGGCTTACAGTTAAATCATAAACATAATCGGATAATAGATCTCTAATTAGCTTTCCTTTAGGATACCATCTTAAGTTTCCGACATCAGAAGCAGGCTCATAATCACAAATTTCCTTTTCCCTCATCAATTTGACGTGTGGAGGTTCACCTTCATCAGATGCACCTTGTCCGAGTTCATAATCAACGAGCTGTTTGAAAGCCCTATTATCAAACTTGAAGTCTTCGATTTGAGTGATTTTGTCCCCTTCAAGAATTTGCCATTTAGAAGGTTTTCTTTCAACTTTTTCCTCTTCTTCACTATCGGCAGTGATAGTTCTTGAAAGTTCACTTAATGGGTGACCCTTACAGGAAATCTCGAATGCCTTATACCATCCGAAAGGTACTCTTTTAACGTTAAAGTCTTCAGCGAGTAAAGCTTCTTCTGCATCTTTTAGGATTTGTACAGCAACTTTAGGAGAACTTAATGAGGAAGACAAGTGAGCATATGGATATAACACAATATTTTCAGCTTTAACTTGGTCATTAGTTTTCTTAACTTCACTGACTAAATTTTTAACAATACCTTCTGGATTATTTTCATCATCTTTTTCAACAGCTGTAAATACTACTAAAGAGTCATCGAAGGAACCTTCTTTTTTAGCTTCCTCTATATCTTCAGCTACAGGTGTTTTATTCTTTACATTGTAATTTAAATAATCAGAATGAATTAATAAAATTCTCATTTAACCACCATATATTATGATTTAAATTTTATTTTTAATATTATATAAAATGATTTATAATACAAAAATTGTTATATAAAGAAGATTTAAATTAATATTCATGAGAATTATTTTAGCAGGAACCGGCAGTGCAGTTGGAAAAACAACAATAGCTACCGGAATAATGAAAGCCTTAAGTGAAAAATTTAATGTCCAGCCGTTCAAAGTTGGACCGGACTATATTGACCCATCCTACCATACATTAGCTACAGGAAACGTTTCAAGAAACCTGGATTCATTCTTTATGAAAGACGGCCAAGTCAGGGATTCCTATCTAAAGGCTATGGATGGAAAAGATATTGCTGTTATTGAAGGCGTTAGGGGACTGTATGAGGGAATCGATTCCGTTAATGATATAGGCAGCACCGCTTCAATTGCAAAATCCTTAAAGGCCCCTGTCATTTTAATCATAAATTCAAGAAGTCTGGTAAAAAGTGCAGCAGCATTGGTTTTGGGCTTTAAAGCGCTTGACCCTGAAATCAACATTGCAGGAGTTATCCTGAACAAGGTTAAAAACCAAGCCCACTATGAAAAAACCAAACGGTCCATTGAAGAAATTACAAAGACTGAAGTTATCGGAGGAATTGTCCGTGACGACAACATTTCCATTGAACAAAGACACTTAGGCCTTGTTCCTGCTCGCGAAAGGGAAAATTCTCTTAAGTTTATTGACATATGGTCAGAAGTCATTAAAAATTCAATCGATTTGGACAGATTGGTGGAAATCGCTAAAACCGCTCCAAAAATTACCTCAGATATTGTGCCTATCTGGAACAAACTGAATAAGCAACCTGTTAAAATTGGAGTTGCATATGATGAAGTTTTCAATTTCTATTATATGGAAAACATTGAGTCATTGGAAGCGAATAACGCTAAAATAGAATATTTCTCACCATTGAACGATGAAGAATTACCTGATGTTGATGGATTGTATATCGGTGGAGGATACCCTGAGCTGTTTTCAAAAGAGCTTAATGCAAATGAAAATATGCTATCACAAATCAAGCAGTTCCACTTAGAAAGTAGGCCCATATTTGCCGAATGTGGTGGTTTAATGTATCTTATGAATTCCATCCACGAAGATAAAATGGTAAATGTATATCCTTATAAGTCTATTTTAACAGATAGAGTGCAAGCACTAAAATATACAATAGCTGAAGTCACAAAAGACAACATCATATCCAAAAAAGGTGAAAAGTTCCACGGCCATGAGTTCCACTATTCAAAAGTCATTGTAGATAAAGACAACATCAAACATGACCTGGCATTCAACATTTTAAGAGGAAAAGGCTCCTATAACAACCAAGACGGATTCATGGAGAAAAATACGCTTGCAAGCTATGTCCACACACATGTGGCGGCTATGCCTGATTTTGGTGGAAACCTTGCAATTTCAAGCTATGAGCTTGGCGGATAAATCATGAAACTTGAAAAAATCGATTTTTTTAGCCCGCCAATTGTTGTAGTCGCAATACTGGCCTTTTTAATTATGGGCTACATCGGTTCATTCAACTACAGGTTTGAAGACCCGCTGAACCCAGAAGTGATTCTGACAATTTTGTTTTCCTGTCTGATTTTTGCGGTTGGAACAATAGCCATAAAATACAAAATCCAAATTGAGGATGTAAAAGAAATCGATTTTCTATCTGAAAATATTCTGTTAATTCTTGTTTCAATAGCTTTAGTGCTGCAAATTTTGAATCTTGTTTTGATTGGTGGAATACCTCTTTTCAATAGCGTTTTAAAATCAAATGCAACAACAAACATCTGGAGAATAGCCTATCCTCTATTCCTGATTATGATCAACATCCTGCTTGCAAAATACTACGATAAAAAATATTTGCTTTTAGTGGTTTTAGGAGCGTTGATTTTCGGCCTTAACGGCTACCGGACATCAGTTCTTGGAATTCTTGGAAGTACATTCATTACAATTTATTATCTTGACAAAATATCCAAAAAATTAGGAATCATATTTGTTGCAGTTATTGCAATAGTAATAATGGCCATCGGATATATCGCATCCCAATCAATTGCAACACAGCACTGGACTTTGAATCCCTTGGAATTGGTGTTTTATAGAGCTGCATTCACATTGGAAGTGTTTGAAAAGATCATTCCTCTTGGAGCAAGCACACATGGACATGTCCTAAGCCTAATTTTCTCATCAGGCAGCCCAAGGACATTTATCGGAGAGCATGTGCTGCACTATACGGTTTGCCTAACTTCCACATTATTCGGACCGGTTTACCTTGATTTCGGATTAATAGGCCTCACAATTCAAATGCTGGTTATGGGAATTTTCTTAGAATTAATCTACAAATTAAAAAAAGGAATAGGAGTTGGGATTTACTCCATAATAGTAACACACACATTGATTTGGATAGAAACTGGACCAACAGACATTATGATTTGGTTCTTATATCTTCTTGGATTAATTTTAATAGCAATTAATTTTAATTATATTTGGTTCTTATATCTTCTTGGATTAATTTTAATAGCAATTAATTTTAATTATATTAAATTAAACAAAAATTAATATAATTAATATAATCAATGAAATAAAGAATATGAATGTTCCTTTGACAATAAAATCGCTGTTTCTATCAGCATATAATGATAAACCATAAGAAAGGGCCAATGCTACAACCATCTCAATCAATCCAGTTATTCCGGCATCCATTTTCAATAGGTTTCCTGCAATAAATGAAAGAACATATGATGCGACAACAACCAAAACAATCAGGACTATTGGATTTTGAATAAGATGATAGAACAATGAATCACTGCCGAATGCACTGCTGCGAGAATTATAGTTATATAATGTAGTAGTACCTCTTGATAATCCTCCACTATTTCTTCTAGAGCTTCCCCTATTCAAAAGAGAGGATAATCCCCTATGCTTGTCTTCATCAACTTGCCTATATAAGGTATTCTGATAGACAACAGGATTCTGTTCACGTCTTTGCATTATATATTCCATATCAGAAGCGTCATAAGTGTATTCCGGGTATTCCTCATCAATATA
>NZ_CACXTS010000018.1 GCF_902770715.1 uncultured Methanobrevibacter sp. | reverse complement strand
AAAAGTAGCTATTAATTATATATAATTTAAAAAAGTAAAATATTATTAATTAACATAATTGAGGTATTATATGAAAGGAGATGTATATTACGGAAAAGGTATAAGAGAGTTAAGAGATAGCCATCCTGACTTGTTCGAGTTAGTGTCCAATATAAACGATACTGTATGGGATGGTGAAGTCTTGGATTACAAAACTCAAAAATTAATCGCAATCGGCATTACCGCTTCTCGTGCAGATCCTAGAGCTACTAAAAAACAAATTAGAAGTGCTATTGAAGTATTGGGAATCACTAAAGAAGAGATTGTGGATGTTTTAAGAGTTGTATTGTTAACCTCAGGTATGCCTGCATTTTCCAAATCACTTCAAATATTAAATAGTGTCACTGAAGCTATTGAGGAAGAAAGAGAAGATAAGGCTTAACTTCTCTAAATAATTTTTCTTTTTTTTAGAGGATAAAAGTAGTATAAAGTATTAGAAGTATTGTAAATCCGATATAACATGCCATTCCATAATTTATGAATGCTGTTCTTATTGGATTTGTCAGCTCTATTTTTGTTTTTATTTTAGTTAATTTTGCTTTTTTATATTGGGTTAGTCCGTATAGTCCAAAAATCATCACCAATATTAAAATTAAAACGTAAATCAGTATGAATCCTATGTCGAATGAGGTATAGGCTCCCTGAGTGAGTGCATCTGCGCTTTCAATCACGAATAGGCTTAAGACTGACCCCATTAAATTCAGGGAAATGTGCAATAGGATAGGATAGATGATCTTTCCTGTTTTCATGTAGACATAGGCAAAAAAGCCCCCAAGCAGGAATGCATAAAAGAACTGATTCAGATTTCCGTGCATCAGTCCGAATAATGTTGCGGAAAGTATGATTGAAATTTTAGCTCCATATTTTATGGTTCTGTCAACTAAAAGCTTTCTAAATATCAGCTCTTCAAATATGGGTCCGATAATGCTTATGATTATCAAATTTAGCATTATGTCTGATGAGTTTATCAGGTTCTGAATCGGATTTGCAATGTCGCTTTGGATTGCTGTTCCGATAAGTGCTGTAACTGCAAGTCCAATCATATTTCCAATAATCATCAATGTGAAGCTGATGCAGAAGTAAAGCAGGAATGTTGTAATGTTTAATGAGTCCTTTTCCAGTTTTTCATGTTCTAGCTTCTTCATTAAAAACAACAGAATTGGAAACGGCAGAATATAGTTGCATATTGCTGATATTATGAGGCTGAAATTGATATTGCCCACTATTTCCGAATTATTGCCGATAATGTTGAATATGATTAGGGGAAATACTATTGTGCATATTGCATATATCAGATAGTTAAACCCCATCTTTGAGAAGAATTTCTGATTTGTGTTCAATATTTTCACCGTTCTATTTTTTTCAATTCAATATTGATGTGTTGGCATATTTAAGTATTATATTTTTTAGGTATTCCTAAACTTTATATATTGCTTTGCAAAAATATATTACCATGATTAAAATATTTTTTGGTGCACCTAAATATTTTAATTAAAAGTATTATGGATTGTATTAAAATGAGACATGAAGAATTAATTAACAAATGCGTAGAACATAAACACGCACTACTTTTTGCAGCAGGAATCGCTACTGCAATCGTAGGTAAAAAAGTATTAGAATCAAAAACAGTAAAAGATGCAGCAACTAAAGGAATGGCTGATGTCATGGCCATTAGAAGAGATGCTGAAGAGTGTTTTGAAGACATGAAACAAAATGCGGAAGATATTGTTGTGGATGCCAATGCAGAAACCAAAAAAGAAATCTACGTAGAATCTAAAGAATAAATTTATTTTCAAAGGTTAAAAAATGAAATATGAAGTAATGTATGACAACGGGTCTCGTTTAAGGCTTCGTTCAGGCCAATGGGCTTTCACAAAAAAGGAAGGTTATGGTCTAGCTTCATTACTTTTAAATCAGAGCTTCATACATGAGGTACACACTTCCCATAGGAATGGAAGCATATTGATATACTATGATGAGGGCATTGAAAATAAACAAAGAATTTTTGATATTTTGGATAAAATAACTATCGATGATTTGTTTGAAGCGGAACCAACACAAATTCAGGCTTCTAATGAAATAACCAGTGATTTTTATTTAAAATTAACTAAAATGATTTTCCGCCGTGGAATATTTAAATTGTTCCTTCCAATGCCTATAAGAAATGCATTAACTATCTATCATGCGGCAGAATATATTTGGCATGGTCTTGATAGTTTAACCAGTTTCAATGTTGATGTTGCTTTGCTTGATGGGGCGGCAGTTGCAGGGGCATTATTGCACCATCAATATAAACCTGCAAGTTCAATGATGTTCTTATTGTCAATCTCCGATGCATTGGAGGACTACACAATACAGAAAGCCAAAAGCACACTAAAAGATAGTTTGGCTTTAAACATTGATACTGTATGGGTAGTAGGAGATGATGGTGAAGAAAAACAATGTCCTGCTGTCGACATCGAAAAAGGAGATAAAATCAAAATCCATATGGGTGATGTGATACCTGTTGATGGAAAAGTAATTGAAGGAGAAGCAATGGTTAATGAAGCTTCAATGACAGGCGAACCATTGGCTGTTCATAAAAGGCCTGGAAAAACGGTTCATGCAGGAACTGTGATTGAAGAAGGCAATCTGATTGTTGAAGTTTATTCGATGAATAAGGAAACAAGATTGAATAAAATCATTGACCTGATTGAAAATTCAGAAGCGCTTAAGGCAGATACTCAAAGCAAGGCTGAAAATCTTGCTGATTCAATTGTTCCATACAGTTTTCTTGCCACAGCCCTTACATATCTGATTACAAGAAATCCGACAAAAGCGTTATCTGTGCTGATGGTTGATTTTTCATGTGCAATTAAATTAACGACACCTCTCTCCATTATATCAGCAATGAGGGAAGCCTCTGATAATAGGATGATGGTTAAAGGTGGAAAATTCCTGGAAAATTATGCAAACGCAGACACCATAGTATTTGATAAGACTGGAACATTGACTAACGCAACTCCAGAGGTAGTTGATGTAATCCCAATGTCTAGAAGATACAAAAGGGATGACATCTTAAGAATGGCAGCATGCATTGAGGAGCACTTTGCACATAGTATTGCCACAGCCATTGTAAAGCAGGCAAAAGAAGAAGGTCTTAAGCATGAAGAAGATCATAGTGAAGTTCAATACATTGTCGCTCATGGAATTGTAACGGAATATGAGGGCAAACGTGCTATAATCGGATCCAAACACTTCTTATTCGATGATGAAAAAGTCAAAATGACTAAAACTCAAGAGAAAAAAGTTAAAAAAGCTGCCAAAGAGCATTCTGTTGTCTACTTAGCACTTGATGGAAAACTTGAAGGACTCATATGCATTGATGACCCGGTACGTGACGAAGCAAAATATGTCATTGAGGAACTTAAGGAGTTGGGCATCGAAAATGTCATAATGCTTACAGGTGACAGCGAAAGCGGTGCCCGTGCAGGAGCTAAGGCACTAGGCATTACAGAATACAGATCACAAGTTCTTCCTGAAGATAAATCAAAAATCATTGAAGCGCTAAAGGCAGAAGGTAAAACTGTTATTATGGTTGGTGACGGAATAAATGATTCTCCCGCACTTGCAGCGGCCGATGTATCAGTTTCAATGAAACATTCATCTGATATTGCACGTGAAGTGGCTGACATATCACTATTGTCCGATGATTTGTATGACCTTGTAACACTTAGGAAACTGAGCGTCGGAATGTTGGATAAGATCAATAAGAATTATCATCATATTGTAGCAGTAAATGGTTCACTTCTTGTTTTAGGCGTTTTAGGTGTTATTTCACCTTCCACATCATCAATGGTGCATAATCTGTCTACAATGCTGTTTGGTGCAATGAGTACTCGCTCTGTTCTAAACGAGAATGAATATAATAAAGGTATAGAAGTTGAAGCTATTGAAGTAGCTGATGCTTCTTAATTTTTTTCTTTTTTAATTGATTTTTTTTAAAGTTTTTATATTATTAAATACTAACCTATTAGTGTATAAAGAATTTTTACTAAGTGATTGAATGTATGAGAATTATAAAAGTAAATTAATTTCATTAATTTTACCAATTGTCATAATTATTTTTTGGTATTTAATTACTGAAGGATTTCATATTGTAAATCCCTATATTTTGCCAGGCCCGATTGAGGTTTGCAATTCCGCTTGGGATTTGATCTTGTCTGGAAAACTTCTAAAAAATACTATCGACTCTTTGTTTAAAGTATTCGGTGGTTTAATTCTTGCTTCTATAGTTGCAATTCCTTTAGGAGTGTTGCTTGGATGGTATAAAACTTTAGAGGATTTATGCAGTTTTGTAATAAGTATTTTAAGACCAATTCCTCCGATTGCTTGGATTCCATTCTCAATTTTATGGTTCGGTATCGGTACAGTTCCTGCAATATTCATCATTTTCATGGGTTGTGTCTTCCCTATTTTGGTTTACACACTTGATGGGGTTAAAAGGACTGATAAGGTTTTAATCGAGTCTGCTCAGACTTTGGGGGCAAGTGATGGGAAAGTAATCTCCCGTGTTGTATTGCCTTCAGTATTCCCGTATGTCGTGTCTGGACTTAAAGTAGGTGTTGGAATAGCTTTGATGTGTACAATATCCGCAGAGATGATTGGTTCAAGTTCCGGTTTGGGATATATGATTTTACAGGCTACAAGCCGTTTTGATCCGGGTACTACTGTTGTTGGTATGATTGTTATTGGTTTAATTGGTTTAATTTTGGATTATATTTTCGGATTGGCTCAAAAGAGGATATTCTGGTAGGTGTTTTAAATGACAATCGAAATTAAAAATATTTGCAAATCCTTTGAAGGTAAAAATAAAAATTTATCAGTGTTAAAGGATATTAACTTGACAATTAATGATGGTGAGCTGATTTGTCTTTTAGGCCCATCCGGATGTGGTAAAACAACTCTTTTAAGATTGATTGCAGGTCTTGAACAACCAAGTTCCGGAGAGATTATTGCAAATGGTGAAGTTGTAAAAAAACCATCAGGAGACAGGGCAGTTATTTTCCAGCAGTACTCTCTTTTCCCATGGCTGACTGTACTTCAAAATGTTACTTTTGGTTTGGAAATGACTAAAAAGGGAACAAAAGAAGAAAATATTGCTGCCGCTGAAAGATATCTTGAAAGTGTAGGTTTAATTGATTTTAAAGATAGCTATCCTCATGAACTTTCCGGGGGTATGAAGCAGAGGGTTGCAATTATTAGATCTTTGCTTAATCATTCTCCTATTTTGCTTATGGACGAGCCGTTTTCTGCAGTGGATATGCAAACTAGACACAAGCTTCAAGAGCAGCTCATAGGGGTCTGGAAAAGATTCAATAATACAATCGTTTTTGTAACTCACGATGTTGATGAAGCGGTGTATCTGGCTGATAAAATCGTGATTCTTGATAAAAATCCTGGTAGAATCGCTTCTATCGTTGAAGTTGATATCGAAAGGCCAAGAAGAAGAGATTCAAGAGAATTTATTCAAATTCAAGAATCAATTGTTAAAGATTTAGATATGGAAAAATAATAGTTATAATTTAGCTATTAATGTTCCATAATTTCCATTTTTTATTCCCTCATAAACATAATCGAGGGCTTTTAATATTGATGTGGTTAAATCATTATCCTTTGCAAGATAAGCTACAATGGCAGAGGATAGATTGCATCCTGTTCCATGCAGATTATCTGTTTTTATTAGTTTTTGTTTTTTAATTGTGACATTGCCGTTGATGTTTATTGTGTTTATTCCATCTAGATGGCCGCCGGTTATGATATTGTCACAAACGATTTTTTCAGAAGCTTTTATTGCATCTTCTTCAGTCTTTATTTCAAAATCAGTTAATTTTTCAGCTTCAGAAATGTTTGGTGTTGTCAAAATTGCATGCGGAAGCAAATGCCTGTTCATTGCATCAGCCAAATCTTCCCTTGTCAAATCTCCGCCGGATGTTGCAACCATGACCGGATCCACAACGGCCTTCAGGTCATATTCCTTAATTTTTTTTGAAACCATTTTGATTATTTCAGGGGAGTATAGCATTCCGGTTTTTATAAATTCAATTTCATATGCATCCAAAACGGAATCAATCTGCTCTTCAATGTAATCTTCATTAACGGGAAGTGTTGAAAAGAATTTATATGGGTTTTGGGCAGTAAGTGCAGTTACAATGCCCGTACCGTAAACGCCAATTGCCTGAAATGTTTTCAAGTCAGCAAAAACGCCTGCGCCTCCTGACGGGTCAACTCCCGCAATGGACATCACTATCATCTAATCAGCTCTTGTGACTTTCAACCTTTCGCTTCCACGGTAGGATTCCACACTAACTTTAAGCTCCTTTAAGTATTTTCTGGTATGTGTGTTTGTTCCATGAAGCATAATTTCGCCTAAATCTTCGGTAGTATTCACATCCAACGCCATAAAGAATGAATCATGAACTTGAGGATTCAATTTCTTCCTCTCAGCAGCCTTGATATGCTCCTGGTAGCTGAATCCTTCAAATCTTGTGTGGATTGCCATAGGTTTCATAATTATCATATTGGTTCCTCCGCCCTTTGCCGGAACAATAATGAAATCCAAGCTTTTGGATGCTTCAATCAGCATTCCAACATTTGTTTTTCCAATCAGCGGAATATCAGAAGGAACAATGATGACCTTTTTTGTTTTTCCTTTACAATATTTCATTGCCTGTGTCAATGCTTTATTTAGGTTGGAATTGTCGTTTTCAAGGAGGGTGGTCACATTCAAGCTTTCGGCATATTCCAATACTTGGTCATCTCTGCTGATGATGATAATCTCATCAACATGCTTTTTTAAGGTGTCGGTTACATCCCTAAGCATTGCCTTTAGGAGCTTTTCCCTTTCATCTTCTGTTAAGAAGGGTGAAAGTCTGGTTTTAGCATTTTTGAACTTTGTAACTGGAATTATTGCATATATTTCATCCATAAAATCACTTAATAAGTTTTAGCTATTAAAGCAATATATTTGGCATCTTTGCCGCTGGCTATGCATTTGCCTTCAGATACCTCTTCCTGGATACCCAATACATCATAACCAGTTTTTTCCTCAATTTCGTGGCCGACTTCCTCTTCTCCACACCAGTAGAATTTAACGACATTTCCTGCTTCAACCAATTCTTTTATTTCATCAAGATTGTTTGCAAATTTGACATGTTCCTCTTGGAAATTCCATGCTGTGGCAGAAAGGTTTTCAGAGGTTTTGTCAAGCAAGTCAATAACGTTGTCTGCCAAATCATCATCTAATGAGAGTTCTATTTTTTCGCCTTCATCTCTTCTCATGGCTATTGTAATGTTGTTTTCCAAATCACGCGGTCCGAGTTCAAGTTTGACTGGAGTTCCTTTTAACTCCCAATCAAAGAATTTTTTGCCAGGTCTGATGTCTCTATCGTCAATATTGACCCTTAAGCCTTTGTCTTCTAATTGTGATTTGATTTCACTGCATTTTGCTAAAACTTCTTCTCTTCCTTTGTTAAACAGGATTGGAATAATTGTAACTTGGTTAGGGGATACTTTCGGTGGAAGTCTAAGTCCTTTTTCTTCACCATGCACTGAAATGACGGAAGCAATGACTCTATCTGATACGCCCGCACAGGTTTGATAGACATATTTATGTTCTCCGTCCTTGTCTTCAAAGGTAATGTCGAAAGTCTTTGCGAAAGTTTGGCCTAAATTGTGGATTGTACCAATTTGCAGGGTCTTTCCGTTTGGCATGATTACATCAAAAGCCATGGTATAGTCTGCACCTGGGAATTTGTCCCATTCTGGCCTTTTGGAAATTAAATATGGGATTCCCAAATCATCAAAGAACTCTTTGTAAATTTCAATAAATTCCTGAATTTGCTCATCGGATTCTTCTTTTGTTGCATGAGCGGTATGCGCTTCTTTAAATGTTGTTATTTCCCTAACACGAATTAAAGGCCTAGTATGTTTTGTTTCATATCTGAATGTGTTTACGATTTGATAATATTTGATTGGAAGGTCAATGTGTGACCTGATCCATAATGCATACATCGGATACATCGCAGTTTCACTTGTTGGCCTTAAAGCTAACTGTTCGTTTAATTCTGTCTGACCGCCTTTTGTAATCCAGTATACTTCATCCTCAAATCCTTTAACATGGATTCCTTCCTTAGCAAGTTCTGTTTCAGGAATAAGCATTGGGAATAAGACTTCTTCATGGTCTTCATCTAATAGTTTTTTAATGATGTTCATTGTGTGTTTTCTTATCTGAAAACCGTATGGCATCCATATAGCCATTCCCTTAATAGGATATCTTGAATCAGTAATGTTTGCTTTTTCTAAAATGTCATGAAACCATTCATCAAAATTTTCCACCATATCACCTAATAATTTTTTATAATATTCATTTATTTGTTTTTAATAAGTATTAAATTTAATTAAAAGAAAGTTTTTTAAATTATTTTATTCATATATATTAATGTATAATTTGATTTTAGGAGATATTATGACCAATAGAAAAATACAAATGCCCCGTGAAGTTTACATTGACCCGGGTATAATACATGATACTGCCGAAATTTGTAAATCGTTACATTTAGACAAGAAGTTTTTGATTGTCACCGGCTCACATACATTTGATGTAGGTGCAAAGCCAGTCATAGAAAGTTTAGAAAAAGATGATTTGGAATATGATGTAATTAAAGTCGATAAGGCTACTGAAGAATCCATTTCAGAAGTTGAAGATTCAATCACTCCCGAAACTACAGTTTTAGGTGTCGGTGGTGGAAAGGTCATTGATGTGGCCAAATTATCATCATTCAATCAGGATGTGTATTTTGTATCTATGCCGACAACCGCTTCACATGACGGTATCGTATCTCCTATGGCATCAATAAAAAATCCCAATACATCAATATCCGCTACAGCACACTCTCCGATAGCTGTAATTGCCGATTCGGAAGTCATTGCTCAATCCCCATTCAGATTACTTGCAGCAGGTTGTGCGGATTTAATAGCTAACTTCACAGCTATTAAGGATTGGGAATTGGCGCATCGTTTAAAAAACGAATCATTCAGTGAATCTGCAGCTGCATTGTCAATAATGTCCGCGCATCTGATTACTGATAACATTGCCAATATCAAGCCTAATCTTGAACCGAGTGCCCGTATTGTTATGAAATCACTTTTCAGTGGAGGAATGGCAATTAGCATTGCAGGTTCTTCACGTCCTGCAAGCGGGTCTGAGCATTTGTTCTCCCATGCATTGGATAAGATTCTTGATAAGCCTGCATTGCACGGTGAGCAATGTGGTATAGGTACAATAATGATGATGTATCTGCACGGTGGCGATTGGAAAGCTATCAAAAATGCATTAATGGCAGTTCAAGCCCCAACCACTGCTGTTGAAGTCGGTATTGCTGATGATGATGTCATTGAAGCATTGATGTTGGCTCATAAAATCAGGCCTGAAAGATACACAATTTTGGGAGATAATGGAATTTCCCGTGAAGCAGCTTATGAACTTGCATATAAAACAGAGGTGATTTAGATGATTACATTGATAGGTAAAGATTTGGCAAAAGAAGGCCAGGAATTTGTTTTTTTAGGTCAGGCTCCAGAATGTGAAGATTGCAGATTTAAATCATCTTGTGTTGGAAACTTAGAGTTAAACAGAAAATATGTTGTTTTAGATGTTAAGGATAATGAGCAGAAATGTCCAATTCACGCAGAGGGTATTGTAGTCCCTGTAGAAGTTGACAGGGCTAAAATTGATTTGTTAACTACTTCTAAAAATATTTTTGAAGGATCAACTTTCACATATAATGCTCCTGACTGCGATGAAAAATGTGATTTTCATGATTTATGTTTCCCTGACGGTTTGGCCGAAAACGATAAGTGCATTGTTTTAAACAACGATGGAAAACATAAGGAAGAATGTAAAAAAGGTTTCAAACTTAATAAACTTACTTTAGGATTTGTGATATAATGAAAGATGCTAGTAGCAATAATTCTAGTAAAAAGAATGCCGGCTATAAGGCTGCTGAGTATGTGGAAGATGGAATGGTTTTAGGACTTGGTACAGGTTCAACAACTCATTTTTTCATTGAAAAGGTAGGTATGAGAATTCGTGATGAAGGAATTAGCGTAAAAGGTATTCCAACATCATTCCAATCATTATTAATTGCCAAACAATGGAATATTCCAATCACAACTTTAGAAGAAAACGACATCGATTTGTCAGTTGACGGTGCTGATGAGGTGGATGCTGAATTTAACCTAATCAAAGGTGGAGGAGCTGCTCACACCAAAGAAAAAATAGTGGATTATGCCGCAAAAGAATTCATTGTCATTGTCGATGAATCCAAAGTTGTGGAAGAGTTAGGCAGTTTCCCGGTGCCTGTTGAAGTATTGCCTGATGCATCACGCATGGTCATAAAGGAATTGGAGGACATGGGTGCCAAATGTGAAATCAGAATGGCTCAAAGAAAGGACGGTCCTGTAATAACTGATAACGGTAACTTTGTTATTGATGCTAAATTCGATAAAATAGAATCCCCATCACACTTGGAAATCGACTTGAACACCATTCCAGGTGTTGTAGAGAACGGTATTTTCTCACAAATGGTGGATAAGGTCATTATTGGTACTGAAGAAGGCACTAAAGAATTGTAAGTGATAATATGCCTATTCCCAATGGAAGATCCATTTATGATTTAAAAGATATGGCTTATAAGGTCGCATTCATATTCGGTGCTTTAATTGTACTTTATGGTGTCTTATGGCTGCTTGCAGAATTGGGTGTTATTCCGACTATAGTCTTTGCAATATTCCCTCAAGTCGTATTGATTATTATTGGAATATTCATAATGTATACTGCATTTGAGCAAAAAAAGAAATATTACTAATTTTTTTTAAAAAAAAGAAAATTAAAAGAGATTTTTAAATCTCTTCTATTTTATTGTTATTTTAGGTTTAACTGTTTTTCCGGTAAAGTATTTGGTACCTGCAAATTTAACTTTAGCAGTGTATTTGCCTTTTTTAGTTAATTTGGTAATTTTAAAGGTTGCTTTACCTTTAGCGTTTGTTGTTGCTTTGTAAGTTTTACCTTTAACTTTAAGTGTAACTTTAACTTTGGAAATAGCTTTTCCGGATTTTGATTTTAAAGTAATGGTATACTTTTTAGTTTTTGTTTTAGCTTTGAAAGTCTTTTTAGCAGCAGTTAATTTAGATGCTTGTTTGGTGACTTTAATTGTCACTGTTTTTGTGATTGCTTTGTATACCTTATCACCAGCAAATTTGATAGTTGCCTTTTTAGACCCAATTTTAGTTGCTTTTAATGTAACTTTAGCCACACCTTTAGCGGTTGTTGTTGCTTTGTAGTTTTTACCATTGTAGGTAATAGTAATGGCTTTTTTTGCTAAAGGATTGCCTTTTGCATCCTTAAGAGTGATTGAATAAGAACTGCCTTTTACAATTGCTTGCAAATAGAATGCTTTTGAAGATGCAGTAATTCTTGAGGTTGTTTGAACGTAAATTTCTGTTGTTGCTTTACTGGAAGCATATTTGTGATTTCCCGCATAGCTAATTGTTGCATTATAAATTCCAGGATTCAAATCTAAACTGATTGCAGCACTTCCATTTTCATCAGTGGTTGCATTGTATGTATCCTCACCTATAGTGACGCTAACAGGTGAATTTGCGATTGCTTCTTTTTCAAATCCAGTTAATGTAAATGTTAACTTTCCAGTGTTTGGAGCAGTATATACTGTAGATGCATTAATGTCAACCGGATATTTGTCGAAGTAGGTTCCAATTACATCATCAGCACTTTGATAGCTGTTTTCTGCTTGAGCAAGATAATATACGAATGTTGGTGGGAATGGTAAAGAGTCTAATTTGTAGGAATTTGTTCCGATAGTTACATTATAATAATTACCACCAAGTAAAATGCCTATTCTGCTTCCGGAAATTGAATTGTCAAATATTTTTTCATTTCCAGATCCATATGCTGTGATTCCGCTTATTTTGGAATTGATTACAGTATTGTTGTATACGTTGTGTCCTTGGGAGTGCATTAGGTATATTCCTTCTTTTGCACCGGTTACATTATTATTAAATACAGTTACATTAGGTCCGGTTCCGTGTCTTACATCAATACCGTGGTTTACCGCATTCACGATGTTGTTGTTAGCAATAAGACTGTTTGGAGTTCCAAAGTTCATAATACCTGTGGTGTAAACGTCATGGATATTGTTGTTAGAAACAATGGCTCCTCCACTGTATTCTAGGAAAATACCCCATGATGAACCAGTAATGTCACAGTTGGTTATTGCAACATTCAAACTTTTGGTTGTGTAAATGCCTGCTGTCTTGTATTCGTCGGTTGTTGCGGTAACTTTTGTTGGATTATATCCAGGATATTGTGCAATGATGTTTAAATCATCGATTACAACATTTGTATTATTTACTGAGTATAAAACTGCACGGTATGCAATTGCATATCCGCCATCATCTGTGCCTTTTGTTATTTTTTCAGGAACGTTGCTTAAGTCAATGTTATCAAATCCAATTAAAGTTGCATTATTACCAAGAATCTTAATATTTTTATCAGTATAAATGGAAATATCATTGAATACGGCATTTTCTTCAAAAGATAATGTGTCTCCATCATTCATTGAATCAAGAATATTTTGAATATCTGAATTTGCCATTCCTGAAGTTACAGTATAAGTAGTTCCTGTAGGGTTCAATATTGCATCATAGTCAATATTCACAGCTTTAGGGGTTGGAATCTCACTGTATTCGACATAAGTCACATCACTTCTGCTGCTGTCTGTGAAGGTTCCCATCATGGAAGTTGCACTGCCGTAATCAGCTTTTACTTCAGCAACAAAATATACGAATGTTGGAGGGAATGGTAAGTTGTCTAATTGGAAAGTATTTTCTCCAACGGTTATGTTTGAATATCCTCCACCAAGTAAAATACCGATTCTGGATTTTTGCAATTTATTTCCTTTAATATTTATATTTGAAGAACCATAACAACTAATTGAACTTATTGTACAATTAATTAGAGTGTTATTGATTGCAGTATGTCCTTTAGAGTGCATTAAGTAAATTCCTTCTTTTGAACCGATTACAGTATTGTTGATTACTAGAACGTTTGGTCCGGTTCCGTGTCTTACATCAATACCATGGTTTTCAGCATTGATTATCTTATTGTTTTCAATTATTGTGTTTGCAGATCCAAAGTTTAAAAATCCTGTTGTTTTCTGATTTTTGATTGTATTTGAATCAACTGTACAGTTATTGGAGAATTGGAAGTATAATCCCCATGAAGATCCGTCAAGCACATTGTTTTTAAATGCTAAATTGTTTGCGTTCATTGCATATACTAAAGCATTTGAATAGGTTGCGGAACTGTTTGCTCCACCGGCAATTGTTAAGCCGTTAATCACGACATTATCTGCTTTGACAATGTATAATGTAGCAAGGTTTCCAATTGCATATCCTCCATCTGCTGTTGCTTTAGTAATTATTTCAGGAGTATTATCTTTTGAAGGATTGTCATATCCTATTAATTTAGCTCCATTACCGTTTATTGTTATGCTTTTGTTAACATAGATACAGATGTCTGTATATGTTCCATCTTCGAAGTTTAAAGTATCTCCATCGTTCATACTATTAATTGTATCTTGGATAGTTTTACTATCAGACCCTGCCTTAATAGTATGTTGTGAAGAAGTTTGAATATCATTTGAAGCATCTGCTTTTGAAATTGCTATATTGTCTGTTTCTTGTATAGTTGCATCATCTGCATCTGCTGCAAGGTTATTATTTATGTCTTGAGCAAATGAAGAACTTGAACCTAAGAAAACTACAAAAACTAGGAATATAGCTAATATAAAACTCTTTTTATTCATTATTTCACTCTTTTTTTAATTTTTATCATTGCTATGTTATTTTTGTAAATATAATAATCATCGATAAGCAACTTATTTTATATTGTGTTTTTCATCATATTTAAATTAAAATGTCTTAATTATTACATATAACATTGTTAATATTATTAAAAACTAATTTAATGGATTAATAATCGTTTATTTCGTTATTTTTTGATAAAGTTTATATATTCAGAGGTAGTAAATATTAAATTGTAAAATCAATATAAATGTTAATTTAACTCGTTGTTTTTAAAGGACAACAAATGTTTTTTTAATATTAAATTTTAATCAATAGTTAAATTAGTTCATATTAATTATTCTAAAAATTAATTGCGGCTGTTTGGCTGATAAAAATTTATTGTATTGATTTAAAGTACATATCGGAGAGATAATATGAATAAATTTGCGAATATTTTATTCATATGCTTAGTCGCTTTGTTCGCAGTATCATCTGTCAGTGCTGCAGAAAATGATACTGATATCCTAATGAGTTCAAACTACCAAATATCATCAAATACATCAAATGATGATATTCAAGTCATACTTGACAATGCGCAAGATGGAGATACATTTGAATTCACTGATAAGGAGTATAAGAACATTTCTTTGGTAGTGGATAGGAAAGTAAATATCATATCCAAAGAGAAATCGGTAATTTATACTTCAAGTCAAATAAGTGATAAAGCAAAAAGTCTTAATATGGACAATTCTTTCGGATTTTACTTTACATCCAATAGTTGTGGAAGCATATTATCAGGAATAAAATTGATTGCTTCTAATAGTGATTATGGGATTGTTGCGGATTCAGCGGATAATATAACAATAAAAAATTGCGTTATAACTGGTGGAAAGGATTGTGTATTTGTAAATAATTCAGATGGAATTAAACTACTAAATAACAATATTTCAAAAGCTAAAGAGAATGGGCTTAAAATCAATAATGTAAGCAATTCTTTAATATCAAAGAATACCATGTCTTACAATGGAAGATCTGGAATTGAAACATCCAATATTTATTATTGTAATATAACCAACAATACGGTTCACCACAATAAGTTCAATGGAATTTCTCTATTCAATAAATCCATGGGAAATAAGATCAAATTTAATTTGGCTTATGATAATCCAAATGGTATTTATATCAATTCACAATCCAGCAATGATGTGATAAATTCCAATACATTCACTAAAAATCGTCGGGATACTGACTATGAATTGGGAGCATTCGAATCAGGTAATGGGTTGTTGTTTGGTGCGGACTTTAGAACATCAAAAGAGGGTAATCCTTCAAGACTCGAAGTTAAATATAATGTTTTAACCCACAATGAAGGTTACCAGGCTAAAAACAATCCTGATTTGCCAACATTTAAGCTTGGAGACAATTGGTTCGATTCCACTGATGATGCAGATACTTTTGTTTGCCCAATGCTTCTTGCAGGCATTATGAAAATGGGTACAATATCAGTTAAAAACGGTATTGGTCTTCAAATGTATGATACTGAAGGCAATGAAGTTAAGGAATTTGGAACCTTTGATACAAAGGTCAATGTTGATGGAAATCAGTATACTGCAAAATTTGTCAATGGAAAGGCGACAATTGATGCAAACTTGGATCCTGATAAAGAATATGACATTGAAGTGATGATTGGGGATAAGCCGGTTAAATATACTTATAAGATGGCATCCGGTGAAAAAGATGATAATCAGGATGCTCAAACATCCCAAAATCAAGACGGCGAAAGGGGACTGGATGGATCTAGTTCACAAACCCAAGCGGATTCTGCAGCTGGCGGTTCGTCAAAAGGTAGTGGAAATTTACAAAATGGAACTTCAAATAGTGCTCATTTTGCCAATTCGGATAAATCAGGAGTTTATGGAACAAATGCTTCCGGAAATTACATGGATTCATCTGATAATGGTGAAAGTGCCCTGACTAATGGAGACATTGAAGCTGGCGATGCAAGTGATGGTGAAGTATCTGAAGAGGGAAAAGCATATGAAATTGTTCCTCCAAGCAAAATTTCAAAAGAAATCACCGATACATCAGGACTTGTAGTATTAAGCATTGTCTCCGTAATGGGGATGCTTATTTATGGGTACTGGCGTAAATCTGAGTTTGAATAAAATTTTCCTTTCTCTTTTTTTTCTTTTATTTTTATTAAGTGGTTTTTACAAATTATTAATTGATGACAGTTAAAATTCATTCTCTTAAAATCAATACGTCAAAAAACTTTGAGATTATTGACATCACTTCCAGAATCAACGAATTGATTGAAATTGATAAAGGAATAGTTTCTATATTTTCTAAACATTCCACTTCAGCTATTGTCGTTAATGAAAATGAAAGGGGATTGCTGAGGGATTTTGAAGCAGCAATGGATAACCTAATCACAGATAAATTTAGCTATCAGCATGACAGAATCGACAATAATGCAAGATCACATCTGAAGTCCTTTTTGCTTTCATCAAGCGAATGTTTGCCGATTAAAAATGGGAGATTGGATTTGGGCACTTGGCAATCAGTATTTTTCGTTGAATTAGATGGACCAAGAGCCAACAGAACAGTAACTTTGACAATGGTTGGTGAATAATTGAATAAATTAACAATAATTCTAATAGTTATAATTCTTATTTTGATAATTTTGATACTTGTTTTCAATAATTATGACAGTGTTCCTCAGTTGAGTAATTACTCCCAAATGGAAATAGATATGAGGAGACTGTGGTATTAAAAAATGAGTAAATGAGTTTAATTGTTATTAAACTCGATTTCAAAAGCAATTACTGGATATTCTAAAGTAAAGTTGGTAATGACTTCAGGTGACACTTCACCAAAGAATCCTTTAATTGTACCTTTTTGGGCTTCACCGGTTACATCGGCGGCTCTGCCTTCAATGAAGGTTTTATTTTCGCTGTCAGCTATTTCCATTGAATAACCTAAGTTTGATAAGACGCTTGTTACAATGGACTTGATTTCAGTAAAGTTAGCGGTTGAGTGACAGACCAATGCAGCTAATTTTTTGGAAGCTACGGTTTTGTTTTCTTTTGAGTCATCAAGATATAAGACATCCCCGATTTCAAATATTTTTTGAGGCAAATCTTCATGCTTGTTGTCTTCCAAGAATTCCATTAATGAGTTGATTAAGCTGGTTCTGATCATGGTTCTGTCAATTGTAATAGGTCTTGCAACTTGAACATGTGGTTCTTCAGGCTGGTTCATTTTTTCATAATGTGCTTCCTCATTTGTAAGCATTAAACTCATGACCTCCTGGAAACCGAGTGCAATCATCACTTCACGGATTGTAGATTCAGCCTTAAACCAATTGTTTTCATAAGCAACAGTATTAATGTCTGGAAGTTCTGCCACCACATCGTTGATGTGGTATTGGACAGCAATATTTTCAACAATATCAACTTCATGCAATATGTCTACTCTGTATGCTGGAATGATGGCTTTGACTTCATTGTCATCAATAATTTCAGCATCAAAACGTGCTTTCAGCAATAATCCTTTGATGTCTTCAGCGGTAAGGCTGGTTCCACCAATCAATTCATTTGCAGTATCAACATGCACGTTCATCTCCTGCGGAGTTAAATCAGGAGTTAAGATGGTTTTATCTTCGTATCTCACTTCCATGGATTTGATTTGTCCTCCGACTTCTGCAAAGGATGAGCAAATGATATTCAATGCCTGGTTGACTGCTCTTTCGTCAGTACCGGTAACATCAACAATAATGTTTTTGGTATCTTCCTTAAGTTTTGTCAACTCTCCGTTAATGATTGGAGGCATTGATAAAACATTATCGTCTTTGTCTAAAATCAAAGGATATTTATCAAAGTTTTCAATTAAATGAGCATAATCCTTACCTTTGTCATGTTCGGTTAGGATTTCATCAGGAGTCATTTCTGTGTCTTTTTCCAATGGAACAAATGAATTGGCATCTTTTGGTGTTGCAATGTATTTGAATGGTCCTTCAACCACGTCCGCATTGTGAATACCGATAGCTACTTTCTTCCTGTCTCTTCCAATAACCCAGTGGAGGTTTTCTTGGAAATCCATCACATATTTTAGTTTATCGCCAGTAAAATCAACATTATCAATTTTTGCAAAGCCAATAAATGGCCTTATTTCTGCAACGTCCTTGTCTACAGTAACATATTCGCCGGATTCCTCAACCTTATAATCTGGAAAACCAACTTCCTGACCTATAAAACCTTTAAAAGATCTAGCCACTCCTTCAACAGACAGGTTGTCCGGTCTGTTCGGGAAGAATTCCACTTTGATTTCTTCATCATCAAAGTCTTCAATATCACTAGACATCATAGGTAAAGTGTCTATCAGTTCATCTTTATCCATATCTATTCCTAAATCTTTTAAATCTTGGTATTTGAATGTTATAACTGGCATTTAATAACTCCATTAAATATTTTTTTAAAATCCAAAGAGTAAAATGAAAAATATAGACTCTACAGCAAAGTGAAGAGCTCTATGTTCTAATTCACCCATATCCCGTATGAATACAGTATGGGTTACATCTATTACAAAATGAATTAGGGCCGCTAGAATTCCAATGGTTGGATTTAAGAAAACTATTGAAACGACAACAAAATGGAATCCTGCTTCCATTATTTCATGCACCACCCAAGTCTGCCATGTGGAATGTGTGGATTGTTGGATTAGGCCACCTAACAATATGTAAAAGTTATTTAAAACTTTCCACATTAGTGTGGTGTGCAATAAATCGCTTATAGCTAATACAATAGCAACATAAAACCATAGTAAATTCATTTTTCAACAGTCCTTTTAATAAATTGATAATATTAATAATTTGATTTTATTATATAATATACTTATCTATATTTGATATTTTTACTTAATATTTTTAAATAAGAAACTACATATCTAATAATATTATTTTTACTTATACTTATTAGGAGAAAATATATGTCAAACCAAGAAATTCCTAAAGACTATGATTTTAAAAAAGAAAAAGAATGGGAGAAGAAATGGGAAGATGAAAACGTCTACAAATACATTGGAGACGGATCTCGTCCTAGATATGTTATCGATACTCCCCCACCATATCCAACAGGAGCAATTCATTTAGGACATGTCTTAAATTGGGTTTATATGGATATGGATGCAAGATACAGAAGACAAAAAGGATTTGACGTGTTGTTCCCACAAGGATGGGACTGCCACGGTCTTCCGACTGAAGTAAAAGTTGAAGAAACTTATAATATTAATAAAAATGATGTTTCAAGAGCCCAATTCAGACAATACTGTATTGATTTAACAGGCAAGAACATTGCAAGCATGAAAAAGGACATGAAGGCAATGGGTTATTCACAGGACTGGACTCGTGAGTTCGTTACAATGACTCCTGAGTACATGAGAAGAACACAATATTCATTTTTAAAAATGTACGAAGATGGATTGATTTATCAGGGAATCCACCCTGTAAACTGGTGTCCTCGTTGTCAAACAGCTATTGCTTTTGCAGAAGTTGAATACGGTGACAACACAACATTCTTAAATTATGTTAACTTCCCTCCTGCTGTGGAAGATTCATATGATGACATCGCATCATCACAGGCATCCGGCAAGCAAGCTGACCCTAAAACCGAAGGAATATTGATTGCAACAACCCGTCCTGAATTGATGTCTGCATGTGTTGCTGTAGTAATTCACCCTGAAGATGAAAGATACACTCACCTTTTAGGCAAATATGTGGAAGTTCCATTATCACATCAAAAAGTAAAAATCATTGCAGATGAGGAAGTGGACCCTGAATTCGGTACAGGTGCAGTAATGATTTGTACCTTCGGGGACAAGACTGACGTAAGCTGGGTTCAAAAATATGATTTGGAAATCATCAATGCAATTGATGAGACAGGTACATTAACATCTGCCGCAGGAAGATATGAAGGAATGGACTTGCAAACCTGTAAAAAACAGACAATTGAAGATTTGGACAGTGAAGGTTACCTCTTAAAACAGGAAGAGGTTGACCAAAATGTAGGGCAATGCTGGAGATGTAAAACCCCTATTGAGATTCTTGTTAAAAAGCAATGGTTTGTAGCGGTAAGGGACTTAATCGATAAGACCAAAGTCGCAGCAGATGAAATGAAATGGGTGCCTGACCACATGAAATCCCGTATGCTAAACTGGGCAGATTCCATGGAATGGGACTGGTGTATATCAAGACAAAGAATATTTGCAACTCCAATTCCAGTGTGGTACTGTAAAGACTGTGGAAAGGTAATTTTGCCTGACGCAGAAGATTTGCCTATTGATCCAACTGTAGATAAGCCAAAACATGCATGTGAATGCGGATGTGAAGAATTTATCCCAGAAGAAGATGTGCTTGATACTTGGATGGATTCATCAATTTCACCATTGTCCATTGCAGGTTGGCCTGATGAAGATTATGTAAATCATTTCCCATCCAATCTCCGTCCACAAGGACACGATATCATCCGTACATGGGCATTCTATACTACTCTCAGATGTATAGCATTGACCGGCCAAAAGCCATTTGACGACATTGTAATCAATGGTATGGTATTCGGTGAAGATGGAAACAAGATGAGTAAATCAAGACCAGAATTCGTAGTAGGTCCTGAAGAGGTAATTGAAAAGTACGGTGCTGACCCGTTAAGAACTTGGGCAGCCAACAGCGTACCTGGATCTGATGTAATATTTGATTGGAAAGACATCAAACATGGATTCAGATTCCTGAGGAAATTCTGGAATGCATTCAGGTTCATTAGCATGCAAATCTTTGATGAAGAAGTATCATATGATGACGTTAAAGATAATTTGGGACCAATCGATTTATGGATTTTATCAAAGCTTAACAATTTGAATGTCACTGTTGATAAGGCGTTTGCTGATTATAACTTTGCAGAAACTATTACTTCCATTGAAAGGTTCTTCTGGCACGATTTCTGTGATGAATATATTGAAGCTGTAAAATACAGATTATACACAGACGTATCCGACGAATCAAGAAGAGCTGCAAAATACACCTTAAGAACCGTTGTTGAAACATCCCTTAAATTATTAGCTCCAATTGCTCCATTCTTTACAGAAGAAGTATACCAATACTTCTCAGATGAGTCAATCCACAAAACTTCATGGCCTGAAGTTTATGATGAGCTAATCAGCGAAGAGATGGAAGTTAAAGGTGAAACTGCTGTTGAATTGATTGATGAAGTAAGAAGATTCAAGTCAGCTTCAAAAATCCCATTAAATGCGGAACTGGCTGAAGTAAATGTATTTACTTCCGATGATTCATTAGTTGATATATTTAATGAATTCGGAGACGATATTAAAGGTACTTTAAAAATCAATGATTTAGCAATCAGCCAAGGAAAACCTGAAGTTCATGAAAAAATCATTGAGGTTGAACCGGACATGTCCCAAATCGGACCAACATTCAAAAAGGATGCCGGTAAAATCATAGGCTATTTGAAATCAACCGACATTGATGAGATAGGTTCCGTTTTAGAAGAGAACCATGAACTTACAATTGGTGAAATTGTAGTGCCTGAAGATATGTTAAATATCAAAAAGGAGATTGTTGGAGCATCCGGTAAAAAAGTGGATATCTTACAATCCGAAAACTTAGACATGATTGTTGAAGTAATTAGATAATTACTTCCCCTATTTTCTTTTTTTAAAAAAATAAGTTAAAAGCTATTAATGGATAATAGCTATTTTTAATTTTTCTGGTTAAATGGTATGAATATTTACTGCATTCATTTTAACTTCATTTTTAGCCTTATCGAAGCCTTCTTCAAGATAGAAGCTGACGCTTGTCATTTCATGGAGTTCATCATTGCTTCCTTTAAATTCATATTTTTTAAAGTAGTATGACTTGCCGTCTTCAGCTTGGATGAATCCTGCCTTTCCATGAGGCAAGATCTTGCTGATTATACCGTATTGGATTTCCTGATTTTTGTATTTCAAATCATTCCAGAATCCTTTAAGTTCCTTTTCGATTTTCCAATATTGGGTATTTTCCGTGTCAAGGCCTGCATTTTCTATTTCCTCGGTTAGTCTATCATCAATGTTCCATTCTTTGTTGAGTCTGATGCTGTATTCTAAATATCTATGTTTTAAAGCCTCTTCAGGATACTCATCTTCAATCAAATCAGCAATCAAGGAATATACATTCACTTTGCTTTCGCTTGGAGCTGGTGTCAGAACCCCATCAATTGCATAATTTAGGGAATTTTCAAAGTCCCCTTTGAAATAATAGCTGTTGGCTATTTCAGCCTTCATGTACCAATCAGGTTTTTTGGCAATCATTTTCTTAAGGTAATCGATTGCTTCATCATATTCCCCAAGTTCGTTAGCGCATTTGGCCAATCTCCAATTAAACCAGGTATCGTCAGTCAATTCTTCTAATTCGAGAGCCTCTTTTGATAATTCATAGCAGGTATCGATATCATCAAGCTTCAAAAGTGCCTTTGTTAATTGGCTGTAGTATTTTTCCTTGTTTGAAGGATATTTTCTTCCGTTAAAGTCGCTGGCCTTTTCGCTTAAATAATCTGGATTGATTTTTTCTGCCCACATTACAACTTCTTCAAAGTCGTTGTTTTTGTTTAATAGTTCAAGAACTTTTAAAACAGTTAATGTATATGGACAAGGATATTTACTGTCTTTGGACTGATTTTGCTGTTTTTTAACTTCAGTGATTAACTCGGCATTTTCTGTTATTTCATCAAGATCATCATTATTCTTAATGTATTTGTTGTATAAAAGCCAGCTAAAAGAAGTCTTGTCAAATTCAGAGAAACCTTCTGGTGTTTTTTCCCAAAATTCCCTATAGATTTCTTCCGCTTCGTCAATTTTGTTTTCCTTTTTGAATCTTTGTGCTAATTTCAATTTTTCTTTGGTAACGGCATCCATAATAACACAACCTAAGTAATATATAATTTGTTATTATATTATTTACACTTTCAGTTTTCAGGTGGGTTGGTTGGTGATGGTTAGATTAATCGGTTAGATTATTGTTATTCTAACTTTCTTGGTAGCTTTTGCATAGTATTTGCTTCCTTTGTAGGTTACTGAAGCATTAAACTTGCCTTTTTTGGTTAATTTTTTGATTTTGAATGTTGCTTTTCCTTTGCTGCTTGTTTTTGCATAATATGTTTTTCCTTTAACTTTTAGGCTGACGCTCACTTTTTTAACCGGTTTTCCTTTGCTGTTCTTTAAGATCACTGTATATTTTTTGGTTTTCAATGATTTTTTGAATTTTTTTGCTTTAGCTGTGATTTTTGTTTTTTCCTTGCTGATTGTTATCTTAACTGTTTTGCTGACAGTGTAGTAGTTTGAGTTGCTGGCCTTAATGACAAGGTTCCTTTTACCAGCCTTTGCGGTTTTAAGCATTTTTGCAGTCAATGTAATTGTGGCAACACCTTTGGATTTTGTAGTGGCTTTTCCTATGGTTTTGCCATTCAATATGAATGTTACTTTTGCCCCGGAAACTAAGTTGTTTTTAATGTCCTTAACGGTAACGGAGTATTTGCCACCATAGTTGATTACATAAGCTTTGTTGCTTGCAGCAACTTTTATATTGTCTGAAACAGAGATTGGACCAATTTTTTCTGGAGAAACATTTTTCAATTTGATTGTAGCATTTTCCTTTAAACTTATATGATTTGTTTTTAAAGTTGCTGTATTGCCTTTAAATTGTGAATTGTTGATTTCTAAATTTCCGCAGGAGTATATCGCTCCGCCTTCATAAGCATTATTGTTTTTAAAAGAGGATTTGTTGACTGTTCCGGTTTCATTAAAGTAAACTGATCCGCCCATGAGTAAGGCCTTGTTGTTGGTGAAATTACAGTTTGTTATTGTCCCGTTACTGTCGAAATAAATTGCTCCACCGCTTATTTCAGCAAGATTGCCAATAAATGAAACGTTTTCAATTTTTCCGTTTTTAATGGCTATTGCACCACCATAAAGGGCATGATTGCCTACAAAGTCACCGTTAAATGATACATTTTCAAAACTTTCAAAGAAGTTTACTCCTCCTCCGATATTTGCATTGTTGTTGATGAAATTACAATTCAATGTTATATTGCAAGGAGTTTGCCTATAGTTTATGCCGCCTCCGTTTTTAGCTGCAGTATTGTTAATAAACTCACAGGTTAATATGCAATTGCTTGATATGTCCTTGAATGTTATTCCTCCGCCATTGCCGTTTATTTCATCAACCTGTCCTAAAGCGGTGTTGTTGATGAAGCAGCCTGTGAAGTTATTGTTGTTTGTGGTGTTGTGGAAAAAGATTGCACCTCCACATGATTTGGCTACATTAAATCTGAAATCACAATTGAATTTATTGTTGTTTGCTTTGTTGTAAAAGAAGATTCCTGCACCATAGATTCCGTAATTGTATCTGAAAATGCTTTCAAATTGATTGTTTTCGGCCAGATTATAGAAAAATATTGCTCCGCCGCTGGCTTTGTTTGCACGGTTGTCATAAAACTCGGATGCAATTGTGTTGTTGGAAGATTTTCCTTTGACATATATTGCACCACCTGCCCTTTCAGCAACATTGCCTTCAAAGTATCCATTTATTGTGTTATTGGAGGTTTGACTATTAAGATATATCGCGCCGCCGTTATATGCGCTGTTATTAATGAATGTTGAATTGATTTTGCAATTTGAAACGGAATTTTCGATGAATACTGCCCCACCTGATTTATTTGCACTATTATTATAAAATGTGGAATTTAATATGTTTAAATTGTTAAGTGAGGATATTGCTCCCCCAGTTCCATTTGAATATCCATTTATGAAATTTATGTTTTTCATGGTGATGTTGTTTGAGGTTATATTGAATATTCGGGCTTGTCCCGCTCCGTCAATTGTGTGTCCTGCTCCGTCAATTACAATATTGTCTTTAGTGATTTGTATTCCATCTTTGTAATCTGAATCGTTGGAATTGTATTTATAATCCTTTTGCAATGTTAAGTTTCCGCCAGTTGTGATTTTGCCAATCTCATCATTCAGATCTGTGAAATCACAGATTTCGACGCTATTTTCTAATGTTAAATGATTTTGATTATCATAAACGCCAGTATCATTTGTAATGTTGTCGTGTGCATTTGCTGCCGAAATGGACATTATAAGAAAGAACATTAAAACCAATAAAAATTTTTTATTCAACATATCCTCCCCTTTAAGAATATAATATACTTTTTGTTTCAAAGCATATTAAAATAATGAATAGTTTGCAAAGCTAATAAGTTTGAAGTTAAGAGAGCGAATTTGGATATTGAAATTCGCTGTCGTTTACAGTTCATGTTAACAGTTATTATTGTTAAATGGTCTGAATAATCATTTTGAATTAAATAATTAGTATAATAAGACTCCAAATAAAAGTAATGAGCTGATTAATAAGAATAGAATATTTTTCAAGTACATATTTTCTCTAGCGTGCATATTATCACCTAATTTATCAATGATTTTTTTAAATTCAAAGTATAGGTTATAATATGAAACCCTCAATATATAAAGATTCTCGAATGTAAGTGCTCACTTACATCTTTAATCAACAAAAAAAGAAAAAATAAAAGTTTATTTAAAAAAATAATTAAAATTAAGCTTTAATTCCATTATATAATATGTCCAAGAAATGATTGCCGTATTGGTCTGTTTCAACGCTAGGCTTCATGTCATATATTTTCCATAAGATAATGGATTGAAATGTTATACTGAAACACATTCCCGCCAACACTCTGCAATCTACGGGCCTGATTTTTCCTTTTTCAACCTGTGATAGGAAAAACTCTTCTAATTTATCGATTACAGTCGTGGTGATTCTTGAAATCAATTGTTTTCTCTCAGGAGTGTCTCTAACTTCTTCCATGGCTATTCTGATAATGCTGAAATCACTTTCTGAAAGGTCCAAAAGGCCAATGAAATTGCTTTGAAGGTATCCTTCGATTTCATCCTCATCATTAAATTCAAAAATCTCCGCTAATTTCTCAAGAAATATTTCAAGATAGTGCTCCTTTGTAATTTCAACCAGATTGTTTTTGTTTTGAAACTTTCTAAAAATTGTTACTTCATTCACGCCCGCTTCGGCAGCTATTTTTTTGGTAGTTGCTTTGGTCAAACCCTCTTCTTGAAGGATAGTGAATGTTGCCTGTATAATTTTTTCATCAGTGCTGTTGAAATCGTTCATTGTTACAACTCCCATTATTGCAATAAAGGTATAAATGCAAAATTAAATTAGTTATTTAATAATCTATTTTAAATATATTAAAAATATATGGTAATGTTTTTACTTTCTCAATTTTTTTATAATATTGTTGGATTCAGTCAATATCATTTTCAATTTTTCTAATAACTTTTGCAGGGACTCCAAGAGCCAGTGAATTGTCGGGAATGTCTTTAGTAACCACTGCACCTGCACCAACAACCACATTATTGCCGATGTTTACTCCGGGAAGAATTGTCACGTTGGCACCCAACCAAACGTCATTGCCGATTCTGATTTCCGATGCATGGCCCAAATGCTCACGCCTTTTTTTAGGGGATAAAGGATGGCCAACGGTTGTTATTGTAGTATTCGGACCAATCATCACGTTATCTCCAATGTATACTTCTTTTATATCAAGGATTGTCAGATTGAAGTTTCCAGTAAAATTGTTGCCTATGAAAATGTTTTTGCCGTTGTCGAAGCAGAATCGTTTAGCAATCCATACTTTTTCACCTACTGCACCCAAAATCTCGCTCAACACTTCATGCTGCTTTTCCAGGTCATCTTCATCAAGTGAATTGAAGATATTGGCATTTTCGATTGCATGTAGTTTCATTAGAGATATCTCTTCATCATCATAGCAGTATTCAAGTCCGGCTTGCATTTTTTCCATTTCGTTCATAGTTAAATATATTATAATTTAAATTAAAAATATTATTTGATAAAATGATTCTTAAAGTAAAAAATATTTCAGAAATCGGAGGAACCGTAAAGGCACCTCCTTCCAAAAGCTATTCACACAGGGCAGTTATTTTAGCTTCTCTTGCAAAAGGTAAATCAAAGCTTTATGATATGCTTTACTCTGAAGACACATTATCTTCAATTAGGGTTTGTGAAGCTTTAGGTGCTCAAATAACAAAAAATGGAGATTATTTGGAGATAGTAGGAACAGGCGGTAACTTGCATAACTCTTCATCTGAACCAATCGATTTGGCGAATTCTGGAACTACTTTAAGATTGATGACTTCAGTAGCCGCTTTGAGCGATAATGAAGTCATATTGACAGGTGATGATTCCCTCAAGACCCGGCCAATGGGATTGCTTATGGGTGCATTGTATTCATTGGGTGTTGAAACGGAATCATTGAATGATAATGACAAGGCACCGATTTTAATTAAGCCGGGCTACCTTGGAGGTGAGACCAATATTTATGGAAATGTCAGTTCCCAATTCATTTCTTCAATTCTAATTTCCGCTCCTTTGTCTGAATTGGGAGTTTCATTGTATGTTTTGCCCGAATTCAAATCAAAACCTTATGTGAATATGACATTGGACATTATGAGGAAATTCGGTGTCAGGCCTATAAAAATTTATTATTTAAAGCATGACAACTGCGATAAAGAGGTCAAAAGCTGCAAAATTGATGAATTTAAAGTAATGAAACAGGATTATGTTGCCTGTGATTACACCGTTGAAGGAGATTACTCTTCAGCATCTTATTTACTTTCATTGATTGCCATCAATGGTGGAAAGGCTAAAATCAAAAATTTATTTAGGGATTCCAAGCAAGGAGATAAGGTAATTCTAGATATTCTCCAGCAGATGGGCGCCACTATTGTAAGGGGTGATGACTATGTTGAAATCGCATCAAACGGAAATCTGAAAGCTATTGATGTTGATTTGTCAAATGCTCCTGATTTATTGATTACCGTCGCTGTTTTGGCGGCTATGGCTGAAGGAACAACAAATATCACTGGTGTTGCCCATGCGAGAGTTAAGGAAACTGATAGGATTGATACGACTTGCCGTGAACTTGAAAAGTTAGGCTGCAAATTAACAGAATATGAGGATGGAATGAGCATAACTGGAGGAGTAGGTTCAGGAGTTGTTGATTCCCATGGAGACCACAGGCTAGCCATGGCATTTTCCCTGATCGGATTGAAGCATGATATTCAAATTACAAATGGGGAAGTATTTGATGTTTCCTTCCCGAATTTTATTGAATCTATGTCTGAACTCGGATTTGAATTGGAGTTGGTTGAATGAATAAAGAGGAACGTGTAATTAAGCTGGTTGAAATTTTAGACGATACATTTGAAATTAGAACATTTTTAGACCATGATCCATACCAAGTTTTAATCAGGACAATTCTCTCTCAAAGAACTAGGGATGAAAATACCGATCAGGCCACAAATAATTTGTTTTCTAAATATAAGGATATTTATGAAGTTGTTGAAGCTCCAATTGATGATATTAAGGAATTGATTAGGCCTGCAGGTTTTTATAATGTTAAAGCTGCCAGAATTGTTGAAGTTTCACAGATTTTGATTGACCAGTATGGAGGGGAAGTTCCAGATACTGTCGAAGAGCTGGTAAAGCTTCCTGGTGTTGGCAGAAAAACAGCCAACTGCGTAATGGTTTTTGCCTTTGAGCTTCCTGCAATTCCTGTTGATACTCATGTTCACAGGATTTCAAATAGACTAGGTTTGGTTGATACCAAAGACCCTGAAGATACCGAGGTTGAATTGTGCAAAATCGCTCCGGAAGAATTATGGATTAAATTAAATGATTTGATGGTTCAGTTTGGCCAGAATATCTGCAAGCCAATCGGTCCTCAGTGTGAAATTTGTCCATGCACTGACATTTGCGACTATTTTGAAAATAATGTTTAATAATTTTTTAGTCATACCAAAACATTTATAAACTAAAACAATGTTATATAACAATAGTTATAATAACATGTGTTATAACTTTAAAATAAGCTTTTTTAATATTAAAATATAAAATAAATAAATTAGTTAAGGAGATAAAAATATGGCGAAAGTTCCAGAATTAAAAAGAGGAGTATATGATAGTATTACTGATGCTATTGGAAACACTCCAATTGTAAGATTAAATAATCTAACAGAAGGATTAGAAGCGGAAGTTGATGTAAAAATTGAATCATTCAACCCAACTGGAAGTGTAAAAGACCGTGTTGCTGTTGCAATGATTGAAGATGCGGAAGAGAAGGGCTTGCTCAAACCAGGTGCTACAATCATCGAACCGACAAGTGGAAACACAGGTATTGGCCTTGCATTTGCGGCAGCTGCTAAAGGTTACAAGTTAATATTGACCATGCCTGAAACCATGTCCATTGAAAGAAGGAAATTCTTAAGTGTTTTAGGTGCTGAAATTGTATTGACTCCTGGTTCAGAAGGAATGGGTGGAGCTATTGCAAAAGCAAATGAATTAAATGAAGAGACTCCTGATTCCATTATATTGGGTCAATTTGACAATCCTGCTAATGTAAAAATCCATGAGGAAACTACTGCTCAGGAAATATTAAGAGATACTGAAGGAAAAGTTGACATTGTTATCGGCGGTGTAGGTACTGGTGGAACAATAACCGGAATTGGAAAAGTCTTAAAAGAAGAAGTTCCAGGTGTTAAAATTGTAGCAGTGGAACCTAAAGACTCACAGACATTAGGTAAAGGTGAAAAAGGACCTCATAAAATTCAAGGAATCGGTGCAGGTTTTGTCCCATCAATATATGATGAAAGCGTAATTGATGAGATTATTCCAGTTGCAAATGAGGATGCTGGAAACACCTTAATTGCACTTGCTAAAAAAGAAGGTATCTTTTCAGGTATTTCATCTGGAGCTGCAACTTGGGCTGCTTTAGATTTGGCTAAAAAAGAAGAAAATAAAGGTAAAAGAATTATAGCAATTTTACCAGATAACGGTGAAAGATATCTCTCCGTAGATTGGTTATTTGAATAAGAATAAGTATATATACCATATGTTATATAAAATTAAAGTATAAAATAATTGAGGTTTATCGATGTTCAATGATTTAAGGGCTGAAATCCAAGCTATTAAAGATAAAGATCCTGCGGCCCGTAGCACTCTGGAGATTTTTTTGTGCTACCCTGGATTTTATGGATTATTGATGCATAGAGTTAGCCATTGGTTGTGGAATCATTCTTTAAAGCTGCTTGCACGTATGAACTCTAATTTAGCTAGATTTATTACAGGCATTGAGATCCACCCTGGTGCAACATTCGGTAAACGAGTATTTATTGACCATGGTATGGGAGTTGTTGTTGGAGAAACTGCAATTGTTGGTGATGATGTATTGATTTATCAAGGAGTAATTCTTGGTGGAACAAGTACAGAAAAAACTAAAAGACACCCTACTATTGAAAGAGGAGTTATCATAGGTGCCGGTGCTAAAGTGATGGGTAATATTACAATCGGTGAATATTCTAAAATTGGGACCGGTGCAGTTGTTTTAAAGGATGTTCCTCCTGAATCAACATGTGTTGGTGTTCCTGGACGTATTGTTAAATGTAAAGGCGTATCTCACGATAAAGTTGATTTAGATCACAATAAACTTCCAGACCCTGTTGCAAAAGCAATTAGAACCCTTGAACAACATCTCGAAGAAACTGATAAGCACATCCAAATTTTATATGATAAGAATGAAATTTGTTTTGCGAGAGATATTAGAGATGAACAAGAAGAGTTAGAAGATTTATTCAAATGAAGTGATGAAAAATGAAACCACCTTGCGAAATTGTAGTTTGGTATGTTATACCGGCTATTAGGTCAGAATTAGCTAAAGAGCTTTTGAACTTAGGAATGAAACAAAAAGATGTTTCTGAACTTATGGATATAACTCAACCTGCTGTATCACAGTACATTACTGACAAACGTGGTAGTGGAATTAAACTTAACGATGATGTTCGTGGAATGATTCATGAATTTGCTCGTGAGTTATCTGTTGGCGAAGCCACAAAAGCGCAATTAATTCCAAGAACCTGCAATATTTGCCATCATGTTGAGATATCCGACGTTTTGAAACAACTTAATATTGACAAATCTGACCTTGGTGAGGATTGTCAATCTTGTTTAGGTTCTGAAGTAAATTAAAAAATATTGGAAATAATAGTAAACTATTTAAACTATCAATTACCAATATTTTATTATACTTTAATTTTAAGTGGCAAGTTTACCGAGTGGCTAGGTGTGTGGCTGCAGACCATAATACGGGGGTTCAAGTCCCTCACTTGCCTTTTTTAATTACTATTTTTTGAGGTTATTTTTTATGGACGTCTATTCAACTTTAACTCGCAGTAAAGAGAATTTTGTGACTATTAATAAAAATAGAGTTAACTTATTTGTTTGCGGTCCAACAGTTTATGATGATGCTCATATTGGACATGGAAGAACATACATTTCTTTCGATACTATAAAAAGATATTTGGAATACAAAGGATATGCTGTATTCTACATTCAAAATATCACTGATATTGATGACAAGATTATCAACAGATCAAAAGAAAGCGGAATTCCAGCAAATGAATTAGCTCGCAAGTTTGAAAAAAGATACATTGAAGACATGAATAAATTAAATGTAAACGGCGTTAATTTATTTGCAAGAGCAACCGATCACGTTGATGAAATCTTAGACCAAATTCAAAGATTAATTGATAAGGGTTTCGCTTATGAAACCGAAGACGGAGTCTATTTTGAAATAGATAAATTCCCTGAATTCGGTAAATTATCCAACAGAAATGTTGAAGAATTGGAATCTCACAGAGACATTGCAGAGACCACTAAAAAGAATCCACAGGACTTTGCGCTCTGGAAAAAACGTGAAGGTGTGGATGAACCAACTTGGCCATCCCCATGGGGTGACGGAAGACCTGGATGGCACATTGAGGATACTGCAATTACCGAATACTACTTCGGACCTCAATATGATGCTCACGGTGGCGGACTCGATTTGATTTTCCCGCACCACGAAGCGGAAATTACACAGATGGAGGCTGTTTCAGGCAAAGCTCCAATGGTAAAATTCTGGTTGCACACTGGATTTTTAAATGTTAATGGAGAAAAAATGTCAAAATCCTTAAATAACTTCATTACAATCCGTGAATTATTAAAAGATTATGCTGCCGAAACATTCAGATTCTTTGTACTTTCAACTCACTATAGAAGCCCAATTGACTTTTCCAAAGATTCACTCCACCAATCTGAAAAAAGTTTGGATAGGATTAGAAAATATTATGAGCTTTTGGATGTTGAAGTGGGTGAGGAAATTAATGAAAGTGATGTGTTGGCTCCTCATAAAAAAGAATTCTTTGACAGTATGGATGATGACTTTAATACTCCAAAGGCTATTGCGGCAATCTTTGGATTAATCAATGATACTAAAAATGATTTAGATTCATATTCTGATGAAGATAAAGTAGCTATTAAAGCATTCTTAGATGATGCGGCACATATTTTTGGTGTTAGCTTTGAAGTTGAAGAGGTAAATGCCGGGTCTGATGATTTACTTGATTTAATTTCTGATGTTAGATCTGAACTAAGAGCTAACAAACAATATGATTTATCTGATAAAATTCGTGAAAACCTACAGTCCTTAGGTTATGAGATAAACGATTAAGGAGATTTTTCTCCTCTTTTTTTTTAATTTTTTTTTGAATTTAATAAATTTTTCAATGACAATCTTTAAATACTAAAAATAACATATGTTATGTTGGTATAACATAAGTTATAATTAATTTTACTGTTCTTTTTTTAGGTATACCAAAACATTTATATATAAAAAATAACTATTGTTATATAGTGAATATAACACGTGATATATTTTACTGAAATTCATATGTATTTAAAGACTCAGATGAGGCTGCAAGAAGATTCGCCCTTCAAGAATTTGGACAAATTTACTCCAGATTAACTAACCCTACCAGTGATGTTTTCGAAGCAAGAATTGCTGCTATTGAAGGTGGTAACTCAGGTATTTCAACATCAAGTGGTCTTGCAGCAATTTCATATGCAATATTAAATGTAACCGAACCTGGAGACAACATCGTATCTGCAGACAACCTTTACGGAGGAACATACCAATTATTCAATTACACCTTCAGAGATCTTGCAAGAGAAGTAAAATTCGTCAACTCACAGGACTTACAAGCATTTGAAGATGCAATTGATGAAAAGACCAAGGCAATATATGTGGAATCTATCGGAAATCCAAAATTGGATGTTCCTGATTTTGAAGCTCTTGCGGAAATCGCACATTCACATGACATTCCATTAATAGTTGACAATACTGTTGGTGTAGGATTAGTAAGGCCACTGGAACATGGTGCTGATGTTATTGCAGCATCTGCAACCAAATATGTCGGGGGTCATGGTACTGCAGTTGGAGGATATATTGTGGATTCAGGTAAATTCAACTGGGGAAACGGTAAATTTGCAAACTTCACTGAACCGGACCCAAGTTACCATGGAATCGTATTTTGGGATTCCTTTGGAGATGTGCCTGAACTTGGAAACCTTGCATTTACCGTAAGGATAAGAGCAAGACTTTTAAGGGATCTCGGTGCAACCCAAGCTCCAGTTCATAGTTTCATATTCTTACAAGGACTTGAAAGTCTTGATGTTAGGGTAAAAAGACACTCAGAAAATGCACTTAAAGTGGCAAAATTCTTGGAAGCTCATCCGAAAGTTAAATGGGTAAACTATCCAGGTTTAGAATCTCATCCAACTTATGAAATCAATAAAAAATACTTGAAAGACAATTTTGCAGGTATTTTAGGATTTGGTGTTGAAGGTGGGGAAGAAGCAGGTAGAAAGGTCATTGAAAAATTAGAATTATTCTCAATTCTTGCAAATATCGGAGATGCAAAAAGTCTTGCAATTCACCCTGCAAGTACAACACATCAGCAATTAACTCCAGAAGAGCAAGAAGCAACAGGTGTTACACCGGACTTTATCAGATTATCCATAGGTTTAGAGGATGTTAATGATCTAATTGATGATTTAAGTCAAGCACTTGACAGTCTTGACTAAACTTACATTTTTGTTAATTAAAAATAATAGAAAAATTTAAAAAAAGACAATTGGGAGATGGAGAATGTATTTAGATAATTCAGCAACTACACAGGTTAGCAAAGAAGTTTTTGAAGAAATGAAACCATATTTCATGGAAGAGTTCGGTAACCCCTCAACCCTTTATAAATATGGTCGTGAATCAAAAAAGGCATTGGATTTGGCTCGTCAAAGAGTGGCTGATGCACTTAACGCTAAACCAGAAGAGATTATCTTCACAAGCGGAGGTTCAGAATCAGATAATATGGCCCTTAAAGGTATTGCTTTCAAATATCTTAATCAAGGTAAACATATCATTACCACTGAAATTGAACATCCCGCTATAAAAGATACCTTAAAATTTTTAGAAGGATTTGACTTCAGAGTCACTTATTTGCCAGTATATGAAAATGGAATCATCAAAGTTGAAGATTTAGAGGAAGCAATAACCGATGATACAATTTTAATTACAATTATGCATGGTAACAATGAGATTGGAACCATTCAACCAATTGAAGAAATCGGTAAGATTGCACGTGAGAAAGGCATCATATTCCACACTGATGCAGTTCAAACTTTTGGTAAAATTGAAGTGGATGTTGAAAAACTAAATGTAGACTTGCTATCTTTATCTTCCCATAAGATTAATGGTCCAAAAGGTGTTGGAGCAATATACATCAAGAAAGGGGTTCGCCTTATACCTCTTATACACGGCGGAGGTCAGGAAAAAGGAATCCGATCAGGAACTGAAAATGTGCCTGGAATTGTCGGATTTGGAAAAGCATGCGAATTGGCAGCAAATCAATTGGAAGAACACCAAGAAAAATTGTCTTCCATTAGAGATGAGCTAATCGACAAGGTGTTATCCACAATCCCTGAAGCGCATGTTAATGGAGACATGGAAAACAGATTGCCAAATCTTGTCAACTTCAGATTTAAAGCTATTGAAGGAGAATCCTTAATTCTTTTATTGGATGCAAAAGGCTATCAGGCGTCAACTGGTTCTGCTTGTTCATCAAACAAATTAGAAGCATCTCCTGTTCTAACAGCTTTAGGCCTTGATCCTGTTGATGTTCATGGTTCTTTAAGAATTTCTTTAGCACCTGAAAGCGATAAGTTTGATGTTGATGAATTTGTAGATACTGTCGCACAATCCGTTTCAAGATTAAGACAAATGTCTCCTTTATGGAATCAGGATATAGATTATGACGGAGTAATGTGTAAAAAACACGGCGATGACTGTAGGATGTGTTAAAAATGGATTATTCAGAAAAAGTAATGGATCACTTTGCAAACCCTAGAAACTGTAGAAAAATGGAAGATGCAAATGGTGTCGGCACTGTCGGAAACCCGACCTGTGGAGATTTAATGACAATTTACATTAAAGTTGAAGATGATGTAATTCAGGATATTTCCTTCCAGACATTTGGTTGCGGTGCAGCTATTGCAACAAGCAGTATGATTACTGAAATTGCAGTTGGAAAAACAATTGATGAAGCTTTACAAATATCTAGAAACGATGTTGCAGACGAATTAGACGGTCTTCCACCTGTAAAGATGCATTGTTCAAACCTTGCAGCAGACGGTCTTCAGGCAGCTATTGAAAATTATCAAGAAAATAATCAATAGTAATAAATACTTTGTCAAATAAAATAACTTTAACTTAATAAGGAGATGTTTTATTATGGTAAAAATTTTAAAATGTAATGACTGTGGAAGTATTGTCCAACTTTTAGCTAAAGGTGATGAAAAAGCATGTTCTGAACATATGCTCGCATTCCCTATACAAACTGAAGGTGAAAAATCACCTAAACACAAACCAGTAGTCGAACTCGACGGCAACAAAGTAACCGTTAAAGTCGGTGAAGCTGCTCACCCAATGGATGACGACCATTACATTCAATTTGTACTAGTTGAATCCAATTGTGAACAATACATCAAACACTTTAAACCTGGTGATGCTCCAGAAGCAACTTTCACTATAAACTGCACTGAAGACATGAAAGTATTAGCATTCTGTAATTTACACGGTCTTTGGTCTGCAGAATAAGTTTAAAATTCATTTTTAAACTTCTCTTTTTTTATTTATTTTTGTCATGAAAAATTTTAATAACATCTTTTTACACAAATAATATCGTGTCTAGTTATAGCAAATTAATAATTTTTGTTGCAGTTTTACTGATTATTTCGGCAGCGGTCGTGCTGATTGACAGTTCAGTAGACAGTATAAATAAAACCATGCCAGATATTAGCGATTCAATTGTTAATGGTGACAATGATTATAATGAAGCCGTTATTTTAGTGAACAGTAGAAGTTTCGATGAATCAAGGAATAAGGCGATATCTGCAGGCAATAATTACAATGATAGTTTGGATAAGCTAAATGATATTAAGAATAATTTTTCATCTGATGTAAACGATATTCAAGATGAGTATATTGATACTGTCATTCGTGAATTGGAGTTAAAGCTCCAGGCCGTTGATAAATTAAAAGAGTCAATAGATTGTTTTGAAGTTAATTCAAATTATACTGGAACAAATTATGCTTCAGAGGCAAATGATTTAATTTATGAAGCAACTAAGTATCAAGATCAGCGTGATACATTAGTTAAAGAAAATCCAAAATTATTTAAGGGAAATTCATTATTTTGATAAGGGGTTTTAAATTGAAGACTAAATGTCCAAAATGTAAAGGAATAGGATCAGTTGTAGTGGACTATAAGGAATGCGAAGCCTGTGGAGGAACTGGTTTTGAAGAAGATGCTTTCGATATAGGAAATCATTTTAAAGGTGTTAACAGCAATGCCCGGGCAAAATTTGACCTAGGCGGTGAAGAGGATATTCCATGTGAAGCATGCAATGGTAAAGGGCAAGTCGAAGTTTTTGAGGAATGCCCTCAATGTCATGGAACAGGTCAAATCAATGTTTGCAGAGATTGCGGCAAGCTACTCAGCGAAGAACATGATTTGTGTGAGGACTGCAAGGAGAAAAGGAAGGTTGAAAAAATGAAACATGATGAGTTTGAAGCTCGCCGTAGAGCTGCCCGCGATGTATACGTTTTAGATTCAATGTGTCAAATGAAAGATATTGATAAGGATAGATTATACAGGGGAAAAATTACAAGAATAGAACGCTATGGTGCTTTTGTTTCATTGAACAATAATGTATGGGGACTGATGAGAGGTGAAGTTGACCATTATCATGTCGGTGATGAGATTATCGTATTCATAACCTCAATCAAATCAAGAGAAGGAAAGATTGATTTTGCACCGGCTCATGTTGAAGAGTATAACCTTAAGAGAATGACAATTTCAGTTCCAAGAACCCTAATCAATAAGCTTGAAGAGAAAAAGGGAAAAATTGTTAGAATTGATGGTGAAGTGCAGCAAATTCAACAGACTTCAGGCCCTACAATATTCATAATTAGTGATGAAAGCGGAACCGCTGAAATTGCAGCTTTTGATAAGGCTGGCGAGAGGTCATATCCTGAAATAGAACTTGGAGATGCGGTTCAGGTTATAGGTGAAGTCAACGAACATGGTGGAAAAACACAGATTGAGTCATCTTCAATGATAAAGCTTAGTCAGGAAAACTCCATCAAGCTACATAAATTAATTGACGATGCATTAAATAAGAAAGCCGAACCACAACATGTTGATTTCTTGGTCAAAAGTGATGTTTTAAACAGACTTAAACCAAAAATGAGAGAGGCTGCACAAAAGATTAGAAGAGCAATACTCGATGGCAGGACTATATTAATTAGACATCATAATGATGCTGATGGAATCTGTTCTGGAGTTGCAATGGAAAAAGCAATTATTCCATTAATAGAAAAGGAAAATCCAAGCAATGATGCTCAATATTATTATTTCAAAAGGTCTCCAAGTAAAGCTCCGTTTTATGAATTGGAAGATGTTGTTAAGGATTTGTCATTCGCTCTTGAGGACCAGGAAAGGCATGGCCAGAAATTACCTCTTATTGTACTTTTAGACAACGGATCCACTGAAGAGGATATAGTTGCATTAATGCAGGCCAAAATTTATGATATTGAAGTGGTTGTAATAGACCACCATTCACCTGGCGACTTATTAACAAAAGATGAAAGGGATGGCGAAATATATGGAGCCACAGTTGCAGTTGATGAATATGTTGACACACATGTCAATCCATATTTGGTTGGAGGAGATTCACAGTTAACTGCAGGATGTCTTGCAACAGAAGTTGCACATCTCATAAACCCTAATGTAAAAGATTTAATTAAGCATTTGCCAGCAATTGCTGCATTGGGAGACCGTGCTGAATGCGGTGAGGTCTATCAATATTTAAAACTTGCAGAAGAAAAAGGATTTAGCAGAGAACATTTGGCAAAAGTGGCTGAATGTGTCGATTTTGAAGCTTATTTCTTAAGATTTATGAATGGTAGAGGAATAATGGACACCATTTTAGCTGTAGATAACTTGGATAAACATCCTAAAATGATTGATGCTTTATATAAGGAATATCAAAGACGTGTCGATACTCAACTTAAAGCAGCTCTTCCGAACATTAAAAGAACCCAACTTGAAAACGGAATTTACTTCAATCTTATCGATGTTGAAAAATACGCACATAAATTCACATTCCCTGCTCCAGGTAAAACCTGCGGTTTTGTCCATGATAGGATAATTAAAGAATTGGGCGAGGATAAACCGATTGTAACATTGGGCCATGGTCCTGATTTTGGAGTATTCAGAGCAACCGACGCTGTCAATGAGCAATACGGTTTCAATGTAAACGAGATTGTAACTACCATGATTGAAAGGGTTCCTCAAGCAGGCATTGACGGAGGAGGCCATGAATGTGCGGGGTCCATTAAATATATTGAAGGGCTTGGAGAAGAAGTTTTATACAAAGTTGTAGAGGAAGTTCAATCTTTATCTAAAAAGTGAAATCTAGATTCAAATGGTTTTAGAGAATTATTGTAAAAAGTGCGGTCATAGAATACTTCCAAATGAACCTTACTGTTCCAAATGTGGGTCAAAAACAATTTATCCCGCAACCAATGACGATTGTGTATTCATACCGCCGATTCATGATATCGGATTTTTTGATTTTGATATTGATTTTTCTCCATATATATTATCAAAGAGGGATGATTTCAAGTATGAAATATGTTCCTGCGGCTATTTGAATCATGTTGATAATGAATATTGTTATATGTGCGGAGCTAAAAGAGCTCCAAGTAAACTATCCAGGATTTTAAAAAAGAAATCCAAACCTCAATTTTCCATAGACAACATACTGTGCGAATGTGGAACAGTGAATCCTAAAGACAACATATTTTGTGAGATGTGCGGTAGAAAATTACGCAATGAAAATGTGGATTCAGACAATTACAGCAATTTTAATTTGGAATTCAAAGACTCAAAATTCTGTTTTTGCGGTGAAGAAAATGAGAAATTCGCTCAATTTTGCCGTAACTGCGGATTGCCGTTGCAGAACTATGGTCAGTTAAACGACTCCGCAATATTGTGCACATGCTCCACATTGAATGAGATAACTTCATCCTTTTGTACAGAGTGTGGAGCCAATTTAAACAATGAGAATTCACTTATCGTCTGTGTTTGCGGATATAAAAATCCCCTAAGTTCTAAATTCTGCAGAAATTGTCAAAGGCCACTTAATCCTCAAAGGATAATAAAATCAAAAATTGTTTGTTCCTGTGGTGAAATTTTGGATTGGGATACTGAATTTTGTCCAAATTGCGGCAATAATGTTAAGAATAGAAAGTTGTTAAGAAAATCAGTTAAAAACATTAAAAATATTCTTAGGCAGTGATTCAATTGAAAACATGTGACATTTGCGGTACTTTAAATCTCAAAGAAAATAATTATTGCACTCATTGCGGCAATAAATTCATAACAGAGCATATTTGTCCTTTCTGTGGTGAAGTTAATCTTGATTATGCTACCCACTGCATCAAATGTTTAAAGCAGATCAATCCCCTCTCCATAGATGATTTTGACGTTTTGTTCAGTGAATTTAATGAAAATCTATTACTGAATGCCGAAATAAGTGATGAAAAGTACAATGAGCTATTGTCCAATTTGTTTTTAAGAGCGGAATATGTTTATGTTTATGGGGATTCCGTAAAAGAGAAAATCTTCAATTTAGCTGAGATATTTACCCCCTGCAAACCTAAGGCAAGAGGTCCGGAAAGGGGATTCGTATTTTTAGGAAATTGCATTTATTATGATGACAGGCTCGATGATTCGGTTCAAATTGCAACTGTCATTCATGAACTGGCCCATTATCTTTTATTCAGCATAGTTGAATCATTGTTATGCGATATTTTCAAGGTCAACACATCAACAACCTTGCAAAGTTTTGTCTGGTATTTTTTAACTTTGCATGAATTCAAAATAATGAATGAATACTGTGCACATACCGTCGAAGGCAGATTTATACCATACGGATATCAGAATTACGGTTCATTCAACGAATTGGTTAAGCAAACAAATTTGGACAAAGATTCAATCAATACTATGATGATGTTTGGAAACAATTTCGCTAATGAAATCATTGTTTATCTTGAAAAATACATTGATGAAGGATTAAGGCAAGAAATAAAGCTACAATATAAGATGGATTTGAAGTCTCCAAGTTATGATTCAATTTATATTGAAACAAGTGAATGTTTCCCATTAAATGTTAAAAATAGTATTATTTTAAAAATGATGTATGATGTTTTAAAAGAATCGTCAGGCCCAGAAAATAGGGAAGAACTAGAATTAATAAAAGAGGGTATTGAAAGTAATTAATCAATATCTTTTTCCTCTTTCTCTTTAATGGTTTCCAATACTTCTTTTCCAGTATCGGTCAATCTGTATAACCTTCCTTTACGAGCTTCTTCATTAATACATTCAACAATCTCTTTACTTTTCAATTCGCTAAGAACTTTTGAAATATGATTAGTCCTAATTCCACTGTCTTTTGCGATGTTTGTTGGTATTTTAACTTCATCTCCAATGGATTTCAAAGTCTTTTCTCTATATTTGGAGATTAGTACATATGAGGTTAATTTCAAAAGCTCATCGTTTTGTTTACTCATAATAAAATATTATATTTATTATACTATAAAATGTTTTATAACAAATTATACACTTTTTAAATCAATTTATCTACATAATAAATTTATTATATGATGTTTTATAAAGTATTTAAATAACTGAATAGATTTTTAGATATTATGAGATGTAATCAATGTGGGTTTGAAAATAAGAAAGGTGCAAAATTTTGCACTAAATGTGGAAGTTCTTTGGGTGGTGTAATCGTCGACCCACCTGTTGAAAAATCTAATGACTCTTCAAAATACATAATTATTGCTTTAATTGCTATAATTATTTTATTGGCAGCGGTCATTGGCTATTTTGCATTATCTGGAAATGGTAATTCAAATCAAGCTACTGATGTAGCTTCTCCACAAAGTAACGTTTCCCAACCGGTTCAATCAGTTGAAAGTGAGGAGGAAAGTGCTCCTGCCAAAACTCAAACAGTCTCTTCGAATCAGGCAAGTGAAGCAAAGTCATGGGTGTCCATTGGAAGTTATTCAGGTTCCGGATCAGGTTCCAAGACCATTAGTGTTCCTAGCGGTAAAATAATGGTAAAGCTTTCAGCGTATCCTATCAAAAACTATGCTACAAATCATTTATATGTTTCAGGTTCAAACGGTGAATCTGGAGGTGTTGATTGGGGTTCAAAAAGTGCTGTTGAAACAAGGTCTGACTCTTTTACATATACTTCATCTTCTAGTGAGACATTTACAATTGATTATTATGAAACTGTGAGCTGGAACGTTGAATTCTATAGTTATCAATAGGGTGATTCCTTCACCTATTTCTTTTTTTTAAAAAATTATTAATATATAGAATAATAAAGTATTTACTATGTTTTTTGATTTGAATATTAAGGGAAGTAGCTTGGAAAATAATATTAAGCTTGCTAAGGAAGCTTCCAAATATGGATGGGATCATATTAATTTCTCATATAATCAAAACGAATTTTCAGACGGACTGAATTTTAGAGATGAACTAAATGAAAATTTAGAGGATATAATCGATTTTGACTATACTTTGGAAATCAAGTCAACAAACATTAACGAAATTAGGAAAATAACCAATAAATATAGAAACAAGGCATCCTGCATTTCAGTTGTCGGAGGAGATTTAAAGGTTAATAGGGCAGTAGTAGAAACAGTAAAGATTGATGTCTTATCAAGGCCTTATTTAAAGAGATTTGATGCGGGCTTAAATCATGTGCTTGCAAAGGAAGCTCTAAACAACAATGTCGCCATCGAACTTTGTTTCAAGGATGTTTTGAAAACTTACCTGTCCCATAGGTCAAAAACTCTTTCTAATTTTAGGGACATCTATGTGCTGTATAGGAAGTTTGGATTCCCATTAATCCTATCTTCAAGAGCGGAATCCGTTTTTGATATCAAAACCACTCACGACTTCATTGCTTTTTTTAAACAGAGCGGTTTGACTGATGATGAAATCAACATGTCCTTTGAAACTGCAGGAAATATCTTGGAATTTAATAAGAATAGGGATAAAATGATTTTTAAAGGTGTTAGGAGGGTAACTGATGAAGCTTAAAGTTTTACCGCCTACACTCAGGAAAAATAATAGATATCTGACAGTTGAGATTAAGGTGAAATCTTCCATTTCCAAGGATGATCTCGTTGCAATCGTATGGGATGGATGCGTTCGCTTTCAGGGTGAACTGAATACATCAAACTTTAATTTATGGGTTATGAGATTCTTTGAAATGGGAAAAACTGATGATTATTATTTGTATAAAGCCATTATCAGATGTCAAAGAGGTTTTGTTGATGATGTAAGGTCATCACTTGCTTTGATAAACAAGTACAATAATGATAGCATCTCCATTACTACCATAGGTTTGTCAGGTACAATCAAATCCTCTCAAAAATACATTTAATTACTTTTTGTTAGTTAAAAATAGAAAACTTTATAAATAATTTATTTATATAAATAACAATTGGATTTATGGAAAAAAGAATAAAAAAATATTTTAATTTTCTACAATGTAGTTATTAAAATTAAAATTTGCCTTTTCATGGAGATTTGGTTTTATTTTTTTATGTAGTCGAATTTGAAATTTATAAATATTTATAAAAATGTGAGGTATTATTTATGCAACCTTTACAAAACGCAGGATACGATAGGGCTATTACTGTATTTAGCCCAGACGGAAGACTATTCCAAGTAGAATATGCAAGAGAAGCTGTTAAAAGAGGAACTACATCTATTGGTGTTAAAAGTTCTGAAGGTATTGTTTTAGCTGTAGATAAAAGAACCACTTCAAAATTGGTTGAAGCATCATCTATTGAAAAAATCTTTAAAATAGATGAACATATTGGAGCAGCTACTTCAGGGCTTGTTGCTGATGCTAGAGCTTTAGTTGAAAGAGCAAGAGTTGAAGCACAGATAAATAAAATCACTTATAGTGAACCTATTCGCGTAACCAGTTTATCTAAAAAGTTATGCGACATGTTGCAGTTATACACTCAAAATGGTGGAGTAAGGCCATTTGGTTCTGCTTTAATCATTGGTGGAGTATATAACGGTAAATGCAAATTGTTCGAAACTGACCCAAGTGGTGCATTAATTGAATACAAAGCAACTGCTATTGGTTCAGGAAGAGCTGCTGCTATGGAAATATTTGAAGAAAAATATGAAGATGATTTAACTTTAGAAGGAGCTATTGAATTAGCATTAACCGCTATCAGTCAAGCTACAGATCATGAAACTACTTCAAATAATGTCGAAATAGCTGTTATTAAAATTGATGATGAAAAATATGTAAAACTCTCCAAAGACGAAGTGCAAAAATACATTGATGAAGTACTTGTCGTTGAAGAAGAGGAAGAAGAGGAAGAAGAAGTAGTAGAAGAATCAGAAGAAGCGGAAGAATCTGCAGATGATTCTGAAAAAGAAAATGAAGAATAATTCTTTTCTTTATTATTAGTTTAGGGGATGTTTCAATGGTAAATGTTGATGAAGCTATCATAGCTAAATATGAATACTGTGGTGAACACTTTGAGATATTGGTTGACCCTGATTTGGCAGCTGATTTTAGAAATCCTGATGGTCCAGATGTTGCCATTGAAGATCTTTTAGCTGTTGAAGAAATTTTCAAAGACTCCAAAAAAGGAGACAAGGCTTCTGATGAAGCCATGAATAAAATATTTGAAACTACTGATCCTATCGAAGTTTCTAAAATCATACTTGAAAAGGGAACCGTTCAGTTAACTGCCGATCAAAAAAGAAAAATGCAAGAAGATAAAAGAAGGCTAGTCATTAATAAAATAGCTAAAGAGGCAGTTAATCCGCAAAATGGTTTACCTCATCCGGTTCAAAGAATTGAAAATGCGTGCGATGAGGCAAAGGTCAAATTCGATCCTTTCACTTCTGTTGACCAGCAAGTTCAATCAGCACTAAAAGCCATCAAGCCGCTTATTCCAATCAGATTTGAAAAGGTTAAAGTTGCTGTTAGGCTTCCAGGAGCTGCTGCCGGAAAAGCTTACACTGCTATTCATGGATTTGGTGAAATAATCAATGAAGAATGGCAACAGGATGGCTCATGGATAGGCATTATTGAAATGCCTGGGGGTCTTCAAAACTCTTTCGCTTCAAAAATGGCGGAAATTTCAGGTGGAGAAGCAGAAACTCGAACTATCAAATAATTAAGTTTATGGGATTATTATGATATATGTGGAAAATAAAGATTTAGTTATTCCTGGTCAGATATTGGCTGATGAGGAATACTATTCAGGAAGAGGTACCTTTAAAGAGAATGGTAAAATTTGTTCTTCTTTAATGGGACTTGTTTCTTTGAGGAATAAGAAACTCAGAGTTATTCCTCTTAAAAGTAAATATGTTCCTAAGAAAGGAGATGTTGTAATAGGTAAAATCAATGATGTTAGATTCTCAATGTGGGATGTTGACATTAATTCACCTTATTCAGGAATTTTACCAGCATTTGAAGTGTTTGGTCGTGAGAAAAAAGAACTCAACAAAGTTTATGATGTTGGGGATGTTCTATTTTTAAGAGTTGTCGATGTTGATGAAATCAAAAAGGCAAAACTCGGTTTAAAAGGAAGAGGAATGGGCAAATTCAAAGGAGGAATCATTGTCGATATTGCTCCTACCAAAGTTCCTAGGTTAATCGGTAAAAAAGGTTCCATGATTAACATGATTAAAGATAAAACAAATTGTAAAATCGTTGTTGGTCAAAATGGTCTCGTCTGGGTAAAAGGTGACGAAGACATGGAACAACTTACTAAAAATATAATTCACTTGATTGAAGCTGAAGCTCATACTTCTGGTTTAACTAATAAAATTAAAAACAAATTATACTTAGCTATTGATGGTGAATTGCCACCTGAAGAAGTGGATGAAGTTGAGGAAACTGAAGAAGAATTTGTTTTAGAAAAACCTAAACTTCAAAATTTTAAAGAAGAATTAGAACAAGAAGAAAGAGAAGCAGAAGAGAAAAAAGAAAAAGAGGATAAACCTAATATTGCTGAGGTTATAGAAGAATTAAAAAGAAAAAATAAGAATAAGAAAGATAACTCATTATCCTATGGTGATAACTCAAATAATTCTTTTATATTAAATAATAAATAATTCTTCGCAGATTAAGAGGTTGATATGATGTCAGAATTTATAAGAAAGGATGGTAGGAAATTTGATGAATTACGTCCTATTAAAATTGAAGCAGGTGTGCTTGAACGTGCAGATGGTTCAGCTTATTTAGAAGTTGGCGGAAATAAAATTTTAGTAGCTGTTTATGGTCCTAGAGAATCATATATCAGAAGATTGCTCGAACCGAATACTGGTGTTATTAGATGCAGATACAACATGGCGCCATTTTCAGTAGATGACAGAAAAAGACCAGGGCCTGATAGAAGATCCTCTGAAATCTCTAAAATTACAGCTGATGCATTAAGGCCAGCTTTAATGTTAGAAAATTATCCTCGTTCAATGATTGATATTTATATAGAAGTGATAGAAGCTGAAGGAGGAACCCGTTGTGCTGGAATTACAGCAGCTTCTGTTGCACTTGTTGATGCAGGAGTGCCTATGAAAGATATTGTTGTAGGTTGCGCTGCAGGTAAAGTTAATGATGAAATCGTACTTGATTTATCTGAATATGAAGATAAAGAAGGTCAAGCTGATGTTCCAATAGCTATGATGCCAAGAACCGGTGAAATTACATTATTACAAAGTGACGGTAATTTAACCGAAGAAGAATTCGCAAAAGCAATTGACTTAGCTATGGAAGGATGTCTTAAAGTTAGTGAACTTCAAAAAGAAGCTTTAATGAAAAAGTATTCTACAGAATAGTGAGTGGATAGTATGGATATAGTACCGGAAATTACAAGACAAAGTATTACAAACCTTGTCAAAAACGATAAAAGAGAAGATGGCAGGGCTTTAACTGAATATAGGGACATTTCTATTGAAACTAATGTTATTTCTAAAGCTGAAGGTTCTGCTCGCGTAAAACTTGGTGGAACTCAAGTGATGGTTGGTATTAAACCACAACTTGGAAGTCCATTTCCAGATACTCCTGATTTAGGAGTTTTAATGACTAATTGTGAAATGCTGCCAATGGCTGATCCAACCTTTGAACCAGGACCACCTAGTGATGATTCAATTGAACTTGCACGTGTAGTCGATAGGGGTATTCGTGAAAGTGAATTGGTTGAATTGGACAAATTATGTGTTGAAGAAGGAAAACATGTTTGGATGTTATTCATTGACTTGCACATTATCGACAACTGTGGAAACCTTTTCGATGCATGTGAATTGGCTGTAATGGCTGCTCTTAAATCTACCAAATTGCCTGTTGCAACTATTGTGGATGAAGAAGTGGTCCTTAGTGAAGATGAAACCTTTGATTTACCAATTAATAATGAATTAGCTTTATGTACTTTTGTTAAAATTGGTGATAAGATGGTTATTGACCCAACTTTAGATGAAGAAAGAGTAGCTAGTGCTCGTTTAAATGTTGGTGTTACAAAAGACGGTCACATCTGTTCCATGCAAAAAGGTGGAAAAGAACCATTAACTAAAGATGAAATTCTCTACTGTGTAAATACGGCAGTAGTAAAAGTAAAAGAGTTAATAGAAAATCTTTAAATGTCTTCTGGACGATTAAGATTTCTAAATTCTTTTTTTTCTATTTTTTTATTATCAATTAAAACAAATTTTGCATCTATTTTTTCTATTAGTCCTTTAATATGCAAAACATCTTCGTTGACTAATTTTTCAATTTTTGGAATCACATTTTTGTTATATATTGAATGAAGTGGCTCTGATGTCTTTAATTTGTTGTTTTCATCGTGATAAGGCACAATAGCTTGATAATTTTCTTCAATTTCTGAAAAAATTGTTTGTATATAATTTTTGGAAACGTACGGGCTGTCACAAGGCAATACTAATGCATAGTCGCTTTTGATTTTGGAAAGTCCGGTCATGATTCCAGGCATCGGCCCCTTATTTTTGATTTCGTCTTCTAGAAATGTGATGGCATAGGAGTAATCCTGCGGATTGATAAATTTCCCATATTTGTCAATCCGATCTTTATCATTTAAAACAATTATAGCTTCATTTATTTGGTGGTTTAGGGTGGAAAGAATGTGTTTAATCATAGGTTCATTTTGAATAATCATTGAACCTTTGTCACGACCCATTCTTCTGCTTTGCCCTCCACATAAAATAATGCAAGATTTAATATTTTCATTATTTTCAATTTCACTACTCATATTAAATCTCCATGCTGTTCATTCTTTTACATAGACATCCGCATTTTCATCAAATGGATTGGTACGAATAATCAATGCAATCATGTAAGGGTAATTTTTATGCAAGTATTTAAGATAGTATACCCATTCATAGACTAGTTTGTCATATACCCTTTGCATATCTCCGTTCAAGTGTCCGAAGTCAGTTTCATTGACTAAAGCCAAATCTTTCCTGTGCTCCAATTCTTCATCCAAATGAAGAATTGCATTAATCAAGCTGGTGAATTCCTCTTTTTCAAGTAAATTCGGGTTGTTGATTAGGTTAATGATGAATTCCCTTTTATTGACAAGCAAGTCTCTTAGGTTTTCCAGGAATTCTTCTCTTTCTTCTGGAGGCACATCTGCTCTGAAGTCAGTGCTTGTGCCTTTAAGTTCGGCCAATTTGTTTTCAAAATCTTTTTGATCCCAATTTTTGATTGACTTTAGGTTTTCGGTATTCACATTGTATTTGTTCACGGCACTTAGCTGGCTTATCAATTCATTTCCAACTTCAGAGAAAAAGGTGCTCATAAGCATATCAAGCTTCTCAAGCATGGCTTCTTTTTCTTTTCTTTCAATAATCTCATCAAGTAAGAATGCTACAACAAGTATATCAACAGGAATGAAACCTAAATGGGTCCAGATGTATGATATGATATGTTCAGCATCACCCAATACAAGGTAATTTGAGCCATAAATGATAATTATTAAAACAACCATCAATAATGAAAATTTAATTTTCCAACGTTTATGTTCATCCATTTTTAATCTCCAATTTTTTTATCTTTTTTTAGCGGTAATAATAGCTATTGGATTTTCACTAATCATCAAAATTCCACGATCAAGGACTCTGCCATGGGAAACATTTACTTCCATTATTTTTGGGTTATATCCTAAATCTTTAAGTTTATTAATCGCTTCGACTTTAGTGTCAACTAAAATAGCTGTAATAATGATTCTACCTTTTGAATTTAATTTTTCATGAACTATGTCCAGGATATTTTCAAGCTGTCTGCCACTGCCCCCGACAACGGCAATATCAATGTCATCAATATCCTTGAGGGCATTTGCCCCATCATCGTTAATTAATGTGACGTTATCTCCAAGACCAAACTTCTGAAGGTTTTTTGTGGTTATTTCAATAGCTTCTGGATTGGTATCGATGGATATTACTTCACGAGCTCTCTGTGAAAATTCACAGGTGATTCCTCCAGTTCCACATCCACAATCAACAACCTTATCCTCAGGAGTCACTCCTGACTTATAGACGATTATAGCTCTTATTGCTTCTTTTGTAGGTCCAGGCACATCACAGGATTTGATAAAATCCCCATCTTCTAACATTTATTCCCACCTTTTGTATATGTCGTTTTCAATTTTAAGAGAATCCAATATTTTTCCAACGATGAAATTGATTTGGTCGTCAACGGTATCATGGGTTGAATAGAAACCCGGCATCGCAGGCAATATTATGGCTCCCTCTTGTGATAATGTTAACATGTTTTGTATATGTATGCTTCTAAGTGGAGTTTCACGAGGAACAATAACAACTGACCTTCTTTCTTTTAAGCTAACGTCAGCAACTCTTGTAATGGTATTTGCACCATATCCATTTGCTATTGATGAGAGTGTTTTCATTGAACACGGCACGATTGCCAATGCATCAGCCTTAAATGATCCGCTGTTTATTGATGCAGTCAAGTCATTAAAATCATAATATGTATCTGCAAGATTAATCACATCCTCCACTTTGTAATCTGTTTCCGATTCAATTACAACTTTTGCGGCGTCACTGATGACCAATGAGCTTTCAATTTTCAATTCATTCAGAGCTTCAAGGAGCCTTATTCCATATATCACTCCGCTTGCCCCTGTAATTCCAACAACTATCATATTATCTCCTAAAATAGCTTAATTTGATCATAATGAATTCCATGGAATTTTTCCCTGTCGATTTCAGGTAAATCCAAGTAGTTTTCTAATTTGAATTTCTTAAATTTGGACCTTTCATCCTCATCCACATAAACGCTTATATCTGGAATGTTGAATCTGGCTTTGCTTAAAGCCCCTATAATATTTGATATTTCAGTTAAAGGGTATAACTTGCCATCAACGTTTACCTGTGTTTTCATTTCATCAAAACGAGGATATTCAGCAATATTGATGAACACGTAATCCTTGTCAATGTCATAGTCTTCAGCTATCTCTTCTTCAGCTTTTCTAAGGGCTTCTGGCTTGATTTTATACATCTTTTCAGGATATTTGAAATTGTCCAATCTGATGGTTTTTACTCTTTTCATGATGCGTCTTGTATCCAGCCTGTTCATTATGTCATTTACATAATTATTGTCGCAGTGTCTGAATATTCCGATTAAATCAGCATCATCATACTTGTAGATTTCATTTTCATTTATTATGCTTTCGTCAAATACCTTCTTAAGCGCTCTTCTAAACATTGAATTCACGATTCTTGTTGTGTGATGTTGATATACGCTCGGATACATGAAATATCTTGAAACAAGAGCTCCTTCGGCAGCTTGAACACCTTTGATATCTAAAATCAATCCGTCTTCAAGTTTCAGATTGGATATTATTCTTTCATAATCGATAATTCCATAGGCCACACCGGTATTATGGGAATCTCTTAATAGATAATCCATCCTGTCAACATCAAGTTCGCCTGAAACTATAGGGCCAAGGTATCCTTTTCCGTTTATGATGTCTACAATTTCTGAAACGTCAAATTTTTCCTCAAGCAGATCACGCATTGAGGTTTGAGTAACTACAAATTTGGTTAATTCTTCATGAGGTACGGATAAAACTCCTTCTGAGACATGTGAAAATGGACCGTGTCCAATATCGTGCAATAATGCTGAAGCTCTGATTAATTCGATTTCATCCTGTTCCAATTCAAGTTCTTCAGATAATTTTGAACCTAGATTCATGGTTCCGACAGAATGTTCAAATCTGGTATGGGTAGCTCCAGGATAGATTAAGCCTATTAGTCCTAACTGCTTTATTCTTCTTAAACGCTGGAATTGTGGCATGTCCATAATTCTTACTTCAAAAGGGTTTAAGTTAATATCTCCATAGACACTATCTCTGATAAATTTTTTCTTTTCACTCATTTTACCAGTCCTCATATTCCTCGAAGGTTTCATTTAAATGGTTATACGTATAATTAATATCTCCTATATCATCATCTATTGTTGTGTTTACGGTTGTGTTATTATTTGTGTAGTTCTTTTCAACTTTTGGTATTATTGTTGGAACTTTGTTAATGTAATTCGGTTCAAAAGAATCATTTTTAATTGGAATCAATTTGTATGAATCATTATCTTCAGTAATTGTTAGACTAGCAAAAGCACTGCTGACACCAAAGGAGATTAATGCAATAATGAAAAATACTATTAATTTTGCTTTAACTGAGTCTTTCATAATAACACCTTTTTTATTTTTATTAAAAATTTAACTATATTATTATTATTTATTTTAAAAGCTATTATTTAATTGTTTCTTAATTAATTGGATTTTGAAGTACTTTTTTTAGTTATTTTGAATAAAACTATATTATTTTTTCAAATTAGATATTGTTGGTTTAGCTTTTTATCAAATTGTTACTTTTTGTACATTGATTTTAGATTAACAAAAGATTTATATACAATGTTGTCAAATTAGTATATATCGGAATACTACTTCCGACAATAATTGCCGACTATTTCCGGCAAAATTAAAATGTATATTTGATAATTAAAATTAATGAGAAGATATAATGGTTGTTTTTAGTGCTGGTGACACTGCTTGGATTCTTATTTGTACTCTTTTAGTATTGTTAATGAGTATTCCAGCTGTCGCATTTTTCTATGGAGGATTAAGTAAACGTAAAAATGTTTTGAATACAATTTTTTTAACTTTTATTGCATTTTCAATAATAAGTGTAATATGGGTAATCTTCGGTTACCAATTTGCATTTGGAACAGATGTAAGTGGATTGATCGGTTCACCAACAAATTTCTTTTTACAGGGAATGGCTTTGGATGACCTTTCCGGTTCAATTCCAACATTATTGTTTGTAATGTTCCAATGTGCATTTGCAGGTTTGACCTGTGCAATAATGTCCGGAGCTTTAGTTGGAAGGATGAAAACAAAAGCTTGGGTTATTTTTGTACCATTATGGGCATGCCTTGTTTATGTTCCTATCGCCCACTGGGTATGGGGAGGAGGATGGCTGATGCAAATGGGAGCGCTCGACTTTGCAGGAGGCGCAGTAGTCCACATTAATTCAGGTATTTCTGCATTGGCTGTCGCATTAGTTTTAGGAAAAAGAAGAGACCCTTCATTAATTCCACATAATCTTGGTTATGCTGTTTTAGGTGCAGCACTTCTCTGGTTTGGATGGATGGGTTTCAATGGAGGATCAGGTCTTGCTGCAGATGGACTTGCAGCAAATGCAATCATAGTTTCCAATGTTGCAGCGGCAATGGGACTTGTTGTATGGACAATAATTGATACTTATGTTGTAGGAAAACCAACAGTACTGGGTGCAATATCCGGTGCGGTAGCAGGTCTTGTGGGAATCACACCTGCAGCAGGTTTTGTTGATGTCTTTGGAGCATTGGTTATTGGTGCCGTAGCTCCTATTATCTCTTACTTTGCAATCTATTATTTAAAACCTAAATTCGGTTACGATGACGCTTTGGATGTATGGGGAATACATGGTATGTCAGGAGTATGGGGAGCAATTGCAACAGGAATATTCGCTGTTCCAGCAATAAACGGTGCTGCAGGATTGATTGCAGGAAACCCAAATCAGGTTGTAATACAAATTATAAGTGTAATAGCCACCATAATATATTCATTCACAATTAGCTTTATCCTTGCTAAAATATTAGATAAGGCCATGAATGGTATAAGAGTAGAGGAATATGAAGAGATTGGAGGATTGGATTCAAATCTTCACGAAGAATCTGCATATAACTTTAGTTAGGTGATTAGATGAAAAGTATTGTTGCGATTATAAGACAAGAAAAATATATTGATGTTAAAAATGCCCTTCTGGCAGTGGGGTGTGAAGGTATGAATGTATCTGAAGTGAAAGGGAGAGGGAGTCAAAGAGGCATTAAGGAATCCTATAGGGGATCTAGTTATTGCATTGATTTGATTCCAAAAACACGTATTGAAATTGTCGTAAAGGATGATGATGTGGATGCGATTGTGGAAACAATTAAAAAGGCAGCGCATACCGGAAATATTGGGGATGGAAAAATATTCATTTATCCGATAGATAACGTAATCAGAATAAGAACTGGTGAAGAGGGGGACAGCGCTGTGTAGTCTCCTGTATGGCAAAAATAAAAAAGAATATCAATTCTTTATATCTCCCTAAGGAAATAGTGCGAATGCATTATTTCCTTCTTTTTTTTAAATTAATATCCTATAACCACTCCGCCGATATCTGAAATGTCGACCCATGTGGTTATGCCTTTTACTTCGTAAAGGTCACCATTAATGTACTCATATGAAATCTCTTTGTTGTCACTTATCAAATGAACATCATTGCCTCTAATATCATCAACTCTTTTAATAATTCCACCATATTCATCGGATTCAGCCACAACAATGTCTCCAACTTTAATATCATGGGTTTTATTCAAAAGGACTGGTTGTCCATCCTGCAATGTTGGAAGCATTGAAGTCCCGTCAACATATGCAATTATTGGAATCTGGTCAGGTCCAATACTTGAATCCACATTAATTTCAACATTTTCAAGCCCATAATGGTTGCAGATATCCTTAATCCCCGCCTTATATTCATTTATATCAGTTGTTGTGTCATTCATAACGTTTATGGTGTAATCGCATATGTTCTCATTTAATGCATTTACATCAATGTCTGAAATAGTATGTGTCTCTACACTAACGTTTTCACCATCATTGTAAATGTCAACAGTATCATTGATTAAAAAAAGCATTGCAAAAACAATCATTATAATGGCTATAACTAATGCCAGAATAATCTTTTTAGCCATGAAATCACTCATCCATGATGTTCAAATCCATATTCAAAAGAGCTTTCATTGTTTCAATATCGATTTGACCTGGAGCTGTCACATCTGTTCCTGAAGCAAAAGTAATCGGCGAATCAAATTTTGATGCCATAACTCTTGTGTAGCTTCCCAAATCACCCATTGAAATAGCAATTGTATCTTTGCAATGTGAAAGAACGGCGAGTATGGTTAACGTATCTTCCAGATTCTGAGGCATGAAAGCGACTTTTGCAATATCTCCCAACTCATGCTCCTTTTCAACGATATAAAGTATTTCATTCAAATCGGGTGTTTTTTCAAAATCATGATAAGAAACAATGGTTTTTACGCCACTGTCATGGATTTTGTTTATGTATTCATCATTACTTTGAAGTTCAATATCAACATAATCAACTAAGTCACAGCATTCAAAAAGAATATTGACTCTTTCCTCTTCGCTTCCCTTGAAAGATCCTCCTTCTGTGTTGATTCTATTGGTGGCTATCATAGGAAAATTAATTTCTTTGATTGTTTTTTTTATTTCATCGATATTAGGGTTTTTCAATGCATCAATTCTGAACTCAAGAATATCAGCACCTTTATCGATGCAATCGTTTGCCACTTCAATAACATCTTCATATTTTTTTTGAAAAATAGGAATTGCAATTTTAGTTTGAGAATACATTACTTATTATATTTAATATGCGTTATTTATTAAACTTTCTTAATATTTAAATAAATTAAATAACAAATAATATATCAATAAAATATGTATATTTTATTATTTGACTAATTAATTATTCAAGGTGTTAATTTGAAAATTACAGCAATTGGAGCCGACATATCCAAAAATGATGTGTCTTGTAGCTCAATGCTAGTAGAAACTATTGAAAAAAACCTTTATAAAGTTAAAGAATTAGGCGCAAGGGATGTTGCTTTGACAAATGTCACAGGTGATGATGTTGTTATCAGCGCATTTGTTGAAGACGAGCATCTTGAAGCCGTAAATGAAGGCATAGTTAATGTTTTAAAGATTAGTGCAGAAAATCAGGGGGATTTATCCGGAATTTCTGAAACTCCCGAAGGAGCTGGTGAAGGAATTTCTTATGCAGAAGCAAATATTAGGCCAGACAGATATCCTGATGCAATTGTCTTAGGTTTTGATACATATGGAGGCGAACCATTTGTGGCTGATGTTGCAAATTCAGCTATTGATGCTGCAAAGGGCATGAAAAATCTGACCGACATATCCGATTATATCGAGCCTAAAATAAGAGAAATACCTGGTGTTGGTTATGTCTCACCTGAAACCGATGACCCTGTTGTTGTAGCCACAATTGAAAATATTGAATCTGTTGGAGTAGTGGCTAGTGCAATGATAGGTGCTGCACTTGGAAATAAAAATGTTTATTTAGTTAAAAGAGGAACAACTTGCAATGTATTGCCTGGAAGCGTAATATTTTCAGCTACTGCATTTATGAATGGAAATGTAATAGACTTAGCTGTTCCATTTGAAAATAAAACAAGAATATTAAGATAGGAGTAGAATAGAATGATTTTATTAAACAAAGATACAAAATGTTTAGTTCAAGGAATTACCGGTAAACAAGGTTCATTCCACACAGAACAAATGTTAAATTACAATACTAATATTGTTGCAGGTATCACTCCCGGTAAAGGGGGACAAATGTTTTTAGATCAAGTTCCAATTTTTAATTCAATAGAAGAAGCAAAAGAAGATGTTGATATCAATGCTTCAATCATATTTGTACCTGCAAAATTTGCAAAAGATGCTGCATTTGAAGCAATAAGACATTTGGATTTAGTTGTCATCATATCTGAGCATATTCCTGTCCATGACAGTATGAAAATCATGGCATATGCAAAAGAAATGAATACAACAATTATTGGTCCGAATACTCCAGGAATCATATCTCCGGGCGTTGGAAAATTAGGTATCATGCCAACACACATATTTAAAGAAGGTAATGTTGGTGTAATTTCAAGAAGTGGTACCCTAACTTATGAAATTGCTAGTGAACTTACAAATGCAGGAATAGGTCAAAGTACTGCTGTTGGTATTGGAGGAGACCCTGTTACAGGGGATAATTACGTTGATATTCTTAAAAGATTTGAAAAAGACGATGATACTGATGCCGTTGTTTTAATTGGTGAAATCGGAGGAACTGCAGAAGAAAGGGCCGGTAAATATATTGCAGAAGAAATGTCAAAACCAGTTGTTTCATATATTGCAGGAAGAACCGCACCACCAGGTAAAAGAATGGGGCATGCTGGAGCAATTATTCAAGGAAGTTCCGGTACTGTTGCAAGTAAAACAAAAGCTTTGAATGAAGCTGGCGTTGATGTAGCAATCAAACCATCTGAAATCGTAGAGTTACTTAAAAAGGTTATGTAATGTCAAATCAAGAAATTATTGATAAACTATTAAACGGTGAAATGAAACTTTATCAGGTTGATAAAGAAGTTTCCGCCAAAGAGGCAACTGATATTAGAAGAGAATTTTTAGAGCAAAAATATGATTTGGAGTTACCGAATATCTCCAATTACACTCTTGATATGGAAAGGGCATCTGCCCGTAATATTGAAAACTCCATTGGAGTATTGCAACTTCCTATGGGTATTGCGGGACCATTAAAAATTAATGGAGAATACTGCAAAAGAGAAGTATTTGTTCCATTGGCCACTTCCGAAGGAGCGCTTGTAGCTTCAATTAATAGGGGAGCATCAACAATTACAGCTTCTGGAGGAGCAAATGCAAGAGTGGTGTCTGATATTATGACCCGTGCACCAGCAATCAAATGCGAAGGTGTTAGTGATGCTTTAAAAATCAGACAGTGGTTTATTGACAATTTCGATGAATTAAAAGACATTGCTGAAAGCACAACCTCTCATGGTAAATTAGTAAAAATTGACCCTATCTTAATTGTTGGAAGCTATGTTTATCCAAGATTCGTATTCTCAACAGGCGATAGTATGGGAATGAATATGGTTACAATAGCTTCTGAAAAAATCCTAGAAAAATTGGCACAGGAAACTAGTGCAATTCACATTGCATTAAGCGGAAATGTTTGTGTTGATAAAAAACCAGCTGCTATTAACATTGTTGAAGGAAGAGGAAAAAGTGTTGTAGCAGACATATTGATTCCAAAGGATATTGTATCTAAAAAACTTAAAACCACAGCAGAAGCAATCGTTGAGGTAAACACTGCTAAAAACCTAATAGGTTCAGCAGCCAGTGGAAGCATGGCATTCAATGCCCATTATGCAAATATGGTTGCAGCCATCTTTTTGGCAACAGGTCAGGATCCTGCGCATGTTGTTGAAGGATCATTAGGTATCACAACCGCAGAAAACAGAAATGGTGATTTATATTTCTCAGTAAACCTTCCTGATTTGCCTGTAGCTACTGTTGGTGGAGGAACTGGTCTTGGAGTTGCTCATGAAGGATTGGAAATCCTTGGTGTTGCAGGTTCAGGCAAAGCTCGTGAATTTGCAGAAATTGTCGCATGTACTGTTTTGGCAGGGGAATTGTCTCTTGTCGGCGCTTTGGCTGCAGGACACCTTGCAAGAGCTCATCAAGAACTTGGAAGAGGATAATATGGATGAGTTTCTAGATTCATTATATCCTGATTTAACTCTTGAGGATGATGATTTGCTAGATTCGTTGTATCCGGAATTAACTCTTGAAACTGATGATATAATAATGTCAATATCTGTAAAGAAAGATTATTCTCAGATTGAAGATTTGGATATGAGAAAAAAAGAGTTTATAAAAGACTTGCATGATTTTATAAACGAATTTGATGAAACTCCCGAATCTTTAGAATTTATGAGATATTTTGATGATTAGTATTTGGAATCTATCTTTTCAAATACTTTTTTTACATTTACTTTTGTTTCAAAACATCCTGTTTTTTCAAGCAAGACTCCTTGCGGACAGAAATCTGATAATAACATCATCATTTGATTCAAATCTTCATGGCAGGCAACACCTATGACTGCTTGGAATTTGTTTTCCATAACTATTTTTTTAACAAAGCTTGATCCAGGAACAATATACAATTTATATCCTAATGGTTCGGCCTTTTTCTTTATAGCTCCTATTGAACACAATCCGCATTCGGTACAGTTCAGACCTTCTTTTTGAAGTGTTGCAGGACAATCCTTGTGTCTTAAGCAGTGAGGCAGGAATATCAATGTTTTTTCAGTAGGAATCTGTCTGAATTTTTCTTTGTTGATTTCATCCCTAACCTTTATGGCAATATCGTCAATCAGATGGTCATCAAGCTTTAAAAAATGAGCTATTGTTTTAAATGGGGAATATAATAAATCCACTATATACAATAGGAATCTAGGAAATTTTATCTGATTTTTACGGGCTATTAAATAACCTAAAATAAGCACGATAATAAATAGAATCAAAATCAGGATAGCTAGAAAAACCACTAACTGACCTAAAAACATGTAGAATGAATCAAGAAATAACATTGTTTAACCTAAAATTCTTCAATTGTATAATTATCAAATTCTCTATTTAATTTAACTCCAGTCGGTGTTTTTACTATTTCAAGTCCGGATAAACTGTCACATGAACACAAAACATTTTGTTCGGGATGTGTTCCTGGAGTGATATTGCAATTAAGATTTACTTCATCGCCAATTGAAATAACTGTCTCTAAGCGTTTGGTTGATGGGTGGTCTTTGTTTAATATTACAAGTGGTGAAGATTCTTCACGACTAAGATAAGCTTGTGACCTTATTGCTCTTTTGTCTTTCTTAAAGTTTGACACCGCTATTATGTCATCGGATTCTAAAAATTGGACTATCTCTTCATTATCCTGTGTTGCAATGAATAACATTTTGTCTTCATATGCTACCTTGACAACACCAACCATTCCGGTTTCGCCTTCAAGAAAGAGTATTTCGTCATTTTTAAAATCAATATTCATAGTATCATTAAAAATAAAAAAAGAGAGTAAATAAATTTACTCTACAAGATCTACGTTGTCACTTTGACAGGATGGACAAACGACTTTTTTTCCAAGACCTTTAAAGGTATTTCCACAGTCTTTACAATGGTATTTTTTTGTTTTTAGTTTTTTTAAATCAATGTCGGCCATTGGCCCTCCGCTAGAACACATTTGAAATCACCTAACATATATTATATATTATATATTATTTAATTGTTTATTGCAATTGTTAATTTTTTCCAATATTTTTTCATCTTTAGTTAAATTATATATTAAATTATAAAAATACAAAGCCTGGCTGAATAATTTGTTGTCTTCATACTCTTTTGACAACTTGTCCATATTTTCCATGATGAACGGATTCGGGCCGATTTGGATATTCTTACCTTTAATTGTATCCAAACATTCTTCTAATGTCAAATCAAGAGTTTTGTCTTTTGATTGAATGTAGATGATTTCCCTATATGCAAGGGGACTCAAATCATATTCCATGCTGTACTTATACAATGCCAATGCAGTTTCCAGATTGTCTTCCTGAAGATAGTAATTGCCCAGGTTCCTATAGCATCTTGCAATATCCTGAGGATAATATGCGTATTTGAGAGCATCGGTAACGAACATGAAATACTTGTTTAATGTATAGGTATGTATTTTGTAGATTTCACTCAATTCAAGAATTATCCTTGATGAGACTGGATTTATCTTAATGGCTTTCTTAAGGTACTGTTCTGACTTTTCATATTGCTTGTCTTCAAGCAACAGGAATCCGTAAATGTAGTACAGGTCAAGCAAAGGATGGTTGTCAGGTATGATTCTAACTTCTTTTTTGGCACCTACATATGTATTGAACAGTATCTCTTCCAGGGGGTTTGTAAAAAAGTGATATTCACTTACTTTATCATCTTCAAACATGGGATAGAAGTTTGCCATGAAATCATCTAATTTGGATAATGCGATTTCATAGTTTCCGCTTTCAATATCATAGGATACGTCATTTAAAATATCCATTATGGGATTTTCTTTGTCTGAAAGTTCAATAAATTCATTTTTTTCATCTTCACTTAAGCAATCCCACATCATTCTGGAGATTTCCTTAATTATTTCCTTGTTATATGGATGATCTTTATATTTTTCAATTTGCCCGGACAAGTATCGTCGATTCAAATCATTATTTTCCCCCAAATTCAATCGGATTTCATTTATTATGTCTTCGTACATTAACACACCTGATTTAGTTCTATAAGTAATATTTTTATATAACTTCTAATCCATATTATATATGTATAAAAACTTAGTTTTATATTATTTTATTTAAAAATTTTAAAGGTGATTATGAAATGGCAAATCAACCAATTTTCATCCTTCCTGAAGGGACTGAAAGATATTCAAAAAGAGATGCTTTAAGAATGAATATCACTGCCGGTAAAGTTTTAGCAGGCATTGTAAGAACTACTTTAGGTCCTAAAGGTATGGATAAAATGTTAGTTAATTCATTAGGAGATGTGACTGTCACTAATGATGGTGCAACTATCATGGGAGACATGGAAATTGCACAACCTGCAGCAAGAATGCTTGTAGAAACAGCTAAAAAACAAGAAGAGATTGTTGGAGACGGAACCACTTCTGTTGTTGTTATCGCTGGTGAATTATTGGCAAAAGCTGAAGAGTTATTAGAAGATGGAATTGCAACTTCTATTGTAGTTAAAGGATATAGAAATGCAACCGCTAAAGCAGTTGAAATTTTAAATGAGATAGCAATTGATGCTGACGATGAAGAAACTCTTAAAAAAGTTGCTACCACTGCAATGAGTGGTAAAGGTTCAGACTATGCAAAAGAACACTTAGCAGACATTGTCGTCAAAGCAGCATTAAGAATTAAAGAAGATGGAAAATCTGACATTGATAATATCAATATCCAAAGAGTTTCCGGCGATTCTGTAGAAGACTCATTCTTAGCTGAAGGTGTTGTTATTGATAAGGCTCCTGTATCTAAAAACATGCCTAAAGATGTTAAAGATGCAAAAATAGCTATCATGAAATATCCTATTGAATTAAAAGACATGACTACATCCACTAAAATTGACATTACTTCTCCTGAACAGTTCGAATTATTCTTAAACAATGAAGAACAAATGGTTAAGGACTTAGTTCAAAAAGTCATAGATTCCGGTGCTAATGTATTGTTCTGTCAAAAAGGTATTGATGACTTAGCAGAACATTACTTGAAAAAAGCAGGCATCATGACCTTTAAAAGAGTTAAAAAATCAGATATGGAAAGAATCGAAAAGGCTACTGGTGCTAAATTAGTCACTGATATCGAAGACTTGTCTGAAGATAAGTTAGGTAATGCCGGTCACGTATATCTTGATAAAATATTTGATCATGAATTGACTTTCATTGAAGAATGTGAAAATCCAAAAGCTTCTTCCATTGTTCTTAGAGGAAGTACCCGTTACGTAACTGAGCAAATTTCAAGAGCTATTGATGACGCTTTGGGTGTTGTTGCAGCTACTATTGAAGAAGGAAAAGTTCTCATTGGTGGTGGAGCTTGTGAAATTGATTTAGTAAAACAGTTAAGGGAATACGGTGAAACCGTAAGTGGAAGAGAACAATTAGCTATTTTAAAATATGCTGAAGCTTTAGAAGTCATTCCAAGAACCTTAATTGAAAACGCTGGTTTAGATACCATTAACTTGATTGCTGATTTAAAAGCTGCTCATGAAGAAAACAAATTCATTGGTATCAATGTATTCGATGGTAAGGTAGTTGACATGAAAGAAGCAGGTGTAATTGAACCTTTAAGAGTTAAAATACAAGCTCTTCAATCTGCTGGTGAAGCTACTGAAATGATTTTAAGAATCGACGATATGATTGCAGCAAGAAATGCACTTAACTCTACCGGGCCTGATGAATCCGGTAATGACGATAGTGGTATGCCACCTATGCCAGGTATGGGCGGAATGCCTCCAATGTAAAATTTTTAATTTTACATTTTTTTATTTTTTTAATATTTTTTTGTAATATATTATACTCATTTTTTTAAACTTAAAGTAACATTTTTCAATACTTGATTAAAGGATAATTTTAGGGTTTTATCAAAAAAACACAATTGTTATCTTTTTTTGTTTATTCGTGCTTATTTTTCCATATTCTTTATTAAATGCGTTGTTTTTTCTTATAACTTATATTAATTCTATGTTTTTTAATTAGATAAGTTTTAATTATATGTTATTTTATATTATAATCCCTACAATTACTGTTTTAATTTTAGTAAATTAAAGTTTCTTTAAAAATTATTTCATATCTTTAAACGCTATTATAAATGAATTCAACCATATTTTTACTTAACTTTTAATTTTCATTAAGTTTTAAGCTTATTTTTTAAAATTAAACTTATTTAATCGGTTTTAGTAAATAAAAAGGTTTATATAAGGTATTTGCATATACATATTGTTGAAGTGAGATTGTTATCTCATGGACTGTTTAAAAAAATGTTATGGAGGTAAAATATTTTGAACAAACAATTATTACTCACTGTGCTTTTGCTACTCACTGTCGTATTATCAGTCAGTGCAATTTCAGCAAGTGAAGTAAATGTTACAGATTCGTATGCTACTAACTTAGTAGATGACACATCAGATGTATCAGGTCCTGTGGACAATGCTGCTGATTCATCAGTACTTTCTGTATCTAGTGATTCAAATGTTGATAATGATCCATCTAAAGTTTCTCTATCAAGTGAAGAAGTTTTAGAATCTGAAAATTCAAATACTTTATCAACTAACTCGGGTAGTAACTCTGTAAGTAGTGATGGTCAAGGCAATGCCGCTGGATCTCCAGAGGATAGCCAAGACAAGTTACAGGCATCCAATGCTACTGTTGACGTATCAAAGACTATTACTTCAAAAGATGTTACTAAATATTATAAAGGAAGTGCTCAATATTCCGCAACCTTTTTAGATAAAAACGGTAATCCATTAACCAATACCAATGTAAAGATCACTGTTAATAAGGTTACTTACACTAAAAAGACTAATGCGAAGGGGGTTGCTTCTTTAGCGGTTAATCTTAAACCTGGTACTTATAAAGTCGAAGCGGTCAATCCCGTTACAGGCTATAAGTTGATCAATAATTTCAAGATTTTGTCCACCATTACTGCAAATGATGTAACAAAAGTTTATACTGATGGCAGGAAGTTTTATGCAACTTTCCTAAATAGTAATGGAAAGGCTTTAGCTAATAAAAATATTAAGTTTAAGATTAACGGAAAGACTTATACTAAGACAACCAATGCTAAAGGTGTAGCTAGCCTTACAATGTACAACCTTAAAAAAGGAACATATAAGATGATTTCTTATAATGTTGACGGTTTAACAAAAACCAACACTGTTAAGGTAGTTACTTATACCACTTCTGAACTTACTACTAGCGCATACACTTTCCTTAAAAGTGATAGTAAAACTATTAAAGTTACTTTACATAATGGTTTAGGATATGCTCCTGGTGCAGGTAAAATTATCAAGTTCACTGTCAATGGTAAAACATACAGTGCGAAAACCAACAGTAAAGGTGTAGCATCACTCATATTACCATCTTTGAATGCAGGCACTTATACTGTAAAATATAGTTTCGCTGGAAATAATTTCTATAAGGCATCAAGTGCTTCTAATAAATTATATATTCTTCCAAGCAAAACTGCAAAATTTACAGTAAAGAGCACTACAACTTTTGGTAAAGGTGCAAATACACCATTCAAGGTTGCCTTAACATCAGGCACCGTTCCATTAGTAAAGAAAACTGTAACCCTTACTATTAAAGGCAAATCATATACTAAAACCACAGATAGTAACGGTATTGTATCATTGCCTATAGATTTAGCTGTTGGTAAATACACCATTAGTTATTCATTCAAGGGTGATTCTAAAGTAAATTCAAAGACTGAATCTTCTTCAATTACTGTGAAAGAAAGAGCAGCAACTAAACTTACTTGGAAAAGTGGAACTTCATTTTATCAAGGTGCTCAAACTTATAAAGTGTTATTGCAAGATGCTAACAGTAAAGCTTTAGCAAACAAGGTTGTTAAATTAACCGTAAACTCAAAAACTTATTCAGCTACCACAGCATCCAATGGATATGCTACATTTAATGTAAATGTAGCTCCGGGAGACTACACAGTTTCCTTTAGTTATTCTGCTGATGGTGATAATGTCAATGCACCAAGTTCTAAAACTGCAAAGATTAGTGTTGAGAAAAAATCAACCACTGGATATGGATATTGGGTTTATGGAGACGATATGAAGAGCGTTAGCTTGAAAAATTTGGCATCTCAAGGTGCAACAGATTTATTCTTAAACTATGCAGCAATTTCTAAACATGGTCAATCAGCTGTCGAATCATGGATTTCTAGTGCTAACAAGTTAGGAATGAATGTTCACATTTGGATGCAGGCCTTTTATCAAGGTGGATCTTGGACTAATCCTGTAAAAAGCGGATCTCCAAATACTGCATTCTTTGAGAAAAAGATATCTGAAGCTAAAACCTATGCAAAAATCAAAGGTGTTTCAGGTATTCATTTCGATTACTTAAGGTATCCTGGTACTGCATATAAAACTACAGGTGGTACTGCGGCTATAAGTCAATTTGTAAAACAAGCAACTGAAGCTATTCATAAAATTAATTCAAACCTTATTGTTTCATGTGCATTGATGCCTGAAACAACAAGTAATGCATATTATTATGGTCAAGATTATTCTGCAATAAGCCAATATATGGATGTAGTTATTCCGATGATTTATAAAGGAAATTATGGAAAAACTTCAACCTGGATTACTACAACTACCAAATGGTTTGTGGATAATTCCAAAGGCGCTCAAGTATGGGCGGGTCTTCAAGGATATAAATCTGACAGTTCCGTTGTAAAATTAACTTCAAGCGAAATTAAAAAAGATTCTCAGGCGGCTTTAGATGGTAATGCTCCAGGTGTAATTATATTTAGGTATGGTGTAACCAATTTAGTGGATTTCAACTCTTTATCTGATAAATCCTCATCTCCATCCACAACTGGATCAATATCTCTTGCAAATATTGTTGCGGCCGCTAATTCCTTGAAAACCACAATAGATTCTAAAAATTCAATTCCAACTACTGTAAGTGTTGGCGGAGTAAGCTATTCTACTGCTCAATTCTTATATATGATGACTAAGGCTGTTGAAAACATCAAGTCAGGTAAAACTTCAACTCAAATTTTACCTGTAGCATCTGAAGTTCCTTCAAATCCTTCAGGTTCAGCCAAATCAGGTAATTTAACTACTAGTGATTTTGTTGATCTAGCAAAAAGAGTAAGCAATTATATTGCCAATAATGGTCAAGCTCCAAATTATGCTTCCTCTTCATTGGGAAATATTAAATATGACTCATTGGTGGATGCATTTGCTAGAATCTTGTCTTACTACAAAACCAATAGTAAATTACCGTCTTATGTAACTATTGGTGAAGATTCAAAAACAACTTCCGCTAAAACAATATCCATCAAGAATGTTATCACTGGTGCTTCCAATTTGAAAACATATTATACTAACAATAAGAAGTTGCCATCTACCGTAACAGCTGGTGGAATTACATTTACTTTACCGGAATTTTTATATGTAATGAGTCAGGCAATTTGTCAGATAGGCAATTCCAATACTAAGGATATTGATGTTATTAGTGGAGTTTCAGCTCCGGGCAATCCTTCCGGAGACTCAATCAGCTCTGCACAATTAACTGATGACAAGTTCTTAATTGTTGCAAAGAATGTTGCAAGTTACATTACCACTAATAAAAGAGCTCCAAATTATGCTTCCTCAGCAGTAGGTAAGATAATTTATTCTGAACTTGTTGATTCATTCTCACGCATATTGGCATTTTATGGTACAGATAATCGTTTACCTAGTTATGTGACAATTAGTACTTCATCTTCATCTTCATCAAGTGCAGTCACCGCAAGTGGTTCAGGTCTAAATGAGAAAAACACCATTTCTGATCTTACTGCATACTTGAAAGCATCTACCAATTGTCAAGTGGATAACTCTAAGATCAAATCTCTTGTTGATAAATTAACAAAAGGTTTGACTACAGCTACACAAAAGGCTACTGCGATATATAATTATGTAAGGGATAGTATATCCTATAGTTTCTATTATGATACTAAATATGGTGCAGTAGGTACCTTAGACGCTAAAAGAGGTAACTGTGTAGACCAAGCACATTTAGTGGTAGCAATGTTTAGAACTGCGGACCTTCCGGCAAGATATGTTCACGGAACCTGCAGATTCTCAAGTGGAAGCACTTATGGTCACGTATGGGCACAAGTTTTAGTTGATGGTAAGTGGACTGTTGCTGATGCAACTAGTTCTAGAAATTCTCTTGGAAAAGTAGCGAATTGGAATACTAATTCATTTACTCTTAAAAGTATTACATCAAGTATTTCATTCTAATTCTACTTTTTTTTATTTATTTTTTGTAAATTTTTTTTGGCTTTTTTGTTAAATTTAATCCTCTCCTATTTAGGTGTACCAAAACTTTTTTATACTTTAACCTATAAAAGTTAAAATGATTATTTTATATTAGGTGAATTTCATGGCGGAGGATAAAATAAGTGAAAATATTGAGGAATATCTCGAAGTTCTCTATCGTAATGGAAACAATGGAGAACAGGTATCTACTACTCAATTATCAAAAGAGTTAGGCATTGCACCGGGCAGTGTAACACAAATGCTTAAAAAATTAGAAAATCTAGGTTATATCGGATACACTCCATATAAAGGAGCTACCTTAACAGATGAGGGTATGAAAATTGCTCAAAAAATTACAAGAAAACACAGAATCCTGGAAAAATTCTTGATTGATGTTTTAAAAATCAAAGAGGAAAATGTTCATGACCAAGCTTGTGAAATGGAACATACCTTGTCTGATGAAGCTGAAAGAGCATTGTGCACAATGTTGAATAATCCTGATGTTTGCCCTGACAACAATATTATCCCTGCTTGTAATTTTGATTTTGAAAGTTGTAATCAATGTTACTCTCAAAAAGACTTTGATCAAGTCATTGATAGGAAATTCAATTTGTTATCTATCTCAGAATTAACTTCAAATTCAGAAGGAATTGTCTCATTCATCCGTGGAAGCAATGAACTTTTAGAGGACATTTCCGAAATGGGTATTTCAGTCGGTTGCACTTTAAAATATGAAGCTAATGATAACGGTGCAAGCGATTATTATGTAGTTACATTAGACGATAAAGAGTTAAATATTCCAATAGAAATGGCTAATAATATTTTTATTAGACTTTAACTTTTATTCTCCTTTTTTTTACAAAAATTTATATAATATTTTCTTCAAACTATAAGCATTAAATATAACTTATTTCTTTTTACGGTGTTTTAATGCGTGGAAATTTATCCAATGATATAGTATCTATTAAAATTGAAGAGGGAAGCAAAAGGCCAATAGCCTTACATGAAAAAAGTTTGTTCGGTAAAATTGAAGCTGATACATTGAACCTTTCTTTAATTGAAGCTTGTTATTTGTTGGAGAAGGGTCGCTTGGATATTTATGAGGATGATATTGAATGCACTGTCGGTTATCTTATTGATATTTTAAAAGAGCAGGGCCTTTATGGAAAATATATTGTTTACCGTGATTTAAAGGACCGTGGTTTTGTCATCAAAACCGGTTTTAAGTATGGAGCCGAATTCAGATTGTATAATCGTGGAGGCGGTCCGGGTCAAAGTCACTCAGATTATCTGGTTAAGGTAATGTTTGAAAATTATGAAATTGATTCCCTTGACTTTGCAAGTTATATAAGGGTAGCTCACGGTGTTAATAAGAAATTTTTATTGGCAATTGTTGATGATGATTTTGACATTACATACTATAATGTCGAATGGACAAGACCTTAATTTAAACAAAGGAATAGTTTATATTTTCATGTAAATCTTAATTATTATAATAATTCTTAATCATGAATGTAATTTAACGTGTTTGTTGGTGATAGTATGGCAGATTTAATTGATCCATGGGCATCATTTAGCCTAGATTATGATAAATTAGTTAATCAGTTTGGTATTGGAAAAATTTCAGATATACTGGATGATATTGAAAATCCCCAAAGATTGATGAAAAGGGGAGTAATATTTGGACATAGGGAATTCGATGAAATTAATAAGTTAATCAATCAGGATAAGGATTTTGCAGTTGTAACCGGTATGATGCCAAGTGGCCAAATGCACATTGGCCATAAGATGGTTGTCGATCAACTTAAATGGTACCAGCAAAAGGGTGCAATGTTGTCACTTCCGATTGCTGATCTTGAATCCTATGCTGCTCGCGGAATGAGTTTTGAAAAAGGCCGTGAAATTGCTGTAAATGAATACCTGACAAACTGGATTGCATTGGGCCTTGACCTTGAAAAGGACAATGTCAATGTTTATCTTCAGTCTCAGAATAAGCTATTGCAGGATTTAGCATTTAAGGCATCAAGCAAAACTAATTTCAATCAGCTTAAAGCTATTTACGGATTCACTCCGTCTACAAATATTGCACATGTTCAGGCACCTCTTGTTCAAGTTGCAGATATTCTGCTTCCGCAAATAGAAGAGTTTGGAGGTCCGAAAAAGGTTGTTGTTCCTGTAGGGATTGACCAGGACCCTCATATCAGATTGACTAGGGATATTGCACAAAAGCTTCATGAAGATTTAGGATTTTTAACTCCTGCTTCTACATATCATAGGTTTTTGACCGGTTTGACTGGAGATAAGATGAGCAGTTCCAAACCGAATACTGCAATTTATCTCAATGATGAAACAAAAGACGCTGTCAAAAAGGTTAAGTCAGCAAAAACCGGTGGAAGAGAATCACTTAAGGAGCAACAGGAATTAGGTGGTGAAGTCGATAAGTGTGTTATTTACGAGATGCTGCTGTACCACTTTATTGATGATGATAATGAACTTGAAAAGATAAGGCAAGATTGCTTAAATGGAACTTTACGCTGCGGTGACTGTAAAGTCAGAACAGCTGAGTTAATGGAAGAGTTTATGGATGATTTAAAAGAAAAGCAAGTTGAAGCAAGAGAAATTGCTAAAACCTTAATTTAGTTAACTTTTATAAGATATGATTTAAAAAGATATAAAACGTGATTTTATGATAAGATGTGTTTCATGTGGAGAAGAATACGATGATGATGAAGTAATCTACACTTGTGAAAAGTGTGGGTCAGTACTCGAACTCGTCAATGAAATTGATGTTTCTAAAGACATTTTTGACGGTAGAAGAGATAATTTATGGAAATTTAAAGAATGCATTCCTGTAGATGAAACTAAAATCGTTTCCCTTGATGAAGGAGGAACACCATTCTGCAAATGTGATAAACTAGGTGATGAACTTGGTGTAAACTTATATGTTAAGGTGGAAGGTTCAAATCCTACCGGAAGTTTCAAAGACAGGGGTATGACAGTTGGTATGACCAAAGCGATGGAACTTGGTGTTGATACTGTAGGTTGCGCTTCAACCGGAAATACCTCAGCATCATTGTCTGCTTATGCTGCCCGTGCAGGATTAAGATGCATTGTATTCTTGCCTTCAGGTAAAGTTGCATTGGGAAAATTAGCCCAGGCAATGTTCCATGGTGCTGAAGTAATGTCCATAAATGGAAACTTCGATGAAGCTTTAGAAGCAATGACTGCTCTTGCATTAGAAAAACATCTTTATTTGTTAAATTCAATTAACCCATACAGATTAGAAGGACAAAAAACAATAGGATATGAAATTGTCCGTGATTTAGGATGGCAAGCTCCTGACAGAATCATTTTGCCTGTAGGTAATGCAGGAAACATTTCAGCCATCTGGAAAGGGGTTAAGGAATTCTATGATGCAGGATTCATTAAGGATCTTCCAATGATGACTGGTATTCAAGCTGAAGGAGCATGCCCAGTTACCAATGCATTTAAAAAAGGAGATAAAAGAGTTGTCCCTGTTGAAAATCCAGAAACAATCGCTACAGCTATCCGTATTGGAGCTCCTGTAAGTGATATCAAAGCGTTAAACGCAATTTATGATTCAAACGGATATTCTGAAACAGTAACCGACGAAGAAATACTCGATGCACAGAAGTTGCTTGCAAGAACTGAGGGTATTGGTGTTGAACCAGCTTCTGCGGCTTCAATTGCAGGTCTTAAAAAACTTGTTGATGAAGGTGTCGTTGATAAAGGTGAAACCATTACCTGCGTTGTTACAGGACACTTGTTAAAGGATCCTAATACGGCTATTGATGCATGCACTCAACCTACTGAGGTTGATGCCGATATTGACACATTAAGAAAAATCTTAATGAATAAATAATTTGAGCTTAAAATCTCATTTTATTTTAATTTTTTCTTTTAATTCGTATTTATTCGAATTTATATTACAGTTTTTTTGATTAAGCTAATGAATGAAAAACATTTGCGAAGATATTACTGTCACTTTATATGTTATGAAATTTTAGTTTTTTTTGTTGATATAATCAAAAATCAACACGAATAAACCAATATATTTATATATAAGCAAATAAAAACTATTATTATCAAATAAATGAGGTGTATAATTATGAGTGAATTACCAATTGCTCCTGTAGGAAGAATATTAAAAAATGCTGGTGCACAAAGAGTAAGTGATGACGCAAAAGTTGCTTTAACTGAAGCTATCGAAGATTACGGAAACGAAATCGCAGCAAAAGCTGTAGGATTTGCTCGTCACGCTGGTAGAAAAACTGTAAAAGCTGAAGATGTAAAATTAGCAATTAAATAGATTTGCTATTTCTCGAAGATAGTAAATTTATTTTACTATCTCTTTTACACTTTTTTTTAATCTAATTTTTTATTTATCAAATTTACTTATTTCTGCTTATTTTTAAAAACATTTATATACTATGTAAACCTATTTAATACTGTCTAGTTCTCTAGAATTATTTCATTAATTACTAAATTTTTATTTTTAGTTTTGCTAAAAATTATATGAAATTCAGAAGTATTTGTATTGAAAGTCTA
>NZ_CACXTS010000017.1 GCF_902770715.1 uncultured Methanobrevibacter sp. | reverse complement strand
TGAAGCTGATGATGAAGGCCTAATCAATTATGCACGTGAGAACTTATCCAGATACAAGGTTCCAAAAAAAATATTTGCACTTGAAGAGCTTCCAAGAGTGAATGGCTGGAAATTGCTTAGAAGAGAACTAAGGGAAATGTTTAAAGTTTAAAAAAAAAGAAAAAAATGACTATGATTATTCAAAAATCATAGTTCCAATACCATTATCAGTAAAGATTTCCCAAAGCAATGTGTGTTTTTTACGCCCGTCAATAATGTGGCAGGATTTAACGCCATTTTCAATAGCTTTGACACAGGTTTCGATTTTAGGAATCATTCCACCAGAGATAATGCCGTCTTCAATCAAGCCCGGAACTTCTGAAATTCTTATTTTTTGAATTAAAGAGTTAGGGTCTGAAGGATCTCTTAAGACACCCGGCACATCAGTTAAGATGATTAATTTTTCAGCACCGATAGCACTTGCAACTTCACCTGCTGCAGTATCAGCATTTAGATTTAAGCTAGTTCCATCATCTGCAATACCTACAGGGGAAATTACAGGAATATAATCATTTTCTAAAAACATATCAAGCAAATCGGTATTGACATCGTCAACTTCACCGACAAGACCCAAATCAACAAGCTCTTCATTGACTTTATGCACTCCTTTTTTGTGGGCAAATATTAGACTTGAATCTTTTCCAGATAAACTTATTGCCTTACCACAATTCTTAATAAGTTCTGATACGATTTCTGTTGATATTTTACCGACCAATACCATTTCAATAATTTCCATGGTCTCTTCATCAGTCACCCTTAATCCTTTGACGAATTTAGATTCCTTACCTAATTTATCCATTGACCTTGAAATTTCAGGACCTCCACCATGTACAATGAGCGGTTTCATTCCAATATATTTAAGAAAAACAGTATCACGGGCTGTGGAAGCTTTTGCTTCATCATCCACCATCGCATGTCCACCATATTTAATTAAAATCTTTTTTTCATGAAACTTTTTAATATAGGGTAAAGCTTCAATTAATACATCTACATCTTTCATCTAATCACTACATTAAATATTAAATTTAATGGTTTATAAGTGTTTAAGTCAGAAATTAATTACAAAACAATTTATATAATCTTAAAATATAACCATTATTATGTCTGAGATGAGTGAACTTAAAGAATACTTGATAAATTTGGGAGCGAGCAAAGTTGGATTTGCAGACGTTAATGGTTTAGCTAAGGAATTTGTTGATTTGCCAAATGGAATTAGCCTTGTTTTAAAAATACCAAAAGAAACAATTCATTTAGTTGAAGAGGAAGAATATGAAAAATATTGGAAGTCCTTCCACAGACAAATCGGGACATTGACCAAGATTTCCCACAGGGGCGAAAGATACATTAAAAGTCTCGGATATGATGCGTTTGCACTTACCATGAAGCGCAACGAATGCGATATGGAAAAACTGCTGAGCATCCTTCCTTATAAAACAATCGCTACAAAGTCCGGGCTCGGCTGGATTGGGCGCTCCGCATTATTCGTAACGCCGGAATACGGATCTGCAGTTGCTTTAGGCGGAATTCTTACAGATATGCCATTGGAATTCGGAACACCCATAACCGACAGCGAATGTGATGACTGCACAAACTGTCAGGAAGCATGCCCCGTCGATGCAATAAACCCTCAAAAATGGAACGACAGATTAAATAGGGAGGACATTATCGACATCAAAGCCTGCAGCGAATATATAATCGGCCAGTATCAGGCAGGGCTTGGCTGTACAAAATGCATGAGCGAATGTAAGCTCACTCAGAAATATTTGGAAAACGAATAGTTAATCATAGCCCTCTGATTCCAGATAATCATCAATTTCGTAATTGTCTCCATATTCATAGTGGTCGTAATAAGCTCCGGGATCAGTTCTTGACAGAGTATATCTGTCCGGCACTACCGTATGATAATGGTCGCTAGGGCCTGATGAATAACTGCCGTAGCCATATTGGGTGGAACTATAAACCAAATCAAACCCCTCACGATTAAGGCCCAATATTTTATACATTAATTGAGACTCAGAATAAGAATTCTTGGCCGTACTTAACATCACACCATAAACAGAACCATGTTCGTATGAATATTCAACAAAGCATTTTCCTTCAACATCACCCGTTAAATAGCAGGATGCATACTGATTAACGGATTGGTTTGTGTCAACCCAATCGTATTTATCGCAATCCGCTTTCCAGATTATGAAATAATCCTGAATGCCCGATGTATCGACGTAAGTGATATTCTTTGCATTATAATATCTTAGTTCACCTTCATTTGTTGAAAATGAACCGTCAGGTATGTCCTTTTCATCTATTTTCAAGCAATACTTGATTGTGACATTTAAAAAATCATCCCCTCCAATTTTCTCAAAAACGACATCATTCAATAGATCCGCTTTAGGCGGAGCCAGAATACTGGAAATCCATGAAAAAAGACCGATTGCTAAAACAAGCAATACGACAACAAGAATGATTTTTTCTTTTGTTTGCATATTACAATATTTAAAGTATAATATGTATTAAATTTGTTGTTAAAAATAGGATATATCTAAATATTCTGCATTGCCATTTGCAAATGCTAAGATAATGCAATCTCCTAACCAAATATGATGAAATTAAAAGTTTTGTGTTCCTTTTCGGCATTTTTCAACAATTGCTGAAATTTCCTTTTCTCCAAAAATGCAAATGTTTTGCCATTTTTCATCGACTTAAACAATAAAATCAAAAAGTATCTGAACTTTAATACTTTGAATTCTCCTGGCCGGCTATTGCCGTATCATTCACATCACTGGCGCATACACCGGCAATGCTGATGAGAAAAACAGTAAGAATCAATATAAGCATGCTATTTTTGAACTTCATTTTCACCTAATCCTCAAAAATATTTTGATAAATAGATATCTTTCATACAAACAAACTTAAAAAATATCATTCACTATGATTAAAATTCTATAGAATAATATATAAAAAAATATCTATTTATTGAATGAAAAGAAGCTATAAATATGAATCATCTGAAAAATATTATAATTAGTTTTGAGGTATCAAAAATCACGGAACATTTCAAAATCAGACTTAAAAAAAAAGAAAAAAGGAGCCAAGAAAAACTCCTATAACCCGCATTTGAATTTGAATCTGTACTCTTGGTTAACAATTTCCATTCCTTCAAATGATCCGTCTAGGATATCTGCAACTTTCTGCAAGTCTTCTGCAGTAATTGCATTACCGTTTGCCAATGGTGAGAAAAATGTAATCACATCATCGGTTATGAGGTAGTTTAAAAGTTTGGTGTCTTCTTTTTGGTATTTTTCGACAATTTCTAAGATTTTTTCTTCAGTAGCTTTATCTAAGTTTGCCATGATATCACCTTTAATGTTAATTAATCTAAGAAATATATAAACTTTTTTACAAATTAACCGAAAAAGCATTCTGATAAAATTAAAAACATCCTGAAAATTAGTGGATTACCTGAAATAATCCTGTCTGAAATCAGTTTCTAAAAAGGTAAACTCCCGTTAAAAAACACCAAATAATCAGAGTGTAAACGGACAGTCTTTCAAAAACGGGCATGTAGCTGCTTTTCATATTGAAAAACATTATCCAAAAGGCAATTAAGCCAATGATGCCTAAAGCCAATGCTGTTTTTTGATAGCTTTCAAATTCACCCATTGACCTTGAAATTAAAACAAGAAGAATATTTCCTCCCAAAATTGCCATCATGGCGCCGAGCATATGATATCCAAGTGTAAAGGGATTTCCCCCATGTATGAGGCCAACGATGATGACTCCAATTCCGGTAATTAATGTGAATATATAAATGACAATATTATTTTTGATTATGAAATCCTTAAACTTATAAAAACTGCAGAAAATAAGTGTCAATCCGATTAAAATAAAAGCGGAATTCATTAAAAAAGACAAAGGAGAATTGGCATTTGGAATTCCAAGTTCGGAAATGGTGTGGAAGATATAAGTATTTGCAAGTGAAGCATTGAAAAAAGTTGCGGAAATAGCTTCAGCTAGAACATAGTACAAACTACCTATTAAAAAGACAATCCCTGCAACTTTAGACTTCATTTAAATTCCGTATTTTTTATCAAAGTATTTCTGCCTTATGTCAAAATTGAGCTCTTCAATATCTGCACCGTCAATAGCCCTTTGCAATAGCTTAAAGCAGGTCTTTTTAGGTACAGTAGCATGTTTAATATGAGACTTGTTCCAAATTCTGTCAAATCTTTTCTTTAAACTGCCCATTTTCAATTTTTCTATGACTCTTCTTATATTGGTGATGTTTGCATCATCAATAACGTTATAGGTTGCATAGGTTTGAGCATCCATGACAATCGGATTCAAGCCTAAAATGTATCTTTGCAGATCATAGTCAAGGAATGATTCATAATCACCATTATAAGCATAAACATGCGCTTTGGCGGTTAATGCATCAATAAATACCAAAAATTGATTTGCAACTAATGATCTTGATAAAATCTCATCACAGAAATTTAATGCAGTTTCAACCATGCCCAATGAAGAAGATTCGACATATGTTTCATAATCAGTGAATCTGAATGCTACAAGAGAAAACATGTATAAATCTATCCATTGATTCTCTTTCAGGAATTCATGTGCTTTTGCAGTTAATTGTAAATTGCCATATGTCTTTTCTTTATCAACAGCCACATTTAAATTGCGAGCGTCATGCGCTTCTTTTAAAACAGGCAAAACCCTTTCAACCAATTCTTGTTTTTTACCTGAAACTTTTAATCCATTTTCTCTTAAAATATCTTTAAGTTCAGAAACAATGTATTTTTTAGATATGTACTCGGCAGTTATTTCCACATTAGCACTTACTTGAACATCACCTTCAAGATATCCTTCATCAACCAAATAGTTTATACAATCTTCAGCTGACGGGAAAGTTCCAAATTCCCCTTCTTTTAAGACATATTCAAGTTCATTACCACGGTCTAAAAAATTTAAAACATTAAAAACTTCTAATTTTTGTTCACTCACTTAAACACCTTTTATGTTTTTACTACATTTCTATATTTTATTATATCTTTTTTAGTTAATTTAATATTTTGCTAAATGGGTGGTCTAAAATTGCATCCTTAATTTTTAAAATCAAAATCAAATTTAAAAAAATAAGATTAGGGATTGCATGCCTCATCGGCCGCACCCATAACAACGATGATTTCATCAGAGAGATTTATCTCGGAAATCCTTTTTGAAGATTGATATTTAGCATTATAATAAGCTTGTGCATAATTCATAGTGACAAAAGTCACATCCTTAAAATCAATGATGAACTCTTCAGCAGGTAATTTATTTAAAATATCAATTAATTCAACCGCAATCTCGCTTGATTCCAAGTGTGTACCGAATTCAGCACCAACATTAATCATCATAATTAACACCTACACTAATATTTAAAATTCATAATTAATATAATTCATCATATGAAAACCTGTCCTAAATGTGAAAGAAAATTAAAAAAAGTATTTCACGGAGAACCTACCGACGAACTTGCCATTGATTCTATGAACGGCGAAATAATCATAGGCAACTGTTGTGACTCAACTTACAATTATTACTGTGAGTACTGTGATGAATTCTTCCGATGAAATTATTTGTTTAGAATAAAATGCCCAATCACCATTCCAAATCTGTGACCTTTTTAGGATGTTCATTCACGACAATGCTTTCGATTTGGCCGTTTTTGATTCTTATCACCTTATCAGCGGCTTCGGCAAGTATCGCATTGTGAGTTACAATTATGACAGTAGTATTTTGATCATTGCTCATGTCCTGAAGCAACTTTAAAATCATCACCCCTGTTTTTGAATCTAATGCTCCTGTTGGCTCATCACATAAAAGCATTGTTGGTTTTTTAGCAACAGCCCTTGCAATCGATACCCTTTGCTGTTCACCGCCGGACAACTGTGCTGGGAATTGATTTTCATGGTCGTTCAATCCGACAGATCCTAAAACATCAAGTCCGTCAATGTCAACATCAACGATATCCCCCATCAATTCAATGTTTTCCAGTGCGGTCAAATTTGGAATCAGGTTGTAGAACTGGAATATGAACCCGACATTCTTTGCACGGTATTCAGTTAGTTGATTGTCATCGAAACATTCCACATTTTGATTGTTGACAATTATTTGACCTGATGTTACTGAGTCAAGACCGCCCAGAAGGTTTAAAAGAGTTGATTTGCCCGCTCCGGATGGTCCAAGGATTACGACAAATTCTCCCTTATCAATTGTGAAGTTAACATCATCCATAGCCCTTAAGATATGGTCGCCAGACTGATATTCTTTTACCACATTTTTAAATTCGATAATAGTGTCCATCGATTTAATTTCTTAAATTAATTTTACTTATATTTTTATCTGATGTTGCAGCCGGCATTGAAAAAAAAGAGGAATATCAAAGAGCCAACTAACAACTCCCATTTTTGTTTTTCAAAAACTACAATCCCAATATGTCCCTATCGGGATTTGAATGCTTGAACAGATTAATCTTGACATCCCTTTTCCATGTGAACTTTAGAAGGCCCGCATGAACCAGCTTTAAATCCTCATCTGAAAAACCATCCAAATAATAGATTTTGCCCCTATGGCCCACATTCATCAGAAATCTGATCATATGCCTATATACCATAACTGAATGCGGCTTGTACACTACAATATCATCGGTGATGTATTCAATTAAATCTTCCAATTCGAAGACATCCGGAGTGATTACCTCAACATTGCAGTTTGGAAATTTTTCAGAAATGATTGTCTCATAATCCACAATATCACCAATTAATAATATTGCGATGATTCCTATTAAAGCTGATGATGGGAATCAATATTGCAAAATTACCTTAATACTTTAAAATTGATTTAACATCATAAAATTGCTTTAAAAAATAACTTACTAATTTATTAATCTTCAAATTAAATATAAGCAACACAAATTAAAATTTGTAAAGGTTAAACCATGAAAGAACAAGATTTTAAAATTAGGACAAAAATTATCAAAGAAACGTTTAATGATTCCAGAGAGATAAAGTGTCTCACACCCGAAAAAGACAGAAAACTGGATGACAACATTTATCCAGGAGGGGACATTTTTACAACAGAAAATGGCGAATTGATTGATTTGGAATTTCAAATACATGATTTTACAGAATCAGAACTTGTCAAATATATTGAATTTGCAGAAGCATTATACGAAAAACATCAAAAACAAGTATCCATCTATCTAATCTGCCCGGACACAGTTAATGTTCTTGTCAGAGAATGTGAAATAAAATCCGAAGCGGAATTTACAATCAAATTAGCCTGCGTTCAAGAAAATCCTGCGCATATAATACTCAAAGGAATAAAGAATAAAATAAAAAGCGGAGAATGCCTTGACGGCGATGATTTGCATGCACTTTCAATGCTTCCCATGATATGTAAAAAAGATGAAAGGAATTATTTCAGAAAAGAGTATATCCGAATAATAAACAGCCTGCAATACTGATTATTTTTTCCATATTAGAATTGTCTTGCCGAAATTAGAGATGTAATCCTTGTCAAACGCTTCCTTCAAATCATTCAAGGAGTGTATTTCACAGGTGTTGGTAACTAGCTTTTCCAGATATTCAAAAAGCTTAGGGTTTTGTTTGAGTGTTTCCACAACTCCGACAAAATCCTCTCTCTCGGACCGGCTGTTTCCTTGGATAGTCAATCCTTTTTCCAAAACCATACGTGTATTAATAGGAATCGGATATTCGCTAACGCCAAAGAGGTTAATTATTCCTTGCGGATTAATAAGATTAATGATTTGTTCGATTGCTGACTGTGATGCACTTGAACCAACACATTCAAAGGCATGATCAATGACCAAATCAGCAGGCACATTATGTATCTGATAAATTCCATCGGCAAATGAGAATAGGTTTAAGTTATCCAAATGCTTTCCGAAAATGTAAACCTTGGAATCCGGGAATTTTTCCTTTAAAAGAAGTGCAGTGATGAATCCCAAGTTTCCATCTCCCCAAACGCCCAATGCATCCTTAGGAGTTATTGCAAGTTCATCAAATTTGGATATTCCCTGATAAGCCACTGAAATCAATTCTATGAATGCTGCGACATGAGGATTGAAGTCTTCAGGGATTTTAACAACCCTATCAGATTCCAATTTGATTAAATCAGAAGTGAATCCATCGAACCCGCTTCCACGGAATTTTGAATTGTAAGAATAATTGGCTCTGCAGACGTCCTCTCCAAAGGGAGTGTTTGGAATCATTACAACCTGGTCACCTGATTTGAAATTGCCATCACTGTCATATACGACTTCGCCGATTCCCTCATGAATCAGTGCCATAGGAAGCTTTTTCTCTAAAACTTCGGCAGGACGGGACCCCTGGTAGTACCTTTGGTCGGCCTGGCAGATTGAAAGATAGGTCGGCCTGACAATGACGCCGTCAAGTTCAATTTCATCAATTGACTCTTCAAAGAATTTGGGAGATTTTAATCTATAAACAATATTAATCATGAATATCCTCAAGTATTGTATTTGCTAGTTTTAAGTCATAAGGGTATGTAATCTTAATATTTGTCACTTCACCATCGACCAGATGTACATCTTCATCCTTAAGTGTGAAGATTTTGCATGCATCTGTAAGTATATTGGATTCTTCTTCTGTTAAACTGGTAATTAAGTTAAAAAGTTTATTTACATTGAAGCTCTGTGGAGTTTGGCCTTGGTAATAATAATCCCTCACAGGGATGCTTTCGATGGTCTCACCATTGATGCTTTCAACGATGGTATCTGTAGCCGGAACTACAGTATCACATGCCCCGTACTTTCTTGCAGCCTGAATATTATCTTCAATAATCCTGTGTGTGACAAAAGGCCTGACTGAATCATGCGTAATAATTATTGACTCGTCATCGATTCCGAAATTCTCTTTAATGTATTCAATACTATTCATAAGAGTGTCGTTTCTGGTTTCACCGCCTTCAATGACAATGACGTCATTTGCATTCGGAATATGCTTCTCAATTAAGTGAATTGTATGATTGATAAAATTTTCAGGTGTCAGAACAATAATCTTATCGATTTTTTCATTGATTACAAATTTTTCAATAGTGTGAACAATAACAGGCTTGTCGCCTAAAGTTAAGAACTGTTTAGGAATGTCGGTACCGCCCATTCTTGATCCAATTCCTCCCGCTAAAATTGCTGCGAAAATCATATACAATCACTCCTTAATTCAAAATATATAAGTTAAATATTACTTTTGGTTCATCCGGTGAGCATTTCATTTCCCTTGGCAGACAAATATACCATCCAACTGGATTGAAATCAGCTATGGCAAATTTACCGCCACTGTGATGTTCTCCAATAACATCATCAATATCACCTTAAATCCATCTAATAATATTTTATTAAAGATAGTATTTAATAATTTTCAAGAAAAAAATGATTACGGCATCTTCATTCAACTTTTGAAAAGTAATCTTAACATATAAATAATTAAAGAAATATAAAATATATGGGTTACTTAAATTTACCCCAATTACAAATTGATGATAACTAGGAGTTATAAAAAATGAGATGTGTTGGTACTGTTGTACGTGGAATAAGAACACCGATTATTAAAGAAAATGATGATTTGGCAACTATAGTTGTAGATTCACTTATGGCTGCAAAAGAAAGTGAAGGATTTGAATTCAAAGACAAAGATGTCGTTGCAATCACCGAAGCTGTCGTAGGTATTTCTGAAGGAAATTATGTAACCGTGGACGATGTTGCTCAAGATATACAAAACAAATTTCCATCCAAAGACATTGGAGTGGTAGACCCTATTTTAAGCAGAAACAGATTCTCCATTATCCTGAAAGGTATTGCAAGAGGAATGGATAAGATTACATTATTAACATCATTCCCTGCAGATGAAGTTGGAAACGGAATCATGGATGAAGAAATCTTAGAAAAAAGCGATTACCACCTTGGAAGCGTGATCAGCGAAAAAGAATACAACAAAACCTTCGGCTCATGGAAACACCCTTTCACTGGAATAAACATGATTGATTTTTACAGAGAACTGATTGAAAGCGAAGACTGTGAAGTTGAATTCGTCTTCTCCAACGATGTAAAAACAATTCTCAGATATACCGAAGAGGTTTTAACTTGTGATATCCATACAAGAGAAAAAACTACAAAATTGCTTAAATCCTACGGGGCTAACGTATACGGCCTACATCAAATATTAACTGAACCTATCGGAGATTCAGGTTGCAATCCTGACTACGGATTACTTGGTTCCAACAAAGCAACAGAAGAAAAATTAAAATTATTCCCAAAAACAGGAGACACATTAGTAAATGAAGTACAAAAAAGATTAATCGACCTCACCGGCAAACAGATTGAAGTAATGGTTTACGGTGACGGAGCATTCAAAGACCCTGTTGGAAAAATCTGGGAATTGGCAGACCCTGTTGTTTCACCAGCACATACAAGCGGATTGGTTGGATATCCAAATGAAATCAAATTAAAATATGTTTCCGACAACAAGTTCGCTGATTTAAAAGGCGATGAATTGAAAGAAGCTATCAAAGAAGAAATTAGAGAAAAGGATGCTGACTTAACTGGACAAATGATTACCGAAGGAACAACACCAAGAGTGCTCACCGATTTAATCGGATCATTATGTGACTTGACAAGCGGTTCCGGAGATAAAGGAACACCTGTCGTATTCATCCAAGGATACTTCGATAATTTAGCAAACGACTAAATTTATCGAAACCTTTACTTTTTTTATTTTTAGATTTTACAAAAAAAATTGGGAATTAATCCCAAATTAAACCAGAAACTTACTCTTTTTGGAATACTATGAAATAGTGAGACTTTCCTTCAGGAATATCTTCACCGATTTCCTCATTCAAATATGTCATTTTTAAACCATGATTATTGAAGATTTCTTCCAATTCACTCGGAGAACTTCTGAATGCTGTTGGAGGCCCTTTAGGAACTTCCCATGCCTTGTAATCCATGATTGCAATTTTGCCATCTTTCTTGATGATTCTTGCAAATTCATCAATAGCTTCATCCATTGTTCTGGATGCCTTAAATCCATGGAATACATTGACCATTAAAACGACATCAATTGATTCATCCTTAACACCAGGAATTCCCTTGGTAACGTCAGCTTCAATGTTGATCAAATTTTCAATGTTATTTTCCTTTTTATAGGTTTCCATATCTTCAATTGATGCATCATAAACATCCACCGCATAAACAGTGCCGTCAGGAAGATATTCTTCAACAACTTTTATAGCAATATGGCCATCACCACAACCCAGATCCATAAAAGTTTCATCACCATTAAGCTTTAATTCTGAGATAATTTCATCTGAATCTAAGAAATGAACACTAGAAAATCCATGAGCCCTATGACCGTTCATATTATCACCTAGATAATAATCTCTAAAAAATAGTATTTAATGGTTTTCAATATGATGACGGTTTCATAACATTTAAAAATAGCTTAAAATAATAAAAAAAAGATTTAAGAGGATTATTTTTTCCAAGTTTGTTTTACTCCTCTTCCTCTTTTACTACCAGGTTTAGTATAACTTCTTTTTTGTCTGGTTCTTCTGTTAGTTCCTTTAACTTTTGCCATATTTTCCCCTCCTTCAAATTGATAATAAAAATAATTAGAATTAAATCTATAACAAAAAAATATTTGTTTTTAATATATTTAAAGGTTTTCTTTAAGTGGTGTATTCAGCATTAATTTTAACATAATCATAGGTTAAATCACAGCCCCATGCAGTTGCCTCACCATCACCCAAATGCATATCAATATTTACAATAACATTTTTAGATTGCATTATCTTTTCAGCCCTTTCAAGGTTAGGGGTGTTTTCAAATGCTAAAATTTCACCATCCTTAACTAAATCCACTTCATCCAAATCACTGGCAATGGCTATTGTCACAATATCCGGATTTAAATCACAGCCTGAGTATCCTATTGCGGATACGATTCTTCCCCAATTAGGGTCACCGCCAAATACTGCTGATTTGAATAAGCTTGAAGAAATAATTGATTTTGCCGCAAGCCTTGCATCTTCCAAATCTTTTGCACCGCAAACATTAGCTTCAATGAATTTGGTTGCTCCTTCACCATCACGAGCCATTTTCTTAGCCAAATCAATGCAGAGGTAATTTAAGCCTTCCTGGAAGTTTGGGTCCAATTTGCCATCTTCCACGACATTAACGCCTGAAGATCCGTTAGCCATCATCAGGCATGTGTCGTTGGTACTTTCATCACCATCAACAACAATCATGTTAAAACTAATGTCAGCTGCTTTTTTTAATGCTTTATTGATTTCATCGGATGGGATTTCCGCATCAGTTACGATGAATGAAAGCATAGTGCCCATATTTGGAGCAATCATTCCACTTCCTTTAGTAATTCCTGCAATTTTAACAGTTTCGCCATTTGTTAATGTAACTTCAACAGCACATTCTTTTGGAAATGTATCTGTTGTCATTATTGCTTTTGCAGCAGCAAGAGAGTTTTCTGCATTATTTCCTAATTTGGAAATGGATTCATAGGCAACTTTGGAAATAATGTCTATCGGCATTTCACGACCGATAACTCCTGTTGATGAAATTGCAATTTCATCCTTAGGTATATCCAAATCTTTAGACACCAATTCAACTAAGGTTTCACAGTCCTTAATACCTTTCTCTCCGGTAAAACAGTTTGCATTACCGCTGTTTACAAAAACCGCAGAGATAATTCCCTTTTTAAGCGCATTCTTTGTATATTTAACTGGTGCCGCAACAACCTTATTTGAAGTGAAAACAGCTGATGCAGTACTATTCGGTGAAACGATTATGCTTACACCATATTTGCCTTCACGTGCGCCAGATACTTTTAGATTTTCAATAACTGAAAATCCACCATCTAAATCTTTAATAAAATCCATAAAAATCACCAAAAATAAATTAATATGAGGGTTCTGTTGTAACATTAAGTTCTGTTAATGTCTGATTGCTATTATAATCCACATCATCTACTGATGCATCATAATATACAGGTTCTGTTTCATTTAAATTGGTTGTCATCTCTTCTGTGACATTTATCCAATGAGGCCCATCATCTTGAGAACCGCTATCCAAATTCCAGAATATTCCCAATCCTGCACCAACAACAAAAGCAAGTAATGCTAAAACCATAAGAATAATTGTAATCTTGCTAGTTTTTGGTCCTCTTACATTATTGCCATAATTATTGGAATGCCTAATGCGATTATTCCTATTCCTTTTTATTAGCTGCCTTTTATTATTTTTTTTATGAGCATCTCTTGGGGAAACCAAAACCCTTTTATCATCTTTTTTCCGTCTCATATTATTTCTCTTTTCTAATCTATCAAGCTATAAATGCATATAATAAAGCCAATAAAACGCCAACGAAACTGAACATTCCCAGTCCTAAAATTGACATTAGATATGCGAAAATAAACACGAATGCGAATACTCCAATTAATTTTGCCTTTTCATTTTCAACCAAATTAATCAGAGTCCTTGTAAATTCTGATGGAATATTATAGGCATACAATCCATTTGCCAATTCAAATACCACCAATGACAATGGGGATGTTGACTTCAAACTATCAACAAGCTGTGCTCTTTCGCCCGCTTCTCTCCTACTTCTTCCAACACCTGCTCTGATTTTAGCACCATTATGAAGTGCAAACCATGCCGCATCAAGACCTGCGCGTATTGCCAAATCCTTTGATGGGAACCTTGCAATAAAGTCATCTCCGCCTTCACGATAACCTTCCAATTCTCCATCACATTCACTTTCAATGAAATTTTTAATGCCGTTCATCAATTCCACAAGCTGAGTTCTTCCATTTTTATCAATGAACTTAGTGGAGTCGATTAAATCAATGAACAGGTAATTTTCCAAGTCGATAGGTTTTGATTCCTTAAGTAAAAATGGAGAATCAAAGACCAATGCATATTCACCGCCAAGCTTTGTAAAAGCTATTCCTGGGAAACTGCCTACATTCTGAGTATAATGAATTGCCCTTTCAATTGAAGCGGCACCAGTCATTCCCACAGCAGAGATTACTTGAACACCTTCAGTTAAACCTATGCCAATCAGTTCAATAGCTACGCGAATAGCATCATTTTTACTTAGCATTTTAGCGATTAACTCTGTAGCTGTTTTTTCAACAACTTCCCCTTTTTCATTTTCGATGATTTTTACAAAAATATCGATTAAACGGGAAGGGTGAGGCAGTTCAATGTAGAAATAACGGTCACTGCCCATGATAATATTGCTTACTAATGCATATTCCTCAATCTTATTTTCGGCAGGAGTTAATTCATAAAAATTATAATCTGTCGGGATATTTTCAGCTCCAACATCCCTAATAAGATTCTGTAAAATTGTATCTGAATTAATTTCAGCTTTTTCAAGCTCAAAAAGAATTGTCTGAGTGGAATTGAATAACTCAACATATTCCGTTTCAAGAGAGTTGGTTGGGAAAAACTTAGTCCCAACAGCAATTGGATTTAATTTAGTAGTTAACCTAATAAACGACTTGGTCAAACTATTAGTCATCTAAGCCTCCTCCCTTTTCCAATTCAATTTCAAAATCACCCGGCTTTTCTAATAGCATGTCAGGTTTTACTGAAACGAAAGGAAACTTCCAAGACCCAAGTCTTCCAGCAATTGTACTTGCAATATTTCTGGAATTTCTTTTAATGAAAACTTCATCATGAGTACTTACGCGAATTAAAATGTTGTATGGAGCATATTCGCTTACTTCATCCGCCAACATGATATTCAATTCAAATGTACCCGGTTTAGTGAATAAGTCATTACGAACTGCAATTAAAGGTTTTTTCTCAAGGCCTAATCTGTCTGCAATGGTTACAGAGATATTGCCTGCATTTTTAACTGCAACTTTATAATCTTTAGGATGCACCAATACAAAAATAACATATGGAGCAGCTATTTCAACATCATCAACCATTTCTACAATTTTATTGAACATTGGTATTTTGGCAAAGATGTTTTCAAGTTTGGACTCGGCATTATTTTCATTATCAATGCGAATAATCGCTTGCTTTGCAATATTTAATGGTGAAATCTCCAGACCTTCCTTACCTGTGTATATTTCCCATTTCTTGAAGTTTAATTCTTTTATGATATCATCACAGATGTGCTGAAGAATATTCTTATCCTTTTTAGGCTGTTTCGGTTTTCCAAAAGTAAGCCTGTTATCCTTAATCACAAACGGAATCCTCATTGAAGCAATGTTTGTAAATTCAGCAGCATAATCCCTGAATTTATCATTGGACAAGATTCTTGCCCTTTCGCGTGTAGCGATATCTAAAATAAAATGATCTGCATCGTTACCTGCTGGAACTTCCTCTACATTTTCACTTTCCAGCAATCTTAAGAATTTTTCCTTATCATCAATATCATGACGAAGTGATGCATCGGCAATAATTACAAATTCATCTTCACTCTCTTCTAATGCTTTAACTGCAGCAAGAATATTTGACATTTGGGGTTGTCCCCTTTCGTTTTTAACATTATAAGCCACATTAGAAGCATCTACGACCACTTTCATAATAATCACCTATAAAAATAATAATAATCAATCAATTCAGTATAATATATTTTTGTATTCTATTATTTAAATTTAATTTATAATGAATTTCTTGGATATTTTCCGAATAAAAATTTTTCTCCATCTACATAATTCAAGAAGATTTCTATTTCATCATCTGAAATATTATAAACATTATAAGAGTTCTTAATTTTCCCCCTAAGTTTTGTGGAACAAAGAGATCCTGCATTAACCACAACTGTATCATTTATTTTCCAGATGTTTGGAACATGCTTGTGTCCTGATAAAATCAGGTCAACTTCATGTGTTGTTAATGTTTTTAAAATATCTCCCGCATCAGATAAGACATTCCTTTCACGACCTGTTTGTGGAATGGAGATAACATGATGATGCAGCGCAACAACGGAGAAGTTCTCATTGATGACACATTCGTCCAACTGGTGTTCCAGCCACATATGCTGAGGATTTCCAATATGGCCTCTGTTCTCATCAGGTGAACTGCTGTCCAATCCGATTACTGTAAGATTATCCCCTACAGTCAATTTCCAGCTTTTCTCACCAATCAGCTCTTCGAAGGTCTGGTAACCTAAATTACGGGCATCATGGTTTCCTGGAACGGCAAACAATGGGGCTTCAAACATTCCCAAATATTTTTTTGCCTGCTCGAACTCAACATAATATCCATTATTGGTTATATCACCAGTCAAAACGATCATGTCGGGCTTTAAGTGGTTGATTTCACTTACCGCTTGCATGAAAACTTCTTCATCAAAATCAGATTTGGAACAGTGCAAATCTGAAATGTGTGCAATAACAGTCATTTTATCTATTGATTTAATTTCATTATAGCTTCTGCAAGGTCGCCGCTGCATTCCTCAAGAGCTGCTCTTGCTTCTTCCTCGGAAACATTAGCGCTGTTAGCTACCATTTCAACGTCTTCATCAGGAATTTCAACTTCATATTCAAGCTCCACTTCACGAGCCTTACCTTCAATTTGGTAAGTTTCCTGACCCATTACATTCATCAAACTTACGTTAGGATTATCAATAACTAATTCCTTTTCATCAAAACGGATAATGACTTCACGGACACCTTCAAGCTCTTCCATTTTCATGCCCATCTTTTTCATTTGCCTTTCCATTTGTTTCATTTGTTTCTTGTTCATACCAGGTATCATAATATAATCCTCAATAAAATTAACTATTTATAAATATATTATTAATTATTATTAAAATTTGCTTAACTTAAAAAAATAAGAAGAATGGATTTAATTTTCAAATCCATAGATTTCAGTTTCAAAGGTTTTTGCAACATCCTTGAGAACTTCGGGAATATTGATTTGCTGAGGACATTCCTCAAGACATACTTCACATTCTATGCAGTCAGAAGCTATTCCGACATCAGGAAGCTTTGAATAATTCAGATAAGCGTTACCGTGCTGTGTCCAGTCATCCTTTTCAAGCATCTTATGCTTATTGTACAAGTCAAAAAGCCTGGCAATGTCTATGTCTTCAGAACATGTGTCAACACAGTATCTGCATTTGGTGCAGTCAACAGTAATGTTGCTGTTGATTATTTCTGAAACTTCCTCAAGAATCTTATATTCATCATCATTTAGTGGATCTGCATCTTTTATTTCCTGAATATTGTTTTCAAGCTGTTCAAGGGTGCTTGCACCTGTCAAGACAACACATACATCATCAAGGTTGGCTACAAATCTCATTGCCCATGAAACGACTGACCTGTCGGGATTGTATTCCTTCATGATTTTTTCAGCTTCTTCGGGCACATCGGCCAAGAATCCTCCCTTATACGGTTCCATGATCATTACTTTTTTATTATATTTTCTTGCAACTTCCAAACATTTCCTGGATTCGATATTTTCATCTTCCCAGTCAAGATAATTTATTTGAAGCAGGACGAATTCAAGTTCTGGATGTTCAAATAAAATCTCCTCTAAGAATTCCGCATTCCCGTGAGTGGATATTCCAATATGCTTAATATATCCTTCTTCTTTTTTCTTTTGGATAAATGAATACAAATCAACGTTTTTCCAAGCGGTTTCAGTAAATCCGCTTACATTGTGAAGCATGTAATAGTCAAAATAGTCAACACCGCAATTTTGGAGCTGTTGGGCGAAAATCGGTTCCAATTGTGATTCTTCTGTAATTACGAACAACGGCAATTTTGTTGCAATCTTATATGAATCTCTAGGATATCTTTCAACGACACATTTCTTAAATGCATCTTCACCTACGCCTTCATGATAGACAAATGCAGTGTCAAAATGGTTGAAACCTGCATCCATATATGCATCCACCATCTGATTAACCTGTTCATAATCAATGTTTGTAAAATCGTTTTCATCCAAAAGCGGAAGTCTCATCAATCCCATTCCTAACTTAGCCATAATAATTCCCTCTTCATACTCATTTCGAACCAATAACACATTAACGTATGGAATATTACTATCATGTGGATTGTTATACGCGAGCAATATTGGCATAGATAAAAATTTGTTAATCTTTCAATTTCCTTAGAAATATATATAACTTAAACATTTAATAATTATTTCTATGACTATTGAACGATGCAGTTGGGCTGGAGATGATGAAATCTACATCAGATATCATGATGAGGAATGGGGAGTTCCAACCCATGAGGATAAGGAATTATTTGAAATGCTTGTTTTGGAATCATTCCAGGCAGGACTGTCCTGGATCACCATCCTTAAGAAAAGGGAAAACTTCAGAAAAGCATTTGATGGCTTTGATGTTGAAAAAGTGGCCGGATACAGTGAAGATAAAGTCGAAGAGCTGCGCCAGAATGAAGGAATTATCCGCCACAGGGGAAAGATTTCATCAGCCATAAACAATGCACAAATCTTCATTGAGATACAGAAGGAGTTCGGAAGCTTTGATGAATACATCTGGGGATTTACTGACGGTGAAATCATAAAGGCCGAATTCAAAACAGAATCAGAACTGTCCAAAAACATTTCCAAAGACCTGAAAAAGAGAGGAATGAAATTTGTCGGGCCTACAATAATCTATTCTTATCTTGAATCAATTGGAATTATTGACAACCATCAGGAAAACTGCTTTAAATTTTAACATTGACAATGTGAAAACTACTTTTGAAGCCTAAATTACTTGTGAGATATATATCCCTAGCTAAAAACTAAATCAGAAATCAAAAACATCGATGTTAATGTAAGATACATTCAATAAAACTAAACGTCAAAGACAAAAACAGTAAAAATATTAATTGAAAATTAAAGTATCTTGCAGGAAATAATCAAGCTACTCTTCCAACAGTATAATGTTTTTAGGGTCAATTTTCAAATAATCCGGAATCACAAACTCATGGTCATGAATCTGCTTATCCATCTTCCACCACAAACCATTGGCCAAAGTTATTTCCCATTCGAAAGGCATTTCCAACAATGTTGAATTGACCGTATCAAAGGCATTTACATCATCTTTTTCAGCAGGAGAAAAATCATGCGCCCTTATTCCAATATGAGTAATATTCGGTGCAATCTTTTCAGATACTTCAAATATAACTCCCCAATCCAAAGACTTGATATGATAATCATCAATTATTTCAACTTTAGAAATATTTTTACAACCGGTAAGCCTTGCAACCTGGACCTTTCTAGGGTTCTCGAATACTTCGTGAGTATCCCCTTTTGCTATAATCTTGCCTTCATCCAATACTATAAGTTCATCACAAAACTGAAATGCTTCATCCCTGTTATGAGTAACTAAAATAGAAAATCCATCGAAATCTTTTAGCGAATTAACAAGTTCAATACGCAATTGTTCCTTTAGGAAGGTATCCATAGCGCTGAATGGTTCATCAAGCAGTATGACATCAGGATTATAAGCTAAAATACGGGCTAAAGCTACCCTTTGCTGTTGGCCTCCGGACAATTGCCTTGGATATCTTTTTTCCAAACCTTCCAAATGAAAACGCTTAATCATTTCAGATACAGTTTTTTCATCATGTCCTTTAGATAACCCAACAGCAATGTTTTCCTCAACTGTCATGTTGGGAAACAAAGCATAATTCTGAAATAAGTAACCGACATTTCTTTTTTGAGGCTTTAAATTAATTTTTTTGTTAGAATCAAAATACACATGTTCTTCATCTGTAGTTAAACTTACAACACCCTTATCGGGATCAACTATTCCTGCAATGGATTTCAGTGTCATACTTTTACCGCAACCGGAAGGACCAAGAATACCCAAATGTCTTTTTTTCAATTCAAAATTAACATCCAAATCAAATTCCTTGAGTTCCTTTTGGATATTTACCTTTAACAATTTATCACTCATATTCCTTCCTCGTAAACATATATTAAATTATTTCCATTGCTTTTCCTTACGTATGGTAACATAATCCATGATGAAAATAACAAAAAATGCAATGACTACAATGACTAAAACATAATTAAAAGCTTCTCCCATATTACCTGCAGCCACTTCAGAATAAACTGCCATAGGGAGTGTTCTGGTTTGTCCTGCAATATTACCTGCAAGCATTGCTGTAGCACCGAATTCACCTAAACCCCTTGCATAAGCAAGAATTCCGCCACTGATAATTCCAGGTAATGCATTTGCAAATAAAACTTTCCAGAAAATTTTCCACTCGGACATTCCTAATGTACGGCCTGCATCTAATAGGTTGGAATCAACCTGTTCAAATGCTCCGCGAGCGGAACGATACATCAAAGGAAAAGACATGACAACTGCAGCAATGACAGTTGCTGGCCATGAAAAAGCAATTTTAATAGCAAAAAAATCTATAAAAAAACTACCTATAGGTCCTCTAACACCAAAAACATACAATAAAAAGAAACCCACTACAGTAGGAGGTAATACAAGAGGCAATGTAAAAATACCGTCAAGTACAATTTTCACTGAATCATTTTTAGTCTTAACAATACCCCAAGCAACAATCAAACCTATGAAAAAGGTTATGAAAATTGATAAACTTGCGGTTTTCATTGAGATAAAAATAGGGGACCAATCTGTCATGTCCGTATCACCTTAAAATAAAATAAATTATTCACATGAATAATCAATGCTAAATATATTATTTTTTTTAACATATTTAATTATTCACATGAACAAACACAAAATCAAAATCTATTCGTGTAGGGTAAAACCATATTCTACAAATACATCTTTAGCTTCTTGAGATTGTAAGAAGTCTATGAAAGCATTTGTAGCGTCTGAATCGGTTGAGTTTTTAAGTGCAGCAATAGGATAGATAACTGGAGTATCTAAAGCATCTTCAGGAGCTTCGCAAATCACTTTAACGTCATCAGTGGAATTAGCATCGGTAGCATATACAATACCACATTCAGCAGATCCTTGAGCTACTTGGTTTAATACTGCGGTTACATCAGTACCTAAAGATAATTTGGATTCAACATCGTCCCAAATACCAGTGTTGTTCAATACTTGTTGAGCGTATTGTCCAGCAGGTACGGATTCAGGGTCACCAATAGCAATGTTGCCTTCAACATCTTTTAAATCTTCGAATGAAGATATGGTTGAATTGGAATCAGCAGGTACAATTAAAACAACTTTGTTTTCTAAGAATTGAAGATTGGTTTTATTATCAATAATTCCTTCTTCAACTAAAGCGTCCATTTGTTTATTAGCAGCAGACATGAATACATCTGTTTCTAAACCGTTTTCAATTTGAGTTTGTAAATCCCCACTTGAAGCATAGGTTGGAGTAACTTTTACACCAGGATATTTTTGTTCAAACATAGGAATTAAATCATTGTCAAAAGCATTTTTTAAACTTGCTGCAGCAGCTAAATGAACTTCTTGTCCATCTAAACTAGTATCAGTAGCGTTGCCTCCCATAAAGTCAAACCAACCTGCGGAACATGAACCAATACTGACAATAGCTGCAAGAGCTATAATAGCAATTAATAATATTTTCTTAGAGTCCATATTTTTCCTCCTTTTTTAAAATAACTTAACAAAATACACTATCCGATATCAAATACGAATAATCAAAGATTAATAGAAATGCACTGATGAACAATTTTGTATTCAATCATTCACTCACAATCTTAAATTAACATTTAATTATCGTTAATAGCAATACTATTTATATAACACTTGACATATAAAGATTTTCATATCGGATTGGAAAACATGAAGAAAAATCTTATTTCGACTTTTTATCATAATTTTAATTACACATACTCCATTTATGCCCAAATATTCTAATTTTTATTATACTACAATTATACTCATTAAAATGTATTTTAGAATATTTTTAAATCATTACTAAATATTTAAAGAATAAAATAGCGTTTTAATATTTATGAAATAGGAGTATATTAAAACTTCTTATTGAACTGCAAATAAAAAATAAATTTGCATATGTTTCATATTTCAATCCTAATAACTTTTTAATTATAGAATCTAATTAAACTTAAATATACTTAATCAAAAAAGATTAAAACCAAAATATATTAGGAATTTCCAATAAACATGTTGTGAAATGCTAAAAATAAATGCATGTCGATTTAAAAAAAATCATTAAAAATTCGTATTTTTTAAAATAAAGGTAAAATATTCAAAAAGTCGAATTTAATATTATTTCATATCATTTAATAAAACATCGAAAAGAAAATAGATTAATAATGAAAGGGAGAATTATCGCAAAAATTAATGCATTAACTCGCCTATAAAAATTATCATTCACCCGATACCATCACTAGCTCGCCGGTATTTGGATCCTCATAGACTTTACCGACTTCACTGTAACCACTATCCTCAAGCCCTCCAGCATCAGTGTAGTTTTGGGTAAAAGTATCTGCAGTTGAAACATCCTGCGTGCTGGTTTGCTCCGAGATCATATCAGGATTTACTGATAAAGCCATAATGGCAAAAATTAAAAATCCCAAAGCCAAAACAAGCATTGCATCTGAAAGATTATTCAATCCGCTCATTGGATCATCATCGCTAGACTCTGAAATTCTTCTTTTTTTTCTAAGCATAAAATCACCAATTGTTAATTGTTTCCAATTCCGCTTCGGCAACTGTTTCAACATCAATCAAATCAGTTTCATACCATTGCTTTTTAAATCTTGAAATTAAAAAAGATAATGCACCAATGGATAAGCCTGTAACTGTTGTATCAAAAGCTATAGTTAATGATTGGGCGAGAGTCATTATATCACCACTACCCAATGCCGCTAAACCAGGCCCCAATGGAATCAATGTTCCCAAAAGACCTAAAATAGGACCAACCTTAACGAGAATATCCGTTTTATTAGTTTTCTTAATTAATCTTGTTTCTTCACCTGAAATCAATTCACTAGCCAACGCCTTTCTTGCATCACGACCAATGTCATGATTATTGGCAATACGAATAAGGATTTCCTTTTGATAATCAAACAAATTGCTTTTTTCAATCACATTTTTCATATCTGAAACATTTTTTGAAAATGAAACATTCCTAACCAATTCTTCAAGTTCAGCTGAGTTAATTGGCTTTCTTGAAATATACTCATTTATCAAACCACCTAATGACAGAATAACAATCACTATGGAAATAACCAAAAGCACAACAACCGGAGTCAATAAACTTTCAGAAATAATATGAATCAATGAGGTTAATGTTTCAGTTCCTTGAATTATCATGAATTTCCCCCTTTACTCTCATTTAAAAAGACACCTATAACCATAACAACTACAATTCCAATTATAACATAAATCAATTGATATAATGGAGTTAAAATCAAAAAAGACTTGAACATAGTGTAATCCAAATTCATGGTTGAGTTAAATGTCAAAGCAAAAATGAATACTAAAATTGAAAACAAACACATGAATTCACCGATAATTACAGGATACTGTCTTTTTGCATGAATCAATAATTTTGAAAGTTGATAAACAAAAAATAATACTATAAATGCCAACAAAGAATAAACAACCGTGTCAAATAGCAATAGACTGGTCTGAGATGAGAACAAAACCATTGAAATGAAAAATATTGCCGAAAGTGAATATATTGCAGTTTTAAGATTATTGAATTTTTCATAATAAAACATACATAAAAAGATAATCAGGGCCAAAATGAAGAAAACATAACCTAGAAACTCCAATATATTGAAGTTTAGAAATTGAGAAATATTTATCAAAACAAAAGAAATGACTGCGTAACCTAAAGATAAAATGGCAATTCTTGAATGGTTTAACTTTAGATTACCATATAAAAGTGCCAAATTAGCTGAAAACAATACCAAGATAATTAATAAATATCCTCCAACCAAATCCATTTTATTCAACCTATCATCATTCTTTATTCTAATTTTATATTAAACAACATGAATATATAAACATATCGTAATGAATAATTAAAAAATAAATTAATAATCGAATTATTGCTTAAATTAAATAATAAATAAAAAAATAAGATTAAAATTAAAAATAATGAAAAATATCAATAAAAACTAAAAATAAATGAATTTAAAGATTAATATAAAAACATGTTATTAATCATCAATTAGTTCATAATAAGATCCTTCAGCACATGATCTGCAAATCGGCTTTCCACCCCTAAGCACATGACGGCCATCAGATACCTTTTCACCGCAAACGGAACAGAATGCAGTTGTATAAGGTTTGCCCGGCATGTCCCCAGGAGATAATTCAATTTTTACTTTATCCACTTTGAATAATTCTTCCGGAGGAGTGCGTCTAAAACGGGCAATCATTTCTTCCTTGGTCTCCTCATCTTTGAATTTTTTATTAGCATCAGCATCAGTTATCCTTAATGCTTCTCCTGTGTCCTGGTTATAGAATGTTGCCGCAAATTTTCCATAATACATCTGTTTTAATGTCCTTTTACCCATTGAACAACCAGTTACGGATTGAACAGCATCAGACATGCACCTATCAATTTCTAAAAATACAATTAAGTTTTTGTGCCTTTGATTCAGTTCCATCCCCAATAATTCAAGACCATACATTGCCAATTTTGTTCCAATAGCTATCCCACCACATATATGTCCATGAAACTCAGCTGCTTTAGCTAATTGTTCTTCATAATCTTGTTCATTCATTTTATCACCTATAAGTCTAATTCTAAATTTGTTTTTAAAGGTACGCATACCTTTCTTTTATTGTCCAATTCTATTAATTTCACATCAATTGAATAAGCTTCCCTTAAATTATCTTCAGTTACAACATCATCCGGGCTTCCAAAGTCAATGAACATTTTATTTTTCATTATTGCAACTTTATTTGAACTTAAAAAAGCATGATCGGGAAAATGTGAAGACATTATGATAGAAAGGCCAGCTTTTGATAAATTATCTATAATTTCTAAAAGTTTAATTTGATTTCCAAAGTCCAAATGAGAAGTTGGCTCGTCCAAAATCAATATGTCAGGCTGTTGACATAAAATCCTGGCTAAAAATACCAATTGCCTTTCACCACCACTCAGATTGGTATATTCCTTATCTTTAAGATGGCCTATCCCCAAGGTCTTAAGGGAATTTATTGCAATGTCAATGTCCTTTTTTTTAGGAGAATCAGTTAAGTTTAAGTAAGGCGCTCTTCCCATTACAACAACATCCAATACTTTAAATGGAAAAGAAGGAACATGAGATTGAGGAATATAACCAATATGCTTTGAAATTTCTTTGAATGATAATTTCTTGATATTTTTGCCTTTAATCAAAATTTCACCGGAGTCAATGTCATGCAATCCATTAAGACATTTAATCAATGTTGTCTTCCCAGTTCCATTTGGACCTAAAATACACAATACATCACCTTTATCGATTGAAAAGCTGATATCTGAAAATATCTCTTCATTTTCATAAGAAAAAGAGATATTTCTTACATCAAACAATTTTGTATCTACGACCATTCTGAATACCCCTTCTTAAGTAAGTATAAAAATATCGGAACACCGATTATTGCTGTTAAAATCCCAATTGGAATCTCAATGGATATGAATGCACGGGAAATGTTATCTATCAGCAATAAAAAGCTAGCGCCTAAACTCAGAGAAGCCGGAATTAGAATCCTATTGTCCGGACCTACAACCATACGAGTCATATGAGGTATGACAAGACCAATCCAACCTATAACTCCACTTACAGAAACTGCTGCTGAAGTTAGCAAGGTACATCCTGCAATAACCAATAACCTGACTCTTGAAGGGTTTAAACCTAAGGATTGCGCTTCCTCATCACCCATTGCAAGCAAATTCATTTGCCATCTAAGAGCAATTAAAATAGCAAAACCAATAATGATTGGAATTGAAATCATTATTAATTTATCCGCCGTTACAGAAGCCAAACTGCCCATAAGCCAATAAACAATCTCCGGCAGCTTGTCGTCAGGGTCTGCTACAAACTTAATGGCAGAGATTAATGAATTGAAAAATGCTGAAATAGCCACTCCAGACAATACCAAAATCAAGATTCCACCGGCTTTGTATGCTCTTGAAATCAAATAGGTTACTGAAACAGAAATCAAACCAAAAATAAAGGCGAATATTTGAACTACTGCATTAGATCCACTCAATATAATGGCTAAAGCAGCTCCAAAACCTGCACCATTTGATACCCCCAGCAAATCTGAAGACACTAATGGGTTTTTAAAGATACTTTGAAATGCCGCTCCCGCCATTGCCAAAGCTGCACCAACAATCAATGCCGCTATAATTCTTGGAAGCCTTATTTCAAAAACGATTGTTGTTATTGTTGGAGAAACCTCCAATTGCGGAAATATTGGGCATAATATCGTATTTATCACATCGATTGGACTTATTGGATATCTTCCAAGCAAAAATGATGCGAAAAACAAAAAAATTGGAAGGAAAATTAAAAGTATAATACTTAATATTTCCTTATTCTCATCATTCATTTTAATCAACTATAAATTTGACTCCTTTAGACCGGAATTTAACAGCAATTCCCTTGCATCATCATCACTCAAATCAAAGTGATAGAAATTGCTGTAGAATTCTTTAGTAGCGTCAACCATATTAATATCCGAATAATCATCAGGATAAATTGCTTTTGCAGTCCATGGAACACCGATAATCATATTAGCACCAACAGGCCTATCAAACCATTTGAATGGTGATTGCGGTGATACATAGACCTCTTTATTTTGAACAGCCTTAATATGAGCCCAATTTGAATCATTGTAAATGCCATTATAGAATTCTTGATCGTTGGTTATAATCACATCAGGATTCCATTTAATCACCTGTTCAATTGATACTTGAACTCCGCTGGTGGTGTTGCCTTGATTTAGGGCATCAGCAACATTCTTACCTCCAACCAAATCAATCAATTGACCGTGTGTTGAATGTGAAGGGCTTGTTTGAAGACCATCATCACCATAGGCATAATAAACTGTTCTTCTATCGCTGTCGGATAATTTGGATGCTCTGTCATGTACAATATCCAAATACTTATTGTTAAAGTCATTTAATTGATTAGCCTTATCCTCAGCTCCGACAACTTTACCCATGAACAATATTGATTCGCCAACTTTCTCTACATTAGTTGTATCTCGAACTGCAATAACTGGAATTGTACCGAATTTTTCTTGACGTTCCTCTACAGTGGATAAATCACCGTCACCACCCTCATCAATAGATTCTATTACAACATCCGGTTCTGCAGCAATAAACTCCTCATAACTCCCATCTTGTGTTCCATACCATCCGCCAACAACAGGCAAATTAGCATATTGGCCAGGAACATATTTTAGCTCATCATCAGTCCATTGGAAGTTAACGGCTTTCAATTTATCAGGAGCAATCATATATAAAACAGTAGTCATCGGAGGAGAAGTGGCGACAATATTGTCAACCGCCGAAGGCACCTCTACAGTTCTGTTAATCATATCAGTGACATTTTCAACACTATCGCTTTTTACGCTTGACGGAGTTAAGAATAAGTGAGTGGCCAAACCTAAAGCCACCAATATGACTAAAATTAATATAATTATTTTTAACTTTTTTTCCATTATAATCCCCGAAATAAAATGATATCGATAAGAATATATATTCATGAAGTTATTTAAATAACTTTTCTAAAAAATATAAAAATCAAATACAAAAAGAATTAATTATAATAAATCTAAAAACAATGTTAGAATAGTTTAAAATTAATAATAAGAAAATAAATTAGTTATATTTAATTAAATACAGTTTTATTCGTTAGTATTTTATTTAATATGGAAAAATAAAAATAAGTGATATTTTAATAACGATGACACCAATATAAAATATAGAGGTGTACAAATGTCAGATATTCAAAAAGTAGATGAACTTTTAACAAAAGCACAAGTATTTTACCTTGCAACAGTAGACGGAGACAAACCAAAAGTCAGACCATTAGGTTTCCACCTATTATACGAAGACAAAATTTACTTCGGAGTCGGAAATCATAAGGATGTCTACAAACAATTGGAAGCTAACCAAAATGTTGAAATAGCAGCATGGGACGGAGAACACTTCTTAAGATATTATGGTGTTGCAGACCTATCCGGAAATGATGCCGTTGTTGAAAAGGCATTTGAATTAATGCCTGAAATCGCTGAAGCATACAAAGCCAACAACTGGGAAATGGGAGTATTTTTCCTTAATGATGCTACAGCAGAATTCAGAAACATGTTTGCTATTGAAGAATCCTACGAATTTAAATATTAATGTTTTAAACATTAATATTCTTTTTTTATTTGCAAATTTCATTAACTATCGCCAATGCATTCAAAGTCCTTGGAAAACCAATATAAGGCATTATTACAGTAATTGCTGATACTAATTTTTCCTTATCGTTTCCAACTGACAGATTTCCTTGGGTGTGGCCCCTCAGCTGATTTTCACAGCCTCCTAAAGAAGCAAGGAATACAAATGTTATCAGCTCCCTTTGATGGTCATCCAATCCGTCACGGGTGTAGAAGTCACCAAAACAGAAGCCTTCAAGGAAGGTATTGAAATGCTTTTGGCCATCAGGAGTGTTGTCATTCATCATTTGAATCATGTCAGCTCCAAAATACTTGTCCTGAAGTTCACGGCCTTTTTCATGCCTATTTTCAGGATTTGTGTTGGACTGGGATTCCAAAGGATATTCTATTCCTTTCTTGTCAAATACTTTGGTAACAACGCCAAAGAAGTTGTGTGCACGACCAAAACCGACGTAAGGCACTGACTGATATAACAGTTCCTTTACCTCAATTGGTGTGATGTCCTTATCTAAAGAGGCTCTTAAAATCTTTTTGAATGCCTTTGGTGATTGGCATGCAATCAGACATGCCAAAGTAACGAGAATGGACTCTTTTTCTGTTAATGTGGAATATTCAAAGACCTCCTCATATGCAAAATTTCTAAAAATCTCATAAAATTCCGGATCATTTTTCTCAAATTTTGTAAAATAGTAAAATAAATCTTTCATGAAAAATAGTCTTTAAAAAAAAATATAAAAAGTTATTGAACGGACAATATGCGAAATATCATAAAAAAAGAAATAAAAAACAAGAACAGAATGTTCTTGTCTTATCTATTCGCCCTTATTCCAGTTCATAATACCATAAACAACACATAAAAGTGTGGATAAGATAATTCCAAGATATACTCCCCAAATCCAAGGGTCTTCAATTCCTAAAATCATCATTATGCATCACTTCCTTTTGTATCAATGTTTTCAAATGATTTGTCGATAACCTCTTGTGCAGGAGGTTTGGTAAGCAAACTTACAACAATAGTGAATATTGCAGAAACAGGAACTGCAATCAACATTACGTCAATGAAAGGCCATGGGGCTGTTGGGATTAATGTTTCAACACCGCATATGAATTTGCAGATTCCAAGCCCTACTGCAGTTTTCTTGAATACAAATATCATCCAGAATAAACTTACTAATGTTCCGGACAGGATTCCTGCAATAGCACCGAGTCTTGTAATTCCTTTCCAGTAAAGTGCTCCCAAGAACACCGGCAAGAATGCTGCTGCACAGATTTCAAAGAACAGACTGGTTCCAAGTGCAACTACACTTCCAGGAAGTGAATAAGCCATGATTAACGCCAAAATAATAGCTATTAGAATACCTACTCTTGAAATGCTTACTTGGTCCAATTTCTGTTTGGACTTTTCCCTTATCTGTCCGTAAATATCTACACCGAATGCAGTTCCCTGGGTGTGCAATTGTGAAGATATTGTAGACATTGCAGCTGCAATCAAGGATAACAGGAAGATGTAAACAAACCATTCAGGCAGTGCCATTGTAATGAATGTTGGAATAACCTTGTCGATGTTTCCTCCAACTACATCAACTGCAATCTTGCCTAACTTGTCATAGAAGTATACATTTGAAAGTGATCCTACGATATATGCAGTAGTCGGCATGATTGCAATGAAGATACCACCAATTAAAACAGATCTGTTCAATTCCTTGTCTGATTTAACTGTCATGAATCTTACAATCAATGAAGGCTGTGCGAGCACCCCAATACCTACACCGATAAGGGTTGAGGATACTAAAGACCACCAGAATGGAGTTCCAAACTCTGGGAAGGCCGTCCATCCGGTTCCTCCCGTTGCCAGAGCGTCTGCAGGATACAGATTAACCATATTAGTCAAAGCAGTGTTTGCGGTATCCACTCCTCCAAGCAACCAGTATACAAATACTAATAGGAATACCATTGCAATAACCATGATGGTACCTTGAAGTGCATCTGTATACATTACACCACGGATACCTCCGAACAATACATAGAATGTAATAATAATTGATAAAATAAGCAATGCAATACTGAAATCAATCAATAAAGAGGATTCCAGGAATCTTGCAGCTCCAATCAACACTACTGCTGCATAAAGCGGCATTGCGCAGAAAATGATTAAACCTGAGAAATAATGTATAAATTTACTGTCAAAACGTTTACCTAAAAACTCAGGAAATGTTAAAGAGCCTAATGAGTGACCCATCCTACGAGTTCTTTTTCCTAAAAATACAAATGCTATAAATACACCAATGATAATATTCAAGAATGCCAGCCATAAGACACTCATACCATATTCACTGGCAACTCCTCCAAAACCCACAATAGCTGCTGTCGAAATAAATGTAGCACCGTAACTCATTGCCATGATGAAAGGGTGTGTGTCTTTTCCAGCAATCATAAAGTCTTCAGAGGAATTGGTTTTTTTGTATGCATAATAACCTACAAAAACAAGCGCAAATATGTAGATTATAAATACAATTGCTAAAATCATTACGTTCATAAATAATTACCTCTAAATATAAAAGAATTATACAATCAATATATATAGTATAAATACATATATAAATATTAGCATAAAGATACATTAATGTACATTTATGTACATTAATACTCATTTATATATTGATTTAATACAATTTGTACAGTATACCAAAAATACCTAAACAAAATTGCATAATTATATATTAAGTAAAATTAATAATTAAACATATCTATAAAAATTAGAATAGGGATAAAATGTTTTGGAATGAAGAAGCCGAATGTATGGGCAAAGAAGAGAAAGAAAAGCTGCAGCTCAAAAGGCTGCAGGAAACCGTAAAGCTAGCATATGAGAATATTGAGTTTTACAAAAAACGTTTTGATGAAATTGGATTAAAGCCTGAAGACATTAAAACATTGAAAGACATTGAAAAGATACCATTTACAACAAAAAGCGACTTGAGAGAAGCATATCCATTAGGATTGCTCGCTGTTCCTCGTGATGAAATTGTGGAAATCCACGCTTCCTCAGGAACCACCGGAAAACCAACCGTAACTGCATACACCCAAAATGACTTGGAAATTTGGGGAGAATGCATTGCACGTGGGCTTAAGATGGCCGGTGCTGAAAAAGACTACATCATCCAAAATGCATACGGATACGGTCTTTTTACCGGAGGATTCGGTATCCACCACGGAGGAAACAAGATGGGTGCAATCACAATCCCGATTTCTGCAGGAAATACCCAAAGACAGCTTGACACAATGGTAGACTTCCAGAGCGATATCTTGACCTGTACTCCTTCCTATGCGATGTATCTTGGAGAATCCAGGGAAAAAGCAGGAATTCCACTTGAAGACATTAATCTAAAAGCAGGAATCCACGGAGCGGAAATGTGGACCAGCGAAATGAGAAAAAGAATAGAAACATCCCTTGGAATCAAAACCCACAACATCTATGGTTTAACAGAAGTCATGGGCCCGGGTGTTGCACAGGAATGCGATGAACAGAATGGAATGCACATACAGGACGATCACTTCTACCCTGAAATCATCAACCCTGAAACAGGTGAAACCCTAGACTACGGCGAAAAAGGGGAACTTGTACTGACCTCATTGACCAAAACCGGAATGCCTATTTTAAGATTTAGAACAAAAGACCTGACTTCACTCATCAGTGAAAAATGTGAATGTGGAAGAACAACCATCAGAATGAACAGAATCACAGGAAGAAGCGATGACATGCTGAAAATCAAGGGTGTTATGGTATTCCCATCACAAATTGAAAAGGCATTGCTCAAAGTTAGTGGAGCAAGCCCTAACTACCTAATCCATGTAACCAGACCTGACATTTTAGATGAAGTGGAAGTTAAAGTAGAAGCTTCAAAAGAACTGTTCTTCGATGAAATGAAGGAAATGGAAAAAGTTGAAAAACAAATCCAAGCTTCAATCAGATCTGAGACAGGAATTAGGGTAGACGTAACTATTTGTGAACCGGAAACACTTCCAAGAAGTGAAGGTAAAGCTGTTCGCGTAATCGATGAAAGGGATTTTGAGAGGTAATAACATGTCAGTCAAACAGATTTCAATTTTCGTAGAAAACAAGGAAGGAAGAATTAAAAAAGCTATTGATACATTAGGCAGGTCAAACATCAATATCCGTGCTCTTTCAATAGCTGACACCAGCAAATATGGAATTTTAAGATTAATCGTTTCTGATAATGAAAAAGCAATAGAAGCTCTTGAAAAAGACGGTTTTATTGTAAAGGAAAATGAAGTGATTATTCTAGCTGTTCCTGATGAACCTAATGGATTGAATTCAACATTATCAGTATTCGATGAAAAAGGCATTAACCTAGAATACTTATATGCATTCGTTAGCAGCAAAACCGATGAAGCTATTGTAGTTATGAGATTGGAAAACATGGAAAAAGCTATCGAAGCACTTAAAGAAAGCAATGTTAGAATTTTAGATGAAAACGACATTAAAGAATTATAGAAAAGATCATATTCTTTTCTACTCTATTTTTTTAATTTAATTTAACTATTTTTTCTCATCTATTTTTTTGGATTACAAGAAACTTTTCAAGATAAAAAAAAAATAGAAAATAATGAAATATGATTTACAAGTACTTTTCCTTGATTTCAATGATTTTTTCTAAAGATATGGAAGTTTTTTGAGCAATCTCTTCTGGTTTTTCGCCAGATTTTAACAAATCTAAAATAATTTGTTCGGTACCTTGCTCAATACCTTGCTCAATACCTTGTTCAATACCTTCATCTTTACCTTCTTTGTATTTGTTTTCACCATATTCATGAATTAAACTCATTCTACCACCCAACAAATCACAGATAATATTTCTTTCCAATGAATCATTAACAAATTTATCCGTTGTTAACCACATTATACCAAATGCTAAATCTTTTTGAGATATAGTTAAATTTTTTAATTTGAAAAGAATCCTTATGACCCTATAAATATAATCAACTATGTTTTTTCCTTTATTACTTAATGGAACTAAAGACAACAATATTATATCTTTGCCATTAGGAATTTCATTATTTTTTAGTTTATTTTTAACATTATTTATAATTTCTTCACCATTAAGATTATTTAACCCTTCTACTTCATATTTAAATACATTTAATCTATTGTATTTATATTCAATTATCTTAGAATCTTCAGCAGTACTTAATACAGACAAATTTACTTCTTTATCGTTTTTCTTGTTTTGATCGGTAATAGCAACATAAGAATGCGCTCTTCTTGAAAATTCATCATTCACTTCAGTACTTTGAAATTCAATAATCAAATTTTCATTGTCCAAATCTAAAATCAAATCCGGTTTATAAAAAGTGGGGTCAATATGCCTTAATTCTTTAGTCCAAACCTTAGTTCTTTTAGATTTTTTACCCATAATCTCTAAAAGAATGTTGGCATCTACATCAGAAACGTTTTTAAATAACATATCTTCTTGAAATTCAGCCATGAAAAGAACCTCCAAGTTTATAGATAAATATATTAAAAAACGACTATACAAACTTTTATATTCAAATCAAAGCATATAAACTTAAATAATTTGGTTTTTTCAAGTAAATATTTCAAAATAAAAGCAATAAAGCAAATGAAAAGCAATTTGATAAAAATTAAAAAAAATAAGTAAAGAAAAAATAGCTAGAATCCTTTTAACATTTCAGCTATATCTTCTCTTGAATAACCTAAGCGGACAAATAGGCTTTTAATTGGTTCATTTTCAGGAATGGCACCTAATTCTCTCCAGCTCTTAAAATCATTTTTTAATATAGCATTGATTAAAAGCTGAATAGTTATTAAATCATCGCTTTTTACTGCAATGAATGCATCCTCATCACCAAAAACATTTTCTGGATCAATTAATGTTATTTTTCCATCCCTATCTTTTTTTATAATAGCATTGTCAATTTTATAAGCCATAATACCACAACTTCCAATATCTGTTTTAAATGTATATTTTAAATAGTATTTAACATTAACCTTTGATTGATTTATATCCACTTTCAATAGCTTTTATATTCATTTCATGGAATTTAGGTTTTAAATTATTTTTCATAGCCTCAATGACAGATTCTTTAGTAAGAGGGAATTTATCATCTGCTGTAACAGCACCTAAAAGAACCATGTTTAATGATAAAACGCTTCCAGCTTCAATAGCCAATTGAGTTCCATCGACAGGAAGCACATGCTTAAAATTCTCTTTTAGTGTCTTAGTGATACTGTCAACACTAGGATACGGCTTATTGGTTGAAGATGGAATAATAGGCTGAGTATTATAAACAATTTTTGTTTCGCTGTTTACTTTATCCAATCCTCTAACGGTTTCAATAGGTTCAAATGAAAGCAGCATGTCCGCACCTTGTTTAGGAATGATTGATGAATTGAACCCTCCAATCTTTAATTCGGTTGAAACGGATCCTCCCCTTTGAGACATGCCGTGAATTTCACTCATCACTACATCCAAACCCTGGTTCATTGCGGCTTCGCCGATTATTGTTGAGGTTTTGATAATTCCTTGACCTCCAACACCACAAATATAAATACTATACTGATTATCCATTTTCTCACCTACCTGCCTCTAAAGCACCATATTTACAAACTTGAATACAGACATTGCATCCGTCACATTGGGATTTGTCAATTGTGATTTTTCCATTGACTTTTGAAATGGCCGGACAAGCAAGGGCGCTTACACATTTATCACAATTATTACAATTACCTTCAATGAATTCAACAGGAGGTTTTTTAGTTAAACCTTTGATTAATGTACAAGGAGCTTTTGATATAATTACTGCAGTATCATTTCTTTCAAATGCCTCTTTATAAGTCTTGACAACCTGATCCAAGTTGAATGGATTGATTACACGTACATAATCACAACCACATGCCAAAGCCAATTTACGGATGGATACTTCAGGAGCTTCATCCCCCATTCCGTCAACAGGAATTCCTGGGTTTGGCTGGCCTCCGGTCATTGCTGTAATCCTATTGTCCAAAACAGTCAAAACAAAGTTATGCTTGTTGTGAACGGCATTGATTAATGGGGAAACACCACTATGGAAAAATGTAGAATCACCAATGAAGCTTGCTACCTTTTGGTCTGTTGAAACTGAAAATCCGCAACCGTCCCCTACACTGGAACCCATGGACAACAAGTAATCAGCTGCATTGTAAGGCGGATTGATACCTAAAGTGTAACATCCAATATCTGAAGCGAATATTACGTCTTCCGGCTTCATGCCCAACTCATCTATTGCAATATTAATTCCGTAATACATTGCCCTATGAGGACATCCTGCACACAAAACAGGAGCACGGGATGGAATATCTTCGCTTAATTTTTCCAAACTTTGTGAAAATTCAACTGATTCAGTATCTTTAAAGTTAAAGACTTTATTTAATCCGTCGGCAACAATATCTGAATTGAATTCATGATAGAGAGGGAAAGTTCCATCTAATTTACCGTGAACTTGAACATTGAGACTGTTAGCGCCGATGCAAGCTAAGGTATCTCTTTCAATAATCGGATCAACTTCCTCTACAATGAATACTTCATCCAAATCATTTAGGAATTCAACAACCTTTTCCTGTGGGAAAGGATATGAAAAACCTAATTTTAAAATATTGACATTCAGATTATTGAATTTGACAATGTCATGAGCATAATTATAAGCGCTGCTTGAAGCAATCAAACCATATTTTTTATCTTCTGTAAAGTTCACTTCTGCATTAAAATCGCTTTTGTTGGATACTTCTTCAATCTTATGAACTTTATCCCAAAGCCTGATGTGCATATCTCCCGCAAATGCCGGAACAGGAACATATTTTGACGGGTCCTTGTTGAAGTGACCTCTCTTCCAGTGGTTATCATTATTGGATGAATTGTCTTTGATATCGCCGAATTCGACAACACCCCTCATATGGGATACGCGAGTGGTTGTTCTAACAATTACAGGTATATTGAATTGTTCGGATAAATCAAATGCATATTTGACCATGTCCTTTACTTCTTGACAATTTGATGGCTCTAGAATAGGTACATTTGACAATCTTGCATAATTACGGGTATCTTGCTCATTTTGAGATGAAAAAAGTGATGGATCATCAGCTGATAAAATAACCATTCCTCCATTGACCCCTGAATATGCAGTGGTCATGAATGAATCAGCTGCAACGTTCATACCCACATGCTTCATGAATGTAAATGACCTAAGGCCTGATGCGGCTGCAGTGGCTGCAACCTCCATTGCGACTTTTTCATTAGTGGAAAATTCAAAATAGATATTGGCATCCTTGGCCAACACTGATAACACATTTCCAATTTCTGATGAAGGAGTTCCGGGATATGTAGCTGCAATAGAAACGCCTGCTTCTATAACTCCCCTAACGGCAGCTTCATTACCTAGCAAAAATTGTTTTTCACCAGATACTCCTGTGACTAATTCTTTTAAATTCATTATTTTTCCTCAAAATATCATTAATACAATATTATATATGGTAGTTCAAGATATTAAAATATTATCGCAAGAATATGAAATGTAAAAAATATTAATCATTTTGTTAAAATCACCACACAAATATATAAAATAACAGGCAGCAATTATACAACTTCATTAAAATTGAAATATTATTTATACATTTATTTAATTTCCTCTGAACGATTTTAAAATATTATAGAAAGTTTTTTATAAACTTTTTAATATAAATACTTATATTATAGTGATTTAATGTTGGAAGAGTTTTTGCCTCTCGTCGGATTAAACGATTGGACCAACCTAGATACATCTTTTTTAACATTCAAGGGATTGCCAGTTATGTTTATTCCAATATTTCATGTAAGAAATCATGCTTAAGGCAATATGGCTTTAAAGACTTTGTGTTACTGTTATTATAAATTTAACCATGGAGTGATAAAGTGGGCAGCAAAAAACTGGGAAATATTGCTGAGATAATGAAAAATGATTTTAAAGCAGCATTTTCAAACCCTATCGTAACTATTGTGCTGATTGCAATAATTATCCTTCCTTCCCTTTATGCTCTTTTAAATATACAGGCATGTTGGGACCCTTATGGAAACACAGGAAACGTTGAATTTGCAATTGCCAACCTTGATAAGGGTGCAACTTTTGAAGATCAAAAGATAAATGTTGGAAATGAGCTTGTTAAAGATTTAAAGAAGAATGATAAATTTGATTGGAAATTCGTCACTGAAAAAGAACTTCGGGACGGAGTTTATAATGGAGATTATTATGCCGGTATCGTAATACCCAAAAATCTGAGTAAGAATATCGTTTCGATTGCATCAGATGATCCAAAGCAGGCAGAGCTGGAATATGTGGTTAACGTAAAATCCAATCCGGTAGCTACTAAATTGACTGATACCGGTGCAAATACTGTTTATACAACACTTAATGCAAAGATTATTCAAATCATTAACCTTGCTGCATATGGAAAACTTGGGGAATTGCAGGAAGGCCTTGCCGCAGGTGCAAGCCAATTAGCCGGTGGGGGAGTGCAACTTCAATCCGGTGCTGCACAGGTTTCCTCAGGTGCTGGTCAAGTAGCGTCAGGCGTCGGCCAGGTTGAAGATGGTGCAAGCCAGGTAAAAGACGGTGCAAGCCAGGTCCAGCAGGGTGCCGATGATGTTAAACAAGGTTCTACCCAGGTCAAACAAGGTTCAGAAGCGGTTCAGCAAGGAGCTAGCCAAGTACAACAAGGTTCTGAAGAATTGGACTCCGCAGTAGACCCATCCTTAATTCCTGAAGGACCTGTTAAAGAGTATGTGAACAGTAGCTCTCAGCTTGCAAAAGGCAGCGGAAAGGTAGCTGAAGGATCAAGTCAAGTCGCTCAAGGAGCTAGTGACCTAGCAGACGGTTCAGTACAATTGGCCGAAGGGTCAAGTCAAGTCGCTGGAGGAGCAGGTGCCCTAGCAGACGGTTCAGTACAATTGGCCGAAGGTTCATTAAGTCTTGCAGCCGGTGCAGAGTTACTTGGAAATGCAGCTGCACAGGCATTATTCACTGCTGCAGGATCACTTGGAGCATCAGCAGATCAACTTGCAGCCATTACTGGCATTAATGAAACACTGCTTGGTGATTATTTCTTCTCACCAGTTAAATTAGACAGGCAAGAAGTATTTTCAGTTCCTGACTATGGATCTAACGTAGCTCCATTCTATCTGGTATTGTCCATGTGGGTTGGTGCATTGATTACCTGTGTTATGATGGAACCTAAGTCAAGTGTCGGAACCAAATACTCTCCGTTTGAGATGTATTTCGGTAAATTATTAATCTACATAATAATGAGCATACTGCAAGCCTGCGTAACAATAACCGGAGCTCATCTTTTAGGAGTCCATATCGAAAATTATCCATTGTTTATATTTTCGGCGATACTGGTATCGGTAGTGTTCATGATTTTAATATATTCACTAATTTCGGCAATAGGAACAGTTGGAAAAGGAATTGCAGTAATTCTTTTAGTTCTTCAAATATCAGCGACAGGAGGAATCTATCCAATTCAGATTATGCATCAATTTTTCCAAACATTATATCCATACATGCCAATGACCTATGCAATTAAATTGATTCGGGAAGCGCAACTGGGCGTTGTCTGGTCAAATTATTGGCCTTCATTGGCAATTTTACTAGCAATCGGACTTATAACAGTTATTGTGGGAATTGCTATTAAAGAAAAAGCAGACAGACCTGCTAAATACTTTGAAGAAAAATTGGAGGAAAGCGGATTATTTTAGAAGTTATTAATTAACTTCTAATTTTTTATTTAAATAAAAAATGGGGATAAATATGAAAAAAAAGTTATTGTTAATCTTATTAATTACTTGCATATTATTTAGTGTTTCAAGCGCTTTTGCCAGTGACGTTAATGATACAGCAATAGCCAGTGATGAAAGTGATATTGACACTTTAGAAGTAATTAGTAACGACGAAAATCCAGTATTAACAGAAGAAACCCAAGATTCAAGTGATGATGGAACTTATACTGCCTTGCAAAAAAAGATAACTCTTGCCGGTGACGGAAGCACTATTAATCTGACAAGAGACTATCAGTATAATGATGATTTCAAACTCACTACAGGCGTTTTCATTAATAAAGACATAACCATTAACGGTAACGGCCATACTATTGATGGAAT
>NZ_CACXTS010000016.1 GCF_902770715.1 uncultured Methanobrevibacter sp. | reverse complement strand
AACTGATCCAACTCAGGCAGGTGTTTTAGCAGTCATGGCTATTGCCGATACTGCAGTTTTTGATATTGCGCGCTTAGGAGACAATATTAAATTTTAATTCATGTTTATGGACATATAGGGGAGTTTTTTTTAACTCCCTTTTATTTTAATTTTTTAAACAAATATCATTATATTCACAACTACCACATTTTTTAGGATTTTTGCGAACATTTGGAAGCTTTTTATTATCTATTATTTCTTTTACTTCACGAATCACTTCAAACAATGCTTTTCTAAGATTGACATCCATCACTACAGGTCTTCTATCACCTATTTTTTCATAATCAACAAAGCCAACAAAGACTTCCGTATCAAATTCCTCTTCAAGAAGAATGGCGTGTGCCACCAGTTCAATTGCGTCTTGATCCCAAACGCCTTTAAGCGGAGGATTTGAATTTTTGATGGATATTGGGTAATATCTGCCGTCTATTATCTCTATTTTGTCACACATTCCTATTAATTCAAGGCTTGAATCTTTCAGCAAGTAGGAATACATGCAGTTTGGGAAGAACATATCCGTTATCGCAAATCCATTCTTATCCATTATTGTCATTGCTTGTTTGGTTCTTAATGCAGTGATTTTAATGTTAAAGTGGGCATTATCTATTATTTCAGTAATCTGCTCTTTTTCAATGTCCAAATCCATTGATTTGATTGAATCTGTTGTGCTTTCTATATATGCATCAATATTTTCAGATAATGCTTCTTCAATTTCATTTAGGTTCATTTCCTTTTTGATTTTGCGCATATTCTTTTGAATCAAATCCTGAATATCGATTTTAAGCTTTTTGATTTCAACCGCTAATTGATAATCTGTATTTTCACTTAAATCAAGATGATTTTGGATGTAAAGCTTCATTGGACAATACATGTGTGTTTTTATTGAAGAAATATTTAACATAGAATAACCTCTTAAATTGTGTAATATTACTTAGTTTCTAATAATATAAATAATAAGAAGTTATAAAGGATGTAAATTCGTTTAAATAAAATAAAAAAAGTAAATAGCTAATAATTTAGCTATTTAAAGTAAATTTCTCTAATCGTAGTAATGTGGGTTTCTCGCAGGCAATTTTGCAAAGATTATTGGAACTACAATTAACACGATTGTTAAAATCAGCATGATTGTAGAGCTCAAAGTATCGATTGTTGAAATTGTGGACATCACTCCTTGAATCCAAAGGCCAGCGATACAAATAGGCAATATGTATTTGATAACAGTTTTCCAGGTTTTGCCAACTTTGATTGAAGAATTGTTGTTCAATATTTCAATCAGGTCATCAAATTTGTAAATCCAACCGAATATTATACATTCAAGAAGTATTGCGAATAACAATGCGAAATTATTTAGATATGCATCAAATACTCCTAAAATTGTACTTCCTACACCTGTGGTGAATATGATTGAAATTAAGAATCCAACAATACATACTGCTGTAGCGGTCTTTTTACGTTCAATAAGGAATTTTTCAGAAATTGAATAACAGACTCCTTCGAGAAGTGCAATAAGGGATGTAATTCCGGCAAATAGGATACATATGAAGAATAAAGGTCCAATAATGTATGCAACGTCTCCCATTGTATTGAATACTTGTGGGAAAACAACAAATGCAAGACCAGTTCCTTCGGTAACAAGTTCATTGAATGGCATTCCTGTAGTCAATGCCATAAATCCTAAAATGGAGAATGTTCCGATTGAGTTGAACACTTCAAATCCTGAATTTGAAAATGCAACGATTATTGCATTGTCAACTAATTTTGAACCTTCAGGCAAATAGCTTGCATAGGTCATAGCAATTGCCATACCTAAACTTAATGAGAAAATGATCTGTCCGAATGCAGCAAGCCATACGTCCAAATTGGTTAATGCAGACCAATCAGGAGTAAAAATTTGTGTATATCCGATTGATGCGCCGGGGAGTGTTAAAGAGAATGCAACAATACCGACAACAATCAAACAGAGAACTGGCAATAAGACTTTGCTCACATTACCGATTCCGTCATTTAAGTCTCTTTTAATAATAAACCATGCCATAAACCAAATTGCAAATACTGATGCAAATACCATTGGGACTATTTTAAATATTCCAGATATTGAATCTGTTGCTTGCAGAACATTATTTGCAAAGAATAAATCAGGATTTGCACCCCAAGCTTTTGTTAAACTTAGGACGATATAAATCAAATCCCATCCTACAACACAAACATAATATGTCGCAATCAAAAATACAATCAATAGAATAAACCATGCAACAGGCTCTAACTTTTTGCTCACCGCAAATAATATTCTTGCGAGTGACCTTTTGAATTTGAATCCTACTGCATATTCCACTAAAACAAAGGATATTCCTAAAAGGAATAATGAAACGATATATGGAATCATGAATGACCCGCCACCGTGTGAGTATAAAACATTTGGGAAACGCCAAATATTTCCAAGACCAACAGCGGAACCGATCATTGCCATCATAAATGCAAAATTACTATTCCATTCTAATTTTTTATTTTCTGCCATTTTATCACATTAAATTTAATAGTATTATTTTTTGTTTTTGAAGTTTATATATTATTTGATTATTTTTCCTTAACTCGTGTTATTTTTTATTGAAAAGACTTGAATAAATTGCATATTCTTTATCTTTTTAAATGAATGATATTTATTCTTTAAAAATAGTGAAAAGTTAATAATAATCAATTAATTATTTTTGGTTTTGTTTAAAAAAAGGGATTGAGAGTAAAAACTCTCGGAATATTTTATGCTTTTAGGCAGGACTTTCCTTAAGCTTCAAGTACTCGTCAATTGCTTCACGGGTGGTTCCAACGACAATTCTATAGTGGTCATCTTTACCATTAATGATGACTTTTTCCACTTTTCCCTTAGCAATCACGTGCTCGCCGTCAACAACTTCCCCTGCATAGGTATGGGTAAATGAAACGACTTCCTTTAAAGGAAATTCAACGCCTTCAAGAACTTCTACATTTTCAATTGTGTAAAGGGATGGGTTGTCGAATGCTCCAAGTGCGCTTACGATATCGCACTCGATTTTGACAATTCCTTGAGGTTCATAGACTGTGTCTCCCCAGGTTCCTTCGATTTCATCATAGTCTTTGGTGGCTAAAATATCAAATAGGGTTCCGTTGATTGTTCCTCTATTTGCTTTTCTGTTTTCATACCATCTGAATTCCTCTTTTGTAAGGCTTTCGTCAAACATTCTTTTGTCATATACGAAATCCCAGTAGTCGTTGGTAATTCCTTCAACGGTAATGTGTTTGTCGACTTCTTCGATGTAGACTTCTTTTCCTCTGTGTTCCTTAAAGGCCGCAATTGCCCTTCTGTGGTTGTCCAGGCCGTACACGACAAAGTCCAAATCACTCACATCACTTTTCTGAAGGCCAGGCAAAATTGATCCTGAAATGCCGAGGTGGTCATATGGGATGTCTGCCATGAAATGGAAAAAGTCAGCAACATCCATTAACTTTGCAATCAGTTCAGGATTTTTAACTTCTCCTCCACTTTCAAATGTCTCTTTAAGCCCTAAAAGTCTCATTTCAGGTTTGATTACTCTCACAACTTTGTCTAATGGCACACCCATCATTTCAACGTTTGTAACTGTACTGAAATATAAATATTCTGGGTGATTTTCTCTTAAGTAAGTGTATGCCTCTTCAGAACCTACCTTTCTGTATCTTTTCCCGTCCTTTTCACGGTCTCCTTCCGGGTCAGGCACATATCTTAAAAATGAAATCACTCTGTCTTCAGGGTGAATGTAATTGGTTGATGCAAAGTATAAATCGTCACTTGTGTAAATAAAATCTCTTGTTCTCACTTGTTCCATAGTATTATCTCCTTAAACATTAATTTTATTTTACATCTTAAATTAATTTTTGATTTAATCTTAATATTTAAATAAAATAGTATCTAATAATAACTTATGAATATTACTCATAAACATGTTGATGAAATATTTGAATATGATGGAAGTCAAATTAATCCGTCATGGGCTTTCCAGGAGTTTGGAATATATGGCTCTTCAATTGTGACTTGGATTGGCCCGGTTAACATTACTCCGGATAATTTAAAGGATTTTGCCGATGTTGGTTTGGAAATCAAATCAAACCATATGGTCAATTTCATTTGCGAGTTTTTTGACCAGCAACCCCCAAATATGAGGATTGCTTATTTAAGACAAAGACTTTTGGTAATGATTTTCAGAGAGATTCTAACAGAATATGGAGTTCAGACCAAAAGGGAAGGTGACGATATCTTTGTCGATAATGGAAAATTATCCATTTCAATAGCTAGCGTTTCCCTGAGTTCAGCAAAAATACATTTCGCACTTAACTTGGAAGACAAGGGAACTCCCGATGATGTGGAAACAATCGGACTATTCGATATCAGAGTGAATGATAAACAGATATTTAATAATGATAATTTATTGGAATTAATTAATAAGACTGTTTCCAGATATATTGATGAATTGGAAACTATAGAGAATGATATAAGTAAAACAAAGGTGTTAGGATGAAAATATTAATTAACGGTATTCAATCTAATTTAAGATTTTCCTCAGCCCACATCATTCCAGGCCATGAGTCCTGCGGTTACATACATGGTCACTCCTACTTTGTAGATGTGGAAATTGAAGGTGAAAGGGCTGGAAAATTTGAATTCGTAGTTGATTTCAAAGATGTTAAAGGATATACCAAAGCGATTTGTGATGAACTTGATCACAGATTGTTGGTACCGGTTTATAATGATTTAATTGAATTTAAGGATTTCGACAAGAAATCAGATTCAATTTTTGACTTAAAAAAGAAACATGCCGTTCATTTCAAAGTTGATGGCAAAGGATATTCAATCCCTGCTGTTGACTGCGTATTTTTACCTCTTCCTTATACTTCAGCAGAGGAGTTATCCAAGTTTTTCGCAGAAGCCTTAGCCAAAAGGCTGGCCAAAACTTATGATAACATTGAATATGTTGCTGTATGTGTCAATGAAGGAATTGGTCAAGGAGCATTGTATAGGGCCGATATAAAATGAAAGCTCCAATAATTGAAATTTTCTCATCTTTTCAAGGTGAGGGTCTTTTAATAGGACAAAGACAAATTTTTGTTAGATTTGCAGGTTGCAATTTAAACTGCAACTATTGTGACACCAATGATAGTAAATCCGAAAAATCAGGAAAGTTGATGACTCCCGAAATGGTAACTGAAGAGATTAATAAAATTTTAACTCCTGACTGTAAGGCTATTTCATTTACTGGAGGTGAACCTAGTTTATACCCTGACTTCATCAATGAGGTCAGCAAAAACTTTAATTTAAGTATCATGCTTGAAACCAATGGGACTTCACCCGACAATATTGATTTGTTAAATAAATTAGACATTGTTTCTTTGGATATTAAATTGCCTGAACACTTTGACGGCGATTTTGACGAAGAAATTTTTTTAAATGAGATTAAATCACTAAACTTATTAAGGGAGAAGTCCATAAATGTATATTGTAAAGTAGTTATATTGCCATCAACAAAAATAAAGTCATTTAAAGAGGTAGTTGAAAAATTATCAGAGAATATTTCAAGCAAAAGCAACCTTAAAATAATTATCCAACCTTCTAGTCCTTTAGGAGAATGGAAAAACATTAATTATAGATTATTCGAGTTTTCCGAAGTTGTTGGGCAATATTTTGAAGTTTCCACCATTCCTCAAATCCATAAGATTTTGGATATTGAGTGAATATTTTTGTTTTTGATATTTTGATTTTATTTTTACGATGCGTAATTGTGAATTGAGGTGTGAAAATGAAAGATAAAACATCCATTAATAGAAAATCAAATACAGGCGCAGTTGAACACGAAACCAAAGTTCATGATAGAGAAGGTGACATAATGGCTATTGCAACCAAAGATGTTGTGTCAATCCCTCCAACTAAATCTATCAAAGATACTGCAAAAGTAATGATGGAGCACGAATTTAGAAGATTACCAATCACAGATCCTGGTTCCGGCAAGTTATTGGGTATTGTAACAGTAATGGATATATTAGATTTCTTTGGTGGAGGAAAAAAATTCAACATTATTGAGAAAAAATACGAAGATAACTTCTTAGCAGCAATCAATGAACCAGTCAGAGAAATCATGACTCGTGATTTAATCACTCTTTCTACAAAAGCTTCTATTGGTGAAACTATTGAAACTATGATGTCTCACCAATTAGGTGCTATTCCTCTTGTCGATGCAGATTATAATCTTGCAGCTATTGTAACTGAAAGAGATATTGCATTATCATTAGCAGGTATGGCTGGCAAAGAAACCGTACAAGATTATATGAGTGCTAAAGTATTCACTACTACTCCTGGAACTCCTCTTGAAGGAGCATGCAAAATCATGGTTAGAAATGGTTTAAGAAGAATTCCAGTTATTGGTGGTGAAGCAGATATCTCAAAAGCTGCTAAAAAATTGTTAGGTATCTTAACTTCTACTGATGTTATTAGATTCTTAAATGCTAAAGAACTATTCGATCATTTAAACTCTAATTTAGCAACTGATGTATTAAAAACCAACATTTCTGAAATTATGGTTAAAGAACCAATTACAATTCCTCCAACCACTACTATTGGAGAATTATGTGAAATATTCGCAGAAAAGAATATTGGTGGTGTACCAGTTTTAAAAGATGATCGTGTTGTAGGTATCATCACTGAAAGAGATGTATTAAGAGCAGTTAAAAGAATATAAAAACACAATAGGAGATGATAATATGCAAATTAAGAATTTGATGTCAGAGGATTTAATTACTGTAGACAAAGACCAAAATCTTTCAGATGCATTAAAATTATTCCGTAAACATAATGTATCCCGTTTGCCAGTAGTTAATCATAAAGAACTAGTTGGAATCATATCCGAAAGGGATATTGCCACTAAACTTGGTTCTTCAAAATCCGAAAGTATGCCTGCATCAAGATTCCATATTTCATCTGTAATGGTTAAAGATGTAATTACAGTTCCTGAAACAATGCAATTAGGTGAAGTGGCAAAAATAATGTTAGATAACGGTATTGGATCCGTTCCAGTCATGAAAGATGATGAAATGGTTGGAATTGTTTCCAAGGCTGATTTTGTAACTCTTGCCGTTGGAATTGCATTTGATAAGATAACTGTAAAAGAAATCATGACAAAGGATGTAGTAGCAGTTGCTCCAACAGATAGGCTCGTTCATGCAAGAAGACAAATGATGGATGCTAATGTTGGAAGATTGCCTGTTATTGATGATGATGAACTGGTGGGAATGATCACTTCTAAAGATCTGATGAGAGCATTCATTGACTTTAGAAAGAACGTTCCTGAAAAATATCAAAAAACTCAAATCAAAGAGGTTTTTGTTGAAGACATAATGTCTTCAAATCCATCTTATGTTTCAAAAGAAATGTCAATTTCTGAGGTTTCTAAAATAATGATGGAAACAGGATACAATGGTTTGCCTGTCGTTGAAGAAGGCAAAGTCGTTGGTATCATTACACAAACTGATATATTAAGACTAATTGAAAAATTAGAATCTTAATTTATCTTTTTTTTATTTTTTTAAGGAGTGATTCATATTACATTAATCTCTTTTTTAGGTCCTAAAGGGACTTTCACTCATGAAGCCGCAAATATAATCGGTGACGAATTAATTCCTTATTGTACAATTCCGGCTGTTTTGGAAAGTGTTGTTAATGGAGAATCAGCCTTTGGCATTGTTCCGATTGAAAACTCAATTGAAGGGCCGGTCGGGATTACTTTGGATTCACTTGCCCATAAATATGATTTGAAAATTTTCAACGAGATTATCATTCCAATTAATCAAAACCTGATTGTAAATCCTGGAACTTCCATGGAGGATATTGAGGATGTCTACTCTCATGCACAAGCAATATCCCAATGCCAGGAGTTCATAAGCGAACATAATATACAGCCTCACTATGCTGTAAGCACTGCAAGTGCAGCTAAAAGTATCATTGGCGATAAAGCCAAGGCAGCTATTGGTAATGTGAAAGCAGCTGAGTTATATGATTTAGAAATTCTTGAAGCCAATATCCAAGACACTGACAACAATGAGACCAGATTTGTCGTTGTTTCAAAAGAGTGCAATGAACCCACAGGAAACGACAAGACATCAATTATTTTTTCAATCTACGAGGATAAGCCTGGTGGTTTATACAAGATACTGGGAATTTTTCAAAAGAATAATATTAACTTGACTAAAATCGAGTCCAGACCTTCTAAAAAGGGTTTAGGCAAATATTTATTTTTCGTTGACTTTAATGGTCATCTGGACAGTGATCTTGTTAAGGATATTCTAAATGAAATAGATGAAAACACTTATTTCCTAAAAGTTTTAGGTTCCTATCCGGCATTCAGGTAAAAGTATAAATTACTGTTTTATAATAAATTATATTATAATAATTCAGGGAGGCAAGTAATGCCAAATGATAGAGAAAAACTTCTGAAAATCATGGATAGTTTAGAAGCTGATTATGAAGTAGGGAAAATTTCTCCAGAAAAATACAGCTATTTTCGTTCTAAATATGAAGATAAATTAAATGCTATCGATGCAAAAGAGGCTACTCAAAGAATAAGATCTATGCAAGGTAAATCAACTTCTGATACTACCAAAAAGAAAAAGGTCAGAAAATCTGCAAGAAATAAAAAGGAAAAAGAAGATTTAGTTCAAAAATACATCATCAATCCCAAAAAGGATGATGCCCGATATAATAAAAAAGAAAAGAAATCTATGGACAGCAGTACCTTTAAGTTATTATTGTTGTTGATATTAGTTTTAGGTTTCACTGTCGGTGTGGGTTATGGTGTTTTTAATTTAGATTTTGATTCTATATCTGACACTACTACTGTAGCTATGGTTCAAGATACTGCATTCCCTGATATTAATGAAAATGTGGTTACTAATACTTCCACATACACTAATTCATACAGTTCCTATGATTCATCAAATTATGATAATGATGTTGAAACTACTTCAGATTCATCCTACAGCTCATCCGATTACTCTTCAAGCAGTTCGTCTGATTACTCTTCAAGCAGTTCAAACTATGATTCTGGCGCTTATGATGATAGTGGAAGTGATAGTCAATCAAGTAACTCAGAATCAAACGAGGGAGGAAGTAGTAACGACTACTAGTCTCAAATATTCCTGAGGTGATATCATGAAAAACAGTATTTTAAAAAGAAGCATTATAGTTATTTCAATTTTATTATTGATTATTTGCGCATTTTCATGTGTTTATGCTGCTGATGAGAATCCTAGTGAAGTTACAATGGAAACTTTATCAAAAAACGGTATAGTTGTTCATTATCCTTCCAATTGGGGTTATTCTGAGTCAACTTCCAATTATTCATTCATGGCTTTGTCAAAATTGAGTTCCATCGATTCCTTTGGTGTTGGACAAGTCAATATTAATTTTGAGAAAAAGCCTATTGAAGGAGAATTTTATTCATTTGTCAATGATACATACAGGTCAATGCAGAAGGATTCCTCCTTTGAATTAATCTCATCCGGCGGATTGATGATTAGTAACATTGACGCTGTGGAGTACATCTATACATCTACTGAAAACGGTGTTGAAAGGGAACATAAAGCGGTTTGGTTTGAAAAAGGTGGCCAGGCTTATGTAATGATGTATAGTGCACCGACTGCAGACTTTGAAAACGATTTGTATATCTTTGATTATATGTTGTCAGATATTCAAGTCACATAATTTTAAGATAATGGTGTAATTTATGATTGTATTGTGTGTTACAGGCAGTATTGCAGCTACTGAATCTATTAAATTGGCTCGTGAACTTAAACGCAATGATATTGATGTCAAATGTTTCATGAGCGAAGCTGCATGTGAGATAATTCATCCGAATGCAATGGAATTTGCAACCGGAAATGAGGTTGTAACCAAATTGACCGGAAAGATTGAACATGTGAGATATTCTCAAGAGGATTTGATACTTGTCGCTCCGGCTACTGCAAATACCATTTCCAAATTTGCATATAAAATTGCCGATGACCCGATTTCAACCCTGCTGATAACAGCATATGGTCATGATACTCCAATCATATTTGTTCCGTCCATGCATGATTCAATGTATAAGGCAATCAAAGAAAACATTGAAAAAATCAAAAATGAAAATTCAGCTATTTTTATCAAACCTAGAATGGATGAAGGAAAAGCCAAATTCCCATCAAAAGAAGATATTGTTCTTGAATCATTAAGAACTATTAATTTAAATAAAAGGGATTGATCTTATTATAGGTAAAAAGATTTTAATTAGTCTCGGAGGGACATATGAACCTATAGATTCTGTAAGGGGAATAACTAATAAATCCTCCGGAAAAATGGGTTTGGCGCTTGCAAAGGAAGCATACATTAGGGGTGCCGATTTGACATTGGTTGTTGCCAATGTTAGCGTTGAGATTCCATCTGTTTTCAATGTTATTCGTGTAGAGACAAGCAGCGAAATGAATGAGGTTATTTTAAAATTAATTCCTGATTTTGATATTTTCATTTCTACTGCAGCGGTTTCCGACTTTGAATTTAAGAAGAAAGATGATAAAAAAATAGATTCAAGCAGTTCTTTATTTTTAAATCTCAAGCCGACAACAAAAATCATTCGTCAAGTTAAAAAGATTAATCCAAATATTTTCCTGGTAGGATTTAAGGCGGAATTCAATATTTCACGGGATGAAATAATCGGTTGTGCAAGAAAACAAATTGAACAGGCAGGCACAGATTTGGTCATAGCCAATGATATCTCTAAAAACGATTGTCATTTTGGATCTGATACCAATGAGGTGTTGATTGTCGATGATGAGGTTTTGTCTGTTCCGTTAGCATCTAAAAGAGAAATTGCAAAAATCATTTTTGATGTAATTGCTAAAAAGATTTAAGTTCATCTATATTTCATGATTATTTTTATATTTTTTATAACTTTCATTTCTTAATTGTTAATGTAGCTTATATTAAATTATAGGTTTTTGATTAAACAACCAATTTTATTAATTGATTCTGCAATATTTCGATAGGTATTTTCTTAGTGGGTCTCTCATATTTTTTGGAAAAACAGATTTTTTTCAAAATTATTTCTAGGGGGTTATTTTCTCCATTAGATTTTAACATCATTTTTATTTGCCAATACCAATATGGTAATTGACCCAAAATTAATTTCATTCTAATGTTTTTGATAATTTGAAATTTCAGTTTATGTAGTAAATTTGTAGTCAAAAATAAGCTCATTAGAGTAATACTTTTTTAAATAAAATAAGCAAAATCATCTTTGAAAAAAAGTCTTCTAAAAAATAGTATTTTAATAAAATAAGTTCATGCCTTTAGGCTTTAGTTAAATGGAGTGATTAATAGAGTGAATCAACCTAAAGGACGTTTCAATGAACTTTTATTTTATTTGCATTAGCATATGTAATATTTAATTTTCTAGTATAAAAAGGTATCTAAGTAATACTTTTTTAGCTATTTTGTAGTAATTTTTTACATTGCTCAGAGCTATTTTTTTGCCGATTTGCTAGTGAAAAATTGTTGTTTTTTTTTAAAAATTTTTTTCTACTAATAATGCAATATGGTCTTTTTCGTATGGTTCCAGTTTTACTTTTTCAATAATCTTAAAACCTTTTTCTTTCAATTTCTTCTCTTGTTCCTTGAAAATCTTTTTAGGTTTTTGTACAACATCTATACTTCTAGCTTTAATCATTAAAAGGCCAAGACCATCATCCTTTGAAAACATATTCATATTTTTCATAAACAATTCACTTTGTGTTGGCTGAGCAACATCACAGTATACTAAGTCCACCTTTTCGACTATATTAAGATATCCTTTAGGTTTGGTTGCATCACCTAAAATCGGAGCAATATTAAGCCTTTGACGTGAGAGTTGAACCAATTTTTTCGCTGTTGTTGGTGAAAATTCAACGGCATATATTCTTCCATTAATTACAATATCTGAAATATGGGATACGGTGGTTCCGGTTGATGCACCAAGATATAAGACTTTTGAAGTCTCCTCGATGTTCAGATTTTTTAATCCATTTAAGAGGGCTGCTGATAATTTTGAACGTCTAGGATTCCATATTCTATATTCTTCATCTTCTTGAATTAGCTCTTCACCGTAAACTGAGATTCCTGGATTTAAATTTTTGGTGGCGATATTTCCATCTTTAAAATAGACATTCATGCTTTATCTCCTCTTATTTCTTTTTTTGCCTTTTCGCTTACTTTTTTTGGATTTGGACTTTTCTTCTTTTCTCTTTTTAGTTGTCTTTGTTGGAAATGGATTGTTCTTTTCAATCTCTTCAACTTTTGATTTGAATTCATCTGATGCATTTTCATCAAAAGTCTTTGTAAAAACGTCTCTTCTAACGGCTAGGGATATCATTCCTGCAAGCATTCTTGCAACCTTTCCGCGATTCCACCATTTAGCGCCCCTTACTTGTGGATGTTGGTATATTAATCCATACTTTGGAGGGCGATCTCCGCTTTTTAAATGTCTGAATAATGCTTTTTCAGCCCCCATGATTTGAACGGTGCTTGAGGGATACATTGCTAACCGTTTAAGACCACCGGCATGTGAAATTAATTTGGCCCCTAATGTAGGGCCTACTAAAAGCTTTAAATTAGGAGCTATGGATTCCATTTTTGTATCAATATATTCTTCGATATTTTTTCTAGATTTTTGTAGCTCATAAATGGATTTTGCATAGCTGTTCATTATTTCTAAATCTTTAGGGTCTATGTCCTCATCAATGTCAATAATTTCGCGTGGGAATGCATCTGGTTTAGCTTCAACAATGTCTTTCTTTGTTTTGTTTTGTGAAATTAATTTTATGTAAGTTTCATTATTTTTGATAACATCCATTTCAGGGAAATATAGTGCATACCATTCTCTGATTCGTTCTATCAGTTTGGAAACACTTTCGTCAATTTCATCAATGGAGTTGATTGCCTGTATTAAATGTTTGTCTTCAGAGGCAGATGCCTTAATATCATGAATCGCCAAATTTCTATATATCTCAGTAATGTCCTTGGAATTCAGGTCAAATTTGTCATAATTTTCTCTTAGGTATTCTCCACCCTGATTCGGATTTTTGATAGTGACCTTTTCATTATTATAGTCTGATTGCCTTTTATTTGACTCTATAATAATTTCATCAAAATCTTTAGAAACTTCTTCAATGATGTCCAGTTCCTCTTTAACAATTTTCTTATCATTAATTTCAGCTAATCTTTGGATTATTTTTTCATTTGGAAATAATTTTTTAGCTATTACCTCATTTTCACTATTGAAGGCTAAAAATCCTTTAACACAGTAAGTTATATAACATTCCATAAGATTAAATATTTTTTTTATTTCTAATAAGCATTGTCATGATATGAAAAGATTTAATTTATTCAAAATTTAAATTAAATTTCATTGAGTTATTACTATTTTTGGATTTGTAGTTATGTCAGAACAGAGATTAAAAGATTTGGAATATGAACTTGAATTGAAAAATGCCGAAATTGATGAGCTTAATATGGATATTCAAGATAAGACTGATGAAATAAATAAGCTGAAACTTTATTCCACCAAATTGAAATATGCAAATAAGAATTTGGAAGATAAGATTGATACCAAGATTGATTACGATAAGGCAAGAATCAAGGAGCTTGATGATTTGTCTCAAAAAATTAAGGAAAAGGATTCAATAATTGAAGATAAGCAGGATCAAGTTAGATATTTAAGGTCTCTGATAGATGACTATAAGAGCCAGATGAATTCCAACACTGAAAACCTTGAGCTTCAGCTTAGAAAAATCTCTAAAACATATGAAGATTTGCTCAAACAGAAAGATGCAATAATTGAAAAACAGGACGAACAAATTTCCAATCTAATAAAATCCAAAGAAGAAATAATCAAATCCAACAAGACCAATATAATAAGTTTAAAATTACAAAATGAAAAATATCAAGAAATAATTGATAAATTTACAAAAACTAATTAAATAATTAATTACAAAGTTGATATTATGTTAAAAACAAATGTTTGTGGAGTCGAATTCAGAAATCCTCTGATGTTGGCTGCAGGAATTATGGGAAGCAATGCTTCGTCAATGAATTGGATTTTAAAATCAGGTGCCGGGGGGGTTGTTTCAAAATCTTTTTCTCTTAATCCTCATCCAGGTTATCCAAATCCAACAACCGTTGCAGTTGATGGAGGCATTTTAAATGCAATTGGCCTTTCAAATCCTGGTGTTGATAATTTCAAGGAAGAATTAAAGAAAATAGAAAGGGAAAATAATGTTGTGATTGCTTCTATTTACGGTGCAAATCCTGAAGAGTTCTCTACATTGGTTGGTGAAGTTCAGGATTATGTTGATATGATTGAGTTGAATATTTCCTGTCCTCATGCAATGGAAGGCTATGGAGCATCAATCGGTCAGGATTGTAATTTAAGTCATACTATCGTTTCTGCTGCAAAGGATGCGGCTGATGTTCCGATTATAGCAAAATTAACACCTAATGTAACTGACATTACTGAAATTGCCAAAACCTGTGAAGATGCAGGGGCAGATTGCCTGTCCTTGATTAACACATTAGGTCCTGGAATGAAAATCAACATCGATGTTGCCCGTCCAGTTTTATTCCATAAGTCTGGAGGAATGAGCGGTCGTGCAATCAAGCCGATAGCCATCAGCAATGTTTATTCCGTTTATGAAGCTGTTGATATTCCATTGATTGGTGTCGGTGGAATTTACACATTCGAGGATGTTGTGGAATTTATTTTTGCAGGCGCACGTGCAGTTCAAATTGGTACTGCAATTATGGATGAGGGTGTCACTGTATTTGATGACATTAACAAAGGATTAGAAAAATTCATGGCTGAAAAAGGATATTCCTCCATTGATGAAATGGTTGGATTAGCGCACAGGGAGTTGTAATTATGATTAATGAACCGAAAATAGTTGAAATTACTGAGATTATTGATGAAACTCCTACAATCAAGACTTTCAAATTTAATTGGGATATGGATAAATTAGGAACTCCAAATCCTGGTGAGTTTGTTATGATTTGGAACTTTAAAAATGAAAAGCCTATGTCCATAGCTCAAATCAATGATAATGAACTTGCAATTACCGTAAAAAATATCGGTGAGTTCACTTCACAATTGCATGATTTGAAAGTCGGCGATAAAATTGGCGTTAGAGGCAGCTACGGAAATGGCTTTAACAATTCCTTTGAAGGCAAAAATATCCTGGCGATTGGGGGAGGTGTCGGAATGGCTCCTATTAATGCGATTGCCAGTGACTTGATTAAAAAAGGAAACAATGTTGATGTTGTTTCAGCTGCAGTAACAAAAGACGAATTGTTGTATGCTGACTCTCTCGAAAAATTAGGCGCTACAATTTATCATTGTACAGATGATGGAAGTTTCGGATTCGAAGGATTTGCAACAGATTGCACTGCTGATCTGCTTGAAGGTTCACATTATGATTATGCATTTGTATGCGGTCCTGAGATAATGATGAAAGGATTATTCGATATTCTTGAAGAGGCAAATATTCCTGCCCAGTATTCCCTTGAAAGATATATGAAATGCGCTCTTGGAGTATGTGGCCAGTGTTGCGTTGACGGTGAAGGCTGGAGAATTTGCGTTGAGGGACCTGTTTTTGAAAATGATAAGATTTATCAGATTACAGAATTCGGCAAATACAGAAGAGATGCATCCGGTGTAAAATATTAGGTTAGGTTGATAAGATGGCAGTTGACATTAAGGAGCATTTATCTTTCCCAGTTTTATTGGTTATTTTCTTGTTAATTTTATCTTTAATGTTCGTTTTTCCAGTTTTAAAAATGATTATATTGGGAGCCATTTTGGCTTATGGAATTAGGCCGATTGCCTTGAAGATTCAATCCAAGCTAAAATATTCTTCTGTTTCTATTTTGCTTGCGATGGTTCTTGTCTTAATTCCATTGGTGCTTCTGGTGGGATATATCACATATGAAATGTCATCACTCATAACATCAATGCTTGCAAGCAGCTCATACATGGAATTCAATGCCTCCCTATCTCAATTTATAACCTATTTGCCTGTAGAAGGTGATCCTACTTCTGTTTCCACATATTTAAATAATTCATTCGAGTCCATTTCAGGATTCTTATTGAATTATTCTGCAACAGCCTTAAGCAAATTTGCCAATATCACTTTAGATTTGTTTATTTTGGTTTGTTCAATATTTTATTTTGTTCGTGATGGTGGCAGATGTTTTAATTTTATTAGAGATTTTGTCCCTGATGAATCCAAGGAATTTTTTGACAATACTGTCGAATCTGTAAAGGATGTTTTGAGAAGCATATTTTATGGTCACTTTTTAACATCAGTGATAATTGGTATTTTTGGATGCATCGGATATTCCATTTTAGGTTATCCTTTTGGAATCTTTTTGGGGGTCATTACAGGCATTCTGCAATTGATTCCTGTTTTTGGACCTTGGCCTATATATTGGGCGTTATTCTTCATAGATGTGTTAGGTGGAAATTATCCTCGTGCAATAATTGTTTTACTGTTCGGATTTTTCCTGAGTACTGTTGATATGTATATAAGGCCGGCGCTTTCAAGCCATTATGCAGACATACATCCGTTAATCTTGCTTGTAGGATTCCTGTCTGGACCTTTGGTTTATGGAATTGTTGGTTTTATTGTAGGTCCTCTAATATTGGGAGTTACCTATGTTGTATTGGATAGTTACAGAAAAGAATATCTTATTGGGGATGAATAAATGCAGAGAAATGTCGTCATATTGGATATTGATTATGTTACTTATGAAGATAAGCCTGTAATAAGGCTATTTTCAAAAGATGGGGATAAAAACATAGTTTTAATAGATGATACTTTCGAACCGTATTTATATGTGATGTCCGATGATTTGGACGAATGCATAACTGAAATTGAAGATAATCTGGAAGTTGTCAGAATTGATAAAGTTCTAAAAAAGGATTTCCAAATTGAAAAGGAATTTTTAAAAGTCACATTCAAACATCCTCAGGAACTTGCAAAAAATAGGGATAATCTAAGAGATTTAGAAAGCGTAATTCAAATAAGAGAATTTGACATTCCGTTTTATAGAAGGTATCTGATGGATCGTGACGTAATACCTATGACTGAAGTTGTTGCAATTGGGGAAAAAATCGATTCGTTTCTAGATTTGGATTCGAATAAGGATGATGTGGAGATAATTAAGCTCACAGAAGGTTTGAAACGTGTTCCTGATTATCCTCATGATTTTCGTATTTTAAGTTTTGACTTGGAAGTTAGAAACCCTCATGGAATGCCAAACTCTGAAGTTGATGAAATTATCATGATTGGTGTTGCAAGCAACTTCGGTGTCAATCAGGTAATCTCAACCAAAACAAATTCCTGGGAGAGGGATGACTTTGTAAATCAAGTTGCATCTGAAAAGGAAATGATTGAGGAGTTTGTCCAGATTATTAAGGATAATAATGTTGATATTCTGGTCGGTTATAATTCAGACAACTTCGATTTTCCGTACCTTAAGGATAGGGCAAAGATTTTAGGTGTTGATTTGGATATCGGAATGGACGGATCAGATATTCGTTTTATCAGAAGAGGCTATGCAAATGCAGCGTCTTTTAAAGGTTTGATTCATGTTGATTTATATTTGGTGATGAGAAGATACATGACTCTTGAAAGATACACATTAGAAAGGGTCTATTATGAACTGTTTGGAGAGGAAAAAATTGACGTTCCCGGCGATAGGATTTGGGAGTTCTGGGATAATGGTGGTGAAGAGCTAGATAACTTGTTTGATTATTCTTTGGATGATGTAGTTTCAACATTAAAAATTGCAGAACAGACTTTACCGCTCAATCTTGAACTTACCCGTATTATAGGCCAACCTTTATTTGATGTTTCACGTATGGCGACAGGCCAACAGGCAGAATGGTTTTTAGTAAAACAGGCTTATTTTGATGAAGAGGTTGTTCCAAATAAGCAAGGCGCAAACTTTGCCAACAGGGCTGCAGCAGAAGATAATGAAGGTGGTTATGTAAGAGAACCTGAAAAGGGTTTGCATGAAAACCTTGTTCAGTTCGACTTTAGAAGCCTATATCCAAGCATAATCATTTCAAAAAACATATCTCCCGATGTAATGGTTTTGGGGGATGTTGAAAATGAGGATGAGTACAATATTTCTCCGGAACATGGCCTAAAATTTAAAAAAGAGCCGCAAGGTTTTATTCCATCAGTCATCGATAAAATCTTGCAGGAGCGTTTCAGAATCAAACGTGAAATGAAAGCTTCAGATGATGAAACTGAAAGAAAGGCTTTGAATGTTCAGCAGCAAGCCATAAAGCGTCTTGCAAATACAATGTATGGTATTTATGGTTTTCCACGATTCAGATGGTATTCCTTTGAATGTGCAAAGGCAATTACTTCATGGGGAAGGCAATATATCAAATCTTCAATAAAAAAAGCGGAAGAATATGGTTTCTATACAATATATGCTGATACTGACGGTTTTTATGCTAAGTATATAAAAGAAAAAAAGTAAGAGAAAGTTAATTCTCTTTGAATTTATTTTTTGGTTATTTTTATAGTTGATTTTGCAGCTTTTGCAACAACATATTTGTTTGCAGAACTAACAACAACTTTATGGCTTCCAACTGTTAAGGATTTGACATTGAGGTTTGCAATTCCTTTTGAATTGGTTTTCACTGTGTATGTTTTGTATTTTTTACCAGTGTAAACTTTGATTTTTACTTTAACTCCTTTAATTACTTTTTTAGTTTTTGTGTTTTTCACAGTAACCTTAAAGTATTTTTTAACGCCTTTTTTAGCAGTCAATTTTGTAGGAGTTAATTTAGCCGGAGCTTTTTTAACAACGATTTTTGATGTAACCTTTTTAAGTGCAAAGTTTTTAGTAGCTCCACTTGTCACTACAACTTTGTAGGTTCCAGGTTTTAAACTGTCTAATCCTAAATTAATTTTACCATCAATTCCGGTATTTCCTTTGTAATTGTAGTATCTGCTAGAGGATACATAAACTTTAATATTAAGTTTAGCATCATAAATCGGTTTTTTAGCGCTGTTGGTTAATTTTACAGTAAAGTATTTTCCTGCTTTATAATAAGTAGTTACTTTTGGAGCACTTGCTTTTGCAGTTATTTTTTTATTTGATATGGTTTTAGTAACTGCTTTGGCGCTATATCTAGGATCTTCGTTAACTACTTGCACTGTGTGTTTTCCAACGGTGACAATTTCAATTACTCCAGTTGTAGTTTGTGTAATGAATTGTTTATTCTTACTTTTATCATATTTTATTAATACAATAGCTCCTGGAACTTTTTTACCAGTTAATTTATTTGTAACTGTAATTTTTCCAGTAGTGCTTATGGTATATTTTATTGGAATTTTTTTAACTGTTACAGCTCCGGTATGTTTGGATGCACTGTAACTAACAGATTCATTTAATGATGTAGCAACTGAATATGATCCTGGCATTAAATTACTGATAGGAAGTTCAAAGCTGCCTTTTGAATTAGTTGATATGATATTTACTCTGACTGTTGTATTATTTGCACCGGTAGTTGTGAATGTAATTTCTTTACCTGCGCTGTCAGTCATTTTAAAGTATACTGGAACGCCAACTAATGGTTTGTTGGTTTCTGCATTTACAACAGTGATTTTAACATTTTTGTTTGTTCCAAAGTATTCACTATATTTTTCAACTGATACTTTTGCATTGACTTTTTTAATATTTATAGTTCCAACGTATTGTCCTGTAAATCCGCTTCCTGCGGAAACTGTTACATTGTAGGTTCCAGCAGGAGCATAGATATCAGTGTTAATTATAATTAAACCGGGATAGAAATTAATATTTTTAAAGGTTGCAATTCCGTTTTCATCGGTTTTGATATTTTTTGTTGTACTTAATGATATACTATTTCCACCAGTTTGTTTGATATCCCAATAAATGGTTGATTTGTTGTATTGTCCGTTAATTGATATTGTTTGATTGGACATTACTTTTGTTTCATTATAAAAATCAACAACTTTGAAAGTGAAATTACCGTCTTGGTAATATGCTTCAGAAATTATTGGAATAATTTTAATAGCTGTAACTCTTTTTAATTTTGTAGTTGTTGTAAGAGTTTTGCCGGGAATTCCTGAATAAGTAATTGTAATATCCTTGGAAGTAATGTTTTCTACACTCTCAGGTATGTTAAATATTAATTTTCCATTTTCAAATCCTGAGGGGGATATTCTCACAGAGTCATCCCCAGAACCTACACGAATATTAAATCCAGTTCTAGTTAAACTTTTGGTATCTACATCATTAGTGACTGTGACAGGTATTTCAGCTTTATTTGACTGGTCTACAGTTCCCTCACTTACTTTGATTTTGTAATCTCCAACTATTGATAGAATAATGTTTTTTGTAGAATTTTTGTAAATATCATTTCCTAAATAAGTTATAAGTAAGCTGTGATTACCACTAGTTAAGTTTTTGGAAAGTTTTATTTCATCGTTTGAGTATGTAAAATTTAATTGTTCTGAACCTTTACTAACTTTAAGGTCCCCTTTTGAAACACTAATAGGTTTAGACGCATTGTCATTCACGGTCACAGGAATCTTTTGATCCTGTCCCTTTTCTATTCTTACATTATCGTCTGAAACAATTTTAGTGTCTATTGTTGGTGCCGCACTTTCATTTGCAAGCACGACATCGGATCCGTCATCTGCTGAAACAACATCATCTACATCAGCAATTTCACTAGCGCAGACGGACCCTACACTTATTAATAGAAATATTGCCATTACCATTAATAAGACATAAGAGTTTTTAAGTTTCATAACTTTTTATCCTCCTTTTTAAAGAATTCATTAAGAATAAGTTCATTTTTTGTACTAATAATTAGTTTTCTAAACATTATATATTTATGTACCAGGTCTATATAATCATTTTTGTTTTATTTGTTACAAATTCAAATGGATTTTAATTCCATTCAACGATAAGAATATTGGGTAATGTCGATAGGTTCATAAAAAAAAGAATTTTTAAGAAGAATAGTATTTATTCTTCTAAGTAGGAATCCAAATCGATATCTAAATCATCACAGATTCCTTTTAATTGTTCATATAATTTTTCATCAATTGCCACACCATTGGTTTCAGCTTCAGCAATTCTTTTGACTTCCAAATCACCAGGGATGGCAACGTTTTCACCGGTAGCTCTGACTTGTGCAACAAAATCTTCGGTATGTGCTTTGAATTCATCAAAGTCTCCGAATTTTGAAGGGTCAATAACTACATATAAATCTCCTTTGGTACAGTCCTTATCTGGAGATGCGGTACCTGTAACTCCATGACCGTATCCAGCCTGTACTAATGGTCCGGTTAAGATTTCAATTAATAATGCAAGTGCATATCCTTTAAATCCACCAAATGGTAAGATTGATCCTTTCAATGCTTCCTCCGGATCATTGGTTGGGTTTCCATCTGCATCTAATGCCCAGCCATCAGGCAAATCCATTCCTTTTCTTTTTGATTCGATGATTTTACCACGTGCAGTGACTGAAGTTGCCATATCTACAGTAATGTATGAGTCTGATGGAATTCCTAATGCAAGAGGATTGGTTCCGATTAAAGGTTCTTTACCTCCTAAAGGTGCAATAGCCGGGTCAGTATTTGCAAGCACTAAACCGATACAGTTTTCTCTTAATGCCAAATCGGAATAGAATCCAGTAACTCCAAAGTGATTGGTATTGTGAACACCAACACATGCAATACCCACTTCTTTAGCTTTTTTGATTGCAATCTGCATAGCTTTGTAAGATACAGCTTGTCCAAATCCGCTGTTACCGTTAATTAATGCAATAGCCGGAGTTTCTTTTTCAATAGTGATATTGTCTTCTAAATTGATTGTTCCTGCTTTAATACTAATGAGGTATTGTGGGAATCTTCCGAGCCCATGTGATGTAAATCCTTTTAAGTCTGCATCAATAGTAGCCTCTGCCACTAATTCTTGATCTTCTTCGCTAGCTCCTAATTCCTTTAATATTTCCTTTACAAGAGCTATTTCCTTATCTTTCATTATCTTCATTTTATCACTCCTTATTAGTTAATTAAATCAGTATTCAATTTCAGATCCTTCAAATGCTTTGACAGTAATCTTTTCATCATCAGTTACGCTACCGATGATTTGGCAATTGCAGTATTCTTTTAAAGTATCCATGATTTTATCTGCTTCGCTTTCTTCGCAGATGACAACAAAACCGACACCCATATTGAAAACTCTGTACATTTCCTTGATGTCAACATTTTGTTCATAAATAAGTTTGAATATTTCCGGAACTTCAGGGAGGTTGTTGATGTCATATCCTACACCTTTTTTCAAACGTCTAAGATTTGTAAATCCGCCTCCGGTAATGTGTGCAAGTCCATTGATATCATATTCTTTTTCAAATAGTGCAACGATAGGTTTAACGTAAAGCTCAGTTGGTCTGATTAATTCTTCACCAACAGTAGTCTCACCATTAGGCATTTTATCATCAACAGTCAAGCCGGCATCATCGAATAATGCTTTTCTAGCTAAACTGTATCCATTGGAGTGTATACCGTTACTTTCAATACCAATCAAAACATTTCCAGGTTGGATATTTTCTCCGGTAATGATTTTATCGATATCTACAAATCCGATTCCAGTTCCTGCAAGGTCGAAATCTTTAATTATTCCCGGAAGGGATGCTGTTTCCCCACCAATAATTGCGATTCTAGACTCATTTGCTCCTTTGACAAGACCTTCAGCAATTTCTGCTGCTCTTTCAGGATCAGGTTTTTCAACAGCAAGATAATCAACTAATGCAATAGGTTCTGCACCGACACATAAAATGTCGTTGACTACCATTGCAATACAGTCAATACCAACTGTATCGTATTTGTTCATCATTTCAGCAATTAAAATTTTACTTCCAACACCATCAGTACTCATTGCAATAGCTTTATCTCCTAATCTGACTAAAGCGGCATAATGACCACTGTCGGTAATAATATCTCTACATTCTAATGTTGATTTAAGTTTGTCAGCTAATTTTGAAACTGTAACTGCTTCTAAATCAATATCAACGCCTGATTCTGAATAAGTAACCATATTTACACCTATTTAAAAATAAAATTAAATGTTGTAAAGATTTTACAACATTATCCATAATAATATTATGTTCCAATTAGTATTTATTATTAATGAATTCTTACGCAATCTAAATTGATTGGAGTTTTGGTCTCAATTTTGTAACTTCTATGAATTGAGGACGCAAGGTCCACAGTTTTATATGGGTCTCCGTGACAGGTAATGACCTTTTCAGGTCTTGGATTGAGTCTTTTGACATATTCCATTAATTGTCTTCTATTTGAGTGACCACTGAATCCATTAATTGTTTTGACTTCCATTTTAACATGGAATTCACGTTTTCTTCCATCATCGTCTTCAAGTGGAATCTCTTTCCAGCCTTTTTGAACTCTTCTACCCATGGAACCTTCGGATTGATATCCTACGAAGATTAAGGTATTTCTTTCATCTTCACATAACCATTTGAAGTATTCGACAGAGTTTCCACCGGTTAACATACCTGATGTAGATAAGATAATTGCCGGTTGTCTGCTTTCAACAATTTCTTTTCTTTGATCATAATTTTGAACTTTTTCAAACATTTCTGAAACAAATGGGTTTCTGCCCATGTGGAATATTTGGTCTCTTAAGTCTTTGCTCAAGTACTCTGGTCTTGCGGTATGGATTGCTGTTGCTTCCCAAATCATTCCATCAATGAAAATTGGTACTTCTTCGATTAATCCATGTCTCATGTATTCTTCTAAAACGACCATAAGTTCCTGTGCCCTTCCTACTGCAAATACTGGCACTAACACTTTTCCTCCACGTTTAAGTGTTTTGTAGATGGTTTTCATCATTTCTTTTTCAGCATTGTTTCTTGAAGGTTGCACATCTTCTCTTCCACCATAAGTACTTTCCATAATAACTGTTTCAGCACGTGGGAAACGAATTGTTGCAGGTTCCAATAATCTGGATGGTTCGTATTTAAAGTCTCCTGTATATACCAAGTTGTGAGCTCCGTCTCCAATGTGCATATGGGAGATTGCTGAACCTAAGATGTGTCCTGCATTATGTAATGTTAATCTTATATCCGGGGAAATGTCGGTTACTTCACCATAATCCAAAGTTATTGTATTTTTAATTGCTTGTTTAACATGTTTGGATGTGAATGGTAAAGGGTTGCCTTCTCTGTGGGCAATATCTAAATGATCGAATTGTAAAAGAGTAGTCAAGTCTCTTGTTGGGGTTGTACAGTATACAGGTCCATCATAACCGTAATGGAATAAGTATGGTACAAATCCGCAGTGATCTAAGTGAGCGTGAGATATGATAACTGCATCTAATTCTTCAATTGAAAATTCAGGTGCATTCAAGTATGGGAATGCATTTTTATTGTCTGATGCAGCAACGTTAACACCACAATCTAATAAAACACGACTGTTAGGTGTTTGTAAAAGCATTGATGAACGTCCGACCTCTTTAAATCCACCCATTGAAGTAACTCTTGCCCAGTCATTAGGATATTTGCTTCCTTGGTGAATTTGACGTCCAAGACGTTGTAATAATTTTTTTCTGTCTTTACTGCTATTTTTTTGAATAGTTCTAATTTTTCCAATGATGTCTGAACTTATTGGAGGAGTTCTTAAGATTTTAGGTGCCCATCCAGTATTTTTTACAATGTTTCTTGATGTAACACCATATTTTCCAATAACAAGTCCTGGTTTTTTAGCAGTAATGACCACTTCACAGGTAACTGTATCAAAGTAAATATCAGTAATTTCAGCACCATCTGGAACTATTTCATGAATTTTATTGATAGTTTCTTCAGGTTCGAGTAAAGCGCTTTTATCTGACCTGATGATAATTCTCTTCCTGAGTTCTTTTGCAAGTGACCTTATTAGGTCGCCATTTTCTGTTATAATTTCCGGATTTTTGGTATAAACTACTACTTCCGGCCCTTCAAATTCCACCTTTGAAACTTGAATTTCGTTTGGTAGTTTTTGCAAAATCTCTTTTTTAATATTCTCTAAAATATCTGAAGTCATATAATCCCTTCAAAAAAAGTGAGTGTATTAGAATAGTTTATGAAAAGCTTTAAGCTATAATTAGTTAATTTTCATAAACTATGTACACCATTTATATAAAAAAATAGTTAGTTATGAAAAATTAGTTTTGCTTATATTTTATCCAAAATCTCTTTAATTTTTTCATTATCTAACATTTCAAAGCCGTCTTTGTCCACTTTAGCGACTAAGTACCCGTTTCCTGAGTAGGTGTCACGTTCAGCAGCAGCTCTGATAGCTCTTATGGCTATTTCAATTCCTTCGTCAGTTGTCAAGTCATCTCTAAATCTGTCTTCAAGAACTCCGTAAGCTACGATAGATCCTGAACCAGTTGAAATGTAAGTGTCTTCAATCATACCACCTGCTGCATCCAAGGAGTAAAGAGATGGTTTGTCCCCATCCATTCCACCAAGTAATGTTTGAACATACATTGGTCCGGAACGTAAGATATTTGCGGTTAATGAAGCTGCAGCTTTAACGCTGATTGAATCATTGTTTCTCATTTGGTATAATGAGACTTCTGCTTCAATAACTTTCATTAAACTTTGAGCATCTCCAACAGATCCAGCAATGGTTGTTACAATGTGATCGTCAATTTTAAATATTTTTTCTGCTACTTTGTGAGCTACAAGGTTTCCCATACTAGCTCTTCTTTCGCTTGCAAATACAACTCCGTCTTTGCATGTAATTCCGACGGTTGTTGTACCTTCTAGTATCTTATCATCCATTTAAATACACCTCATATAAGTATTTAAAATATCTAATTTCAACTACTCATAGGTTATTAACAAAATAAATTAATGTTTTACTATTAATTTTATTTAAAATCAGAATCAATAATTAGTATAAACTAACAATATTAATATTAGCTATTTGCATATATAAACTTTTCTTTCAAGGGTGACTAAATGAAATATAAAAAAATTGGAGATATTTTAATTTTAGATAATAGCTATCCAAAAGAGGATTTTGAAAGTTTATCTAAAAAACACCATGTTAAAACAATAATGAAGATTAATCATATTCAAGGAACCAAAAGAGAACCAGTTTATAAAATTCTTTATGGAAGCGAAACCGAAACGATCAATAAGGAAAACGGCTGCTTATTTAAACTTGATTTGGCAAAGGTCATGTGGTCTAAGGGAAATAACAATGAAAGGTTGAGAATTGCCAAATTGGTTGATGATGATGAAACCGTCATTGACATGTTTGCGGGCATTGGATATTTCTCCATTCCTATTGGTGTTCATGCAAATGCGAAGGAAATAATTTCCATCGAGATAAATCCCAATTCCTATGAGTTTTTATGTGAAAATATCAAATTGAATAAATTGAACAATATAACTCCTATTTTGGGGGACTGTAAAATTGAAACTCCCAAATTCAAGGCCGATAGGATCATAATGGGTTATGTAAAAACAACACATCATTACCTGAATGTTGCAATAAATAGTTTGAATGAAGGCGGAATTCTTCATTATCATGAAACGGTTCCGGAAAAGCTGATGGATACAAGGCCTTTGGACAGAATCATTTCTCAGGCTAACGGTCGTGATGTTGAATTGTTAAAAATAAATAAAATTAAAAAATATGCTCCTGGTGTGGAACACATTGTTGTCGATGCAAGGATAAATTAGAAATCTTTTCCAATATAATATCGTTTAGCCATTCATTGTTGACGTATTTTTCATAAACGCATAATCTTTCGATTAGTTCAAATCCTGCATCTTCGGTTAATTTTTCAAGCTCATCGATTCCAGGCCACGGTGATGTGATATTCACATAATCCGGGCTCACGGGTGAAACTCCTCCCCAATCATCAGCTCCACATAGCAAAAATATTTGGGCAGTGTCATTGTTTAAGTTAGGAGGAACCTGAATGCTGACGTCGGTATCTCCAAACAATAGTGTCCCGGCAATCACGGTTCTAATCATATCCAAAAAGCTTGGTTCCGGCCAGTATTCCATTTCAATTCCAGGTATTGGTGTGAAATTTTGAATGATGACTTCCTGGATATGCCCATAATTATCATATAAGTCACGAATGGCAAGTAAAGATTCTGCAACTTCCTCTTTTGTCTCACCAATTCCAATTAAAATGCCTGTGGTATATGGAATTTTAAGCTTTCCTGCATTTGCTATTGTTTCAAGCCTTAATTCAGGATTCTTTCCAGGACTTTTTTTATGAGCCGGCAGTTCCATCAATCTGGATGATGAATTTTCAAGCATTAAACCTAATGATGCATTGACTTCCTTCAATTTTTTCAAATCATCAAAACTGAAGTTTCCACCATTGGTATGGGGCAGCAATGTTGTCTCATCCAATGTCATTTGACAAATGTCTACAATGTAGTCAATCATTGAATCATAGCCGTATTCGGCTAACTTTAGCTGAACGATTTCCTCTTCGTCGGCATCTTCACCAAAAGTAAAAAGAGCCTCTTTACAGCCATATTTTTCAGCCTCTTTTAAGCTTTCTAAAACCTCCTGTTTGGTTTTAAGGATTATGGCTTCGGGATCATCAGGATTCTTTTTAAAATTACAGTATCCACAGTCATTCCTGCAAATTTCAGTCAATGGTATGAATACATTTTTAGAATAAGTAATAAGATTATTCTCCCTATATTGCACAGTTTGAGACATGTAATTTATTATCTCGCCGTCTGTAGCATTCAATATTTGGAGAATATCTTCTTTTGTTAAATTTGAGTTCATTATTTACACTTCACGTTCGGAGACGGTAACTTCAACATAAAGTGGAGGAAGTTCATTTTTATCTTCCCAGATAGCAACGACAACATCAAAAGATGGCAATTCAAACACTTTATATCCAACGACAAGCCCCATTGATTCAAGTTCGTCTTTCATTCTCATGAAACCATGTTCATCAATATCAGCAGCATCGTTTACACTTTCTTTTATGTGTTTATCTCCAGATTTGAGAATATCTGTTATCTTATCTGAAGAAGCATCTATTTCAGTTCCGCCTAGAATTTCACCTATTTCCGTAAGTTTGGCGTCAAATTCAGATATCGGAACAACGGTTCTTGATCTTCCCCTTACAATCAATATTTTATTATTATTTATTGCAGGCCTGGAACCTTTAAATGAATCAAAAAAGCCCATTACCTGTCCTGCAATTTCATAAGTTTTTTTCATTAAATCAAGTCCTATTGAATGTTTAATTCTTCTCTTAATTCACCGAATGTTGTTACTTTTTCTGCAAAAGCATTGTGTCTGTGGATACTTTCCTGATTTTCCTGACGTGCTGTGATTAAAGTATCATCAGGCAAGTTCGGATATGTTTCCACGATTTTTTCCATCATGTTTCTAACGCAATCCTCAACAAAAACAGGTTTTCTGTGAGCGTTCAATACAGTTGCGTTTTCATCAGGTCTTTTGAGTAATTCACAAACAGGTGAGCTCATTGAACTTTCAATAATATCGATTAAATCTTCAGCTTTAATGGCTTTATCTTCAGGAACTTCAATTAATATGGTTCCTACGCCTCTTTGGTTGTGTGAAGCAAAAGTAACTGTATCTAAAACTTTTTGTGTAGTTTCTTCATCTAAAAATTCTAATAATTTGTTCTTATCAGATTCTTTTACGGATTCTTGTGCACATGGACACACGGTCATTCCAATAACTTCAGCACCAATGCTTTTTCTAATTTCAACAGTGCCGTCATCTTCTCTGATTCCAACAGCTTTAGCTATTAATTTAGCCATTTCTTGGGTTTTATTTTTAGTCACTGGTGACTCTTTCATGAACATAAAATCAGTTGTCATGGATATTTCGACACGTCTTGCATATTCATGTTTGGTCATCATTTTATCAACAATTTTTGCACACAATGATTCAATATCTACTGTAGAATCTTCAGCAACAGTTTCGAGAACTTCACTAATTGCTTCCGGGTTCCTAGACATATGCACGCCTTTTTGATCATTTGGTAAGTCTACAAATGCATCAAAAGTAGGTAATAGAATTATTGGTCTTTTATTTATTCGTTCTAATTGTAATAATTTTTTAACTCCAGTCACGCCCACTCTTGTTAATTTTATAGGTATACTTGGAGCATCGTCTTGAGTATCGGGTAAGCAAACTGCCAATTTCATAACCTCTTTTTTGTTTATAAATATATTATTTATTGTTCTTTTTTATTTATATAGTTAAATGAATTTCTCCTGATTTTGGTAATATTTTTATTACTTTGAAAAATCGATTTTACATTATTATTAAAAAAATTTGATGTTGTATGCATCAATAATAAAAAATAATTTAAAAAGCAGTTGAAACACTGCTTATTTTAAAACAAATTTATAAAATGTTTGAAGAACCCATGTCTTCCTTGATAACGTCCAATACGGTTTGTGTGTAGGTTCTTTCTATAATTGGATCTTTTAATAATTCTTTAATGAATAAATTTAATTCATTTGTGTTTCTGAATTTTGCAATTAAAAATGCGTCATATTCTCCAGTAACATCATAGATTCCAACTACATTTTTATTGAAGAATGTTTTTTCTTCCCAATTTTTAAGTTTTCCGCCTTTGACTCTTACGCCGATAATGGTAGTCAAAACAAAACCTAATTTTTCATGGTCAATGACTGGTGAGAATTTTTTGATTACACCTGATTTGACCATTTTGTCAATACGGTTGTGAACGGTACCTACGGAAACATCTAAACTGCGAGATATTTGCCTATAGGAAGTTCTCACATCTTCATTTATTATTTTAAGAATGTTAATGTCAGTATCATCTAATTTTATGACATTATCTTTAGTTTTTACCATATATTATCTCCCTTTTAATTATTTCGTTAATTGATGATTAACATTTTATAATTATTATAAAGTTTTTATAATATTTAAAACTTTATATGACTTTGTTATATTTTTATGGATTTTTTAATATGTTTATCAAAATTAAATATTAGTTTAATGTATTCAATTTAAATTTAAACAAAATCTCTTTTGTATCATTTATTATACATTTTGTACATTTCTTTTAAAATAATTGTGTTATTATATACAATATGTTGCTTTATTATTCATTTAATTTTATTAGTATTTCTTTAATTTTATTTATGTTTGCATCAGTTTTAATGCCCAATGGGTTATAATGTGTTTTTATTGCGGCAAATCCTTCATTTCTTATTTCATCAAAGATTAAATCCAGTTTTGGTGCGCTTATTTTCAATGATTTGCATATTGTGTGGACATCATAAAATGTTGCGGGTGCATCTGCCTCTTGAAGGCAGCTATTCAACAATTTCAAAGCTTGCTTTTCGCTGTTGATTTTTTTGTTTTCATTTTCCTCAATCATCTTTTGAATAAAATCCGCATCTTGAATGTCTCCCAACCATAACGGGCCGGCATGAATTAATTTTTCACCACAAACCGGACAAATTTCATCAATAGCGCTTGCCAAACCGTTGCTTGTTTGTCTGTGCAAACAGTTGCTGCAGTGGCTAATATATCCGATATTTTTCAAGGATTCGTCAGTTCTTTTTGAACCTTTTTTAATTTTTAGATATAATCTCATGTAATGTTCAGTACTATGGGACATTTTCACTTCAATGCATTTGGCATATTTTGAAAGAGTGAGCGCAACGAAACCCGCCAATATGCGGATTCCGGTTTCATGGCAATATTCGCTTTTGTATGGCTTTGCATTGTATTTTCGAATGCATGGTTCTTTGTAAGTTCCGCAAAGTGCGGAGGTGTCTGTTGCTGTAACGCATAAAAGTGAGTTTCTGCGAGCGCAATAACCTGCAGAATCAAGGAACGGTGAAGGAGTTCCAAATGGATCGATATCAATAACGTCAAATTCGCCACGTTTCATCCTTAAGAACATGCTTGCATCATGCTGGAAAACTTCAATATCACTTAAATTGTTCAATTCGATATTATGCCTTTCATAGTGATTGGCCACTTCACTGATGTCATTAATGGACACTTCATTAACACCATCAATTTCATTTTTATAACGGATGCCTCTAATTCCGCTACCTCCAAATAAATCGCAGATATCTATCTCTCTGTCTTCTTCTTTCTGGAATACCTGTATCGCAAGTATTGACAAATCTCTGTTTAGTTCCATATGGGGATTGTAAAAAACAGGTGCATCAGAGGATATCTTATCAAATTCTGGAAATTCGATTTTTGTTAATCCTTCTTCAATAGTTTTAGTTTTATATTCGTCCATTAATTCTCACTCTTAATTGTTTTATTTGTAATAAGTAATGTTTTAAATATTATTAGATTTAAATATTAGTATAGAAATTTTATTCATTTTATTAAATTGGTGATTATTGTGTCAAATATTAAAGTTCCTATTGCTAAACCAATAATTGGAGAAGAAGAAATTGAAAATGTAGTTGAAGTTTTAAAATCAGGGATGATTGCTCAAGGACCAAAAGTTGAAGAGTTTGAGCAAAAGTTTGCTGAATGGGTTGGAGCAGATTATGGAATTGCTGTTAACTCAGGAACTGCTGCATTGCATGTTGCATTACTTTCATGTGATATTGGTGAAGGTGATGAGGTAATCACAACTCCATTTACTTTTATTGCAAGTGGAAATTCAATTTTATACACTGGTGCAAAACCTGTTTTCGCTGATATAGACTTAAAGACATATACCATGGATCCTGAATCTATCGAACCATTGATAACAGAAAATACCAAAGCTATTTTGCCTGTCCAATTATATGGACAATCTGCTGATATGGAAAAAATTAATGAAATTGCTGAAAAACATGGTTTAATCGTCATTGAAGATGCTGCACAGGCTCATGGTGCCACATTCAATGGAAATAAAGTCGGCAGTATGGGCGACATGGCCTGTTTTAGTTTTTACCCTACTAAAAACATGACCACTTCAGAAGGAGGAATAATAACCACCAATGATGAGGATTTGGCTGAAAACGCTAAGGTTTTCAGAGCTCACGGTGCAAGCGTCAGATACCATCATGATGAAGTGGGCTACAACTTTAGGATGACTGACATCTCCGCAGCTATAGGACTTGCTCAATTAGATAAAATCGATGAATTCAATGATAAAAGAATTGCCAATGCTGCTTATTTGAATGATGGTTTGAAAGATGTCGATGGTGTGATAACTCCTTATTGTGAAGATAACTCCAAACATGTATATCATCAGTACACAATACGTGTTGAAAAAGGCGACAGGGATGATTGGGTAGATATAATAAATGAATGTGGTGTAGGAACTGGAATTCACTATCCAATACCATTATACAATCAGCCGATTTATAAAAAATTAGGAATTGAAGGAAATTGTCCAAATGCAGAAATGGCTGCAGACAACGTAATTTCCCTTCCAGTTCATCCATCATTAACAAAAGAAGATTTAGACAGAGTAATCTGTGCTGTTAAGACAGCTTCCAGTAAGTTAGATTAAATTCTAACTTATTTTAACATTTTTTCTACTGTATCAACTTTAGCATCTAAAGTTCTATTTTCCAAGTCTCTTCTATCATCTATTTTTATTACAGTATATACCCTGCCGATTCCAAGTTCAAAAATTGCTTCTTGAGCGGTAGCTATTGCTGCGTATAGTTCTTCTAAGTTATCTGCTTCTATTTGTGTCCCCATTCCGGTTAGCTGATAGTTTAATCCGGAATCCTTAATGGATTGAACGGCTGCAGTTACATAGTCTTTGCATTCTGTAGTTTCTGTTCCTACAGGCAATATTGCGAAATCACAAGTTATCATTTTTTCACCTGGTAAAATTATTTATTTATCTTCCTATAAATTAATTTAGTAATGGTCAAATTAAACAAAGATGAATTTAATGAAATGATTTTTACAAGAATCAACAATCTGATTCAGGATTATGAACTGATTAAGAAAGGCGAGTTAATAGCTATTGCACTGTCCGGAGGTAAGGACAGTGTTTTGACTTTACATGCTTTGAAAAATTATCAGCAGTTTTTGGATTTTGATTTAGTTGCTGTCAGTGTTGATGAGGGTATTGAAGGTTACAGGCAGCATGGAATCGACTCCGCTGTTCAGAATGCAAAAGACTTGGGTGTTGAACTTGTCCAGAAATCATTTAAGGATGAGGAAGGCTTTGCACTTGATGACATTTATCAGGATTTTAAAAGTGCATGCATACCATGCGGTGTTTTCAGACGAAATATTTTAAATAAGACAGCTTATGAGTTGGGAGCAGCTAAAATTGCCACTGGACATAATCTTGATGATGAAATTCAATCTTTTTTAATGAGCTTTGCTCGCGGTGACACTATTAAATTCTCAAAATTTGGCCCGGAACTTGATGTTATTCATCCAAAACTTGTTCCTAGAATCAAACCATTATGGAATACTCCTGAAAAGGAAGTTGGAATGTGGGCTGTATTGAATAATATTGATATCCATTTGGATGAGTGCCCTTATTCTCATCTGTCCCTAAGAGCTAAAATTAAGGAATTCTTGAATGTTAGTGAAGATCAATATCCTGGCGTAAAAAATAATGTGATGGAATCCTTTAAAAAAATATTAACATTTGAAAATAGCATATCCACAAACCTTAATGAATGTGAGTTATGCGGTGAGCCAACATCATCACATGTCTGTAAGGCTTGTGAATTAAAAGAATTAATTTCTCAAAATTGCGAAGGCCATATACACAACGAATAGTGTAACTAAAATAATTCCTTCTTTTTTATCATATTTCTCTTGTGTTTTACCGAATATGAAACATAGCACGGTAATTGCCAACATAAATACAACATCTATGAGCAAACTTGAATCAAGTGGTATTGCACTAATTGCACTACTTGCACCGAGTACGAATAAGATGTTAAAGATGTTTGATCCAATTACATTACCTATGACTAGCTGATTTTCCCCCTTCTTCAAAGCTGTAAGGGAGGTTACAAGTTCAGGTAAAGAAGTACCTATTGCAACAATGGTTAAACCTACCAATGTTTCACTCATTCCAAGAGCGATTGCTATAGCTGAAGCGCTATCAACAACCAAATCTCCACCAAGTATAATGCCTGCAAGTCCAACCAGCATGAAAATTATGCTTTTTGGAAGAGTTAATTTTGGTTTTTCAACCTCATTAGCATCACTTGATTTTCTTGAATCGCGAACTAAATAAGCGATGTAAGCTATTAAAATTATGAGTAGGATTATTCCTTCAATATTTGTTATGTTCCATCCGATTATAATGAAAACTGCCCATAATACTGTAATTCCTACAAGGAATGGTAAATCTTTATCTAAAACCTTTTTTTCCATTAATAAATCGCCAAGTAATGCAGATACTCCAATAACCATTAACATATTAAACAGATTACTTCCAATTACATTACTCACCGCCATAGCATTGCTCCCTGTAAGGGAAGATGTAATTGAAACAGCCGCTTCAGGCGCACTAGTTCCAAATGCAACAATGGTTAAACCAACTATGACAGTGGGTATTTTTAAAATAGATGCAATACTGCTTGCTCCATCAACGAAAAAGTCGGATCCTTTAATCAGAAATACAAATCCGACAAGCAATAAAACAACTTGAACAATTATTCCTGCATCCATATTATTCCTCTTTAATTTCTTCTTGTGGTCCCAAATCAGTCACAAGGACCTTATCGATTTGATGACCATCAATATCAATAATTTCAAATATGAATCTTCCGCATTCATATTTGTCTTCTTCATCAGGTATTGTACCGCTTATACTGAGAATAAATCCTGCTAAGGTGGTATAGTTATCCTCTTCTTCGTCAGGAAGTGAATCCTTAAAGTCAAATAATTCCTTAAATTTATCAATCGGATATCTTCCATCGATTAACCATGTGCCATCATCTCTTTGGATAGCTTCAGGTTCGTCTTCTTCATCTATTCCAGGAATGTCTCCAACAATACCTTCAAGCAAATCGTTTAAAGTAATTAAACCTTCAACACTTCCGAATTCATCGACAACAAGGGACATATGAACGTATCCTTGGTTTTCCTTGAATTCTTTTAGTAATTCTAAGGTTTCCAAATGTTCAGATACTACTAACGGTTCCTTTACAATTTTATAAACATCAAATTCCTCATCGGTAAACATCACGGAAAGGATATCCTTTGCCTGGACTACTCCAATAAAGTCATCCAATTCCCCTTTGGCTATTGGGAAAATGGACCTTTTACTTTCAATAATCTTGACTTTATTTATGTCTCTGTCATCTTCGAGGTCAATCCAGATAATCTCATTACGAGGAGTCATGATGCTTTCAACTTTTTGGTCGTCAAGTTTGAAAACCCTTTTAATGATGTCTTCCTCTTCTTGCTCGATGGTTCCGTCTTCCCTTCCTTCCTCAATCATTAATTTAATTTCCTCTTCGGTGACAATATCATCGTTTTTGTCTTCGATTCTGAGTAACCATAAAAGAAAACGGCTGGATTTAGCAAGAATGAAACTGACAGGTTTTGAAACCTTTTCAAGGATTACCATACTTTTTGCAACTTTAAGAGCAATCCTTTCAGGATCGTTTAAAGCAATTACTTTAGGCACTATTTCCCCGATAACTAAAGTAAGATAAGTAGTAATAATAACAACTATTGCAACGCTTATCGGTTCGTTGTACGGTACGAATGAAATCAATTTGGAGAGTGGTTCGGCTATTGTTACTCCACCAAATGCCCCAGTCAAAACACCAATAAGGGATATTCCAATCTGAACTGTAGATAAAAATTCATTAGGGTCTTCTAACAAATCAAAAACAATTTGTGCATTTTTATTTCCATCTTCTAAATATTTCTGCATTTTTGCTTTTCTTATGGATACAACAGCAAGTTCTGCCATTGATAAGTATCCTGTAAAGATAATTAAAATTATTATTATAATTATTTCGAGTGTCGTTCCAATCATTTTTAACAAACCATTAAAACCATTATAAGTCACTGGCCTGAATAAAGCCAGTGTTTCCATATATTTTATCTTGCATTTCCTGAACGGCTTCAGATGCTTCCTCTCTTGTAGCCACTTTCTTAAATATGCGTCTGGATTTCACTTTTAATGTTTTACCGCAAACGCATTTTCTTGTTGCCACGCCTTCTTTTGCATATAAAGCCCGTCCACAATCACAACGAAATATAAAATACATGTTATTTTTCCATTTAAAATTAATAGTAATATATTATATAATTAGTATAATTATTTAAATATTATCTATCCACCAAAGATTTTCATGAATAAGGGGATGAAAACTTTTGATGGTAAAATTACTAATGTAGCTATGCTAACTCCTAAATTGGTTCCTATAACCACCAATAAAATTCTAAATATGTTATTGTTCCATAAATCTCTAAAGCTTTCAATATTGGCTAGATTTTTAACGTCGCTTTGTCTTACTTTTCTGAATTTGGCTTCAGTTAAACCGGAAAACCATCCTGCCGCAAGTAAGGGATGAATGATTGTTAAAGGAGCCATCAGGCCACCAACTATTGCGGATTGAATTTTTGATCCGGAAAGTATTGAACCAATGAATCCCATCGCTACACTAATTATTATGAATTCATAGATGTTTCCGGTTATATTTATCCCATTAAAATATGCCAGAAAAAATATCACAACAAATAAAATAGGAATTAAAGCTAAAATTATCTTAAGCCAAGGTATGCCTTTTTTCTCATTGATGATTTCCAAGTCACGCAGATTAGGCAATGTTTCGGGATTGTCCAGATATCTTTCAATTCCCGGCTTGTGTCCCGCCCCAACTACGGCAACAACTTTGTCATAAGGAAGCTGCATTATTTTCCCTGCAAGATATGCATCTCTTTCATGTACTAAAACTTCATAAACGCTTGGAGCTTCATCTTTAAACATTTCCATTAGTTCATCAAGGTTTTCAGGATTTTTTAACTCTTCAATGTCAATATCCTCTTCTTCATCATCAAATCCTAAAACTGAAGCTATTAATCCATATGCAAATTTGGCTTTTTCCTTGAAGCCCATTCTGTTCAAAGCCCTCTGCAGGGTTGTATTGATTTCTCTGTCAATAAGTGCAATTGGGATTTGTAAATCTTGGCTTGCCTCGATAGCACCAATCATTTCTGAACCTGGTGCAACATCCACATCAGCTCCGATTTTTGATTGGAAATAGCCAAGAAGAGTACTTGTTAAAAATAAGCCCACCTTGTTTTCTTTGATTATTTGAGTAACAGATATATTTTCATCCTCTTCAATACCCATCATTTGCTTTCTTATTTTTTGATATCTTCCCCTATCAAGTTCAATTGCAACAACGTCAGGGTGCTGTTCATAGATGGCATCTTTTACTTCATTAACACTTTCTTCAGATACGTGGGCGGTACCTATTATTGTTAAACATTCTCTTTTCATTAAAAAAACACTTCTTTATTTAAATTAATATCTAATATTATGAAATTTGAATATATAAACTTAATCGTTAATTAAGTTTAATTGATTGTTTTCATAAACGGCAACATTTTCAGTAATGTTTTTCAGGCAACAAAAGTCAACGTCATTTTCATATCCAAGTTCAATCAAACGTTTTGCAGTTCTTGAATTTATAAATGAGTCTTTCAAGGATTCATAATCCCTGCTTGCTAGAATTGCCGTTTTAGCATATTCGCTTATTTCACATTCATCTAAGCACTGGCTAATCCAATACAAAATCTCGCCGGAAGCCAGATAGTCTTCAATTGCAAAATTCCCTTTAACGCCTGCCATTACAACGTCAATGTGTTCCTTTGCAATTCCAATACTTTCCTTCGCCACTGCTTTTGCGTTTATCAGGGATCCTATCAGGACCTGTGAATGCATATTTTCGAGTATTCGTGTACCATTGCTTGTAGTCAGGATAAGTGTGTCTTTCCATGTTTCAAGGTCATTGATTGCAGTAGGTGAATTGCCCAAATCAAAGCCTTCAACTTGCTTTCCCATACGTTCCCCGGCAACGACTCCTCCATTCGTCTCTTTTATTTTCAATGCTTCCTCAAGGGTAAAGCATGGGATTACTCTTTTAAACTTATCCAGTGCAACTGTGATTGTGCTGCTTGCCCTTAATGCATCAACCATTATTGAAACATCCGAACTTGCACTTTCTTCAAAACTCAAAGTCACTTTCATGAATTAATTTATATTAACTGTTCCTATATAATTTATATTATGAAAATTATTACAACACCTATGTGTGAGGAAATAGTGAAATTGGCCGGGGTGTCTGATTATATTGTAAATAAGTTTCCCGATGAAGAGGATGGTGATCTTGCTATTCTGTTATCTGAAAGCAAAGTTGAAATGGATTCCTTGCCGATTAAGCTCAACACTCCCTCACAGATATTTGAAAGTATAAAAAAAGTTTCACAAATCACTTCAAATGAACTAAGTGATATGGATGTGTTGGCATTTTTTGAGGATTATGAACTTTGTAAAAAATACTTGAATTCTGATTTTGAATATGATGTTGATGTAAAGGTTTATTCTGAATTCTTAAAGGATATAGTTAATGATTTCGGATTCAACATAGTTGATGAAGATTTTGATTATGTAATCTATCCGGATTATCTAAAAGAGAAGGTAGCCGAACATGATAATTTAGTTGAGATTCCGTCTCATGGATGCATTTCTAAAAATCCGTTTGAAAGAGTTGAAGTGCGTTATGCCATTTTAGAAAATTTAATATAATATATAAATTATAAACTATTATATTAGATAATTGCATTTTTAGAGAGTTGTTAATATGTATGAAACATTAACATATACTGGTGGAGTTCACAAAAGTGAAGAAATTAGAGAGCTAATTGAAGATTTGGGTGGATTCATTCTTCAAGATAGTGTTTTACAAATGGAATTAGTTCTGAATATGGCTGTTCCTTTAGAAGATGTTGATAAAATTGAGAAAAAAGCTAATGAACTTTTAGGAAAAATTTCAATCGCTCCTATGGCAGGTTCTGAAATAGCTATTGTTTCACCAACTCTTGCAAGACACCATTTGCCTCATGCAGCATGTGATATCTCTGAGTATTTAAGGGAATTCGGTGCTAAAGATAATATGATTGGGCTTGCTCGTGGTGATGGTAAAGGTACTTCAGGTATTACTGAAGAGGAAAAAAGCTTAATTGAAGAACATGATATAGCTATTTTTGCATTAGGCAGTTTTGAAAACTGTATTAAAGAAAAAGCTTTCTTATATGATGACATTGACATTCCTGTAATTGTTACAGGAGCTCCTGAAATTCCTATTGAAGAGCTTCCTGGTGCTGATGCATATGTAGGCGATCTCGGTAGGATTCCTAGAAGATTAAGAAGAGGTCCGGATGTGCGCGCATTGGACAGGTTAGTTGAAACCACTGAAAGAATCTTAAATGATAAAAAACGTGAAATGGCTCTTGATGCACCATTGGTACCATCCATTGTTGTTAAAAATGCAATTGAAAATCAGGTTAAGGAAATTAAGGATGTAATCTCTCCAACACCGGTAACTTCACAATTGGATGGTGTGCGTGTAAAATTAAATTATGACAAATATGCTGATGTAATTGCTGATGTTGTCATTGACGGCAGAAAATTATCTGAGCTTGCTGAAATTAAAAAATCATTTATGTATGATTATATTTTAGTAAAAATTAATAGTGAGAGTTCTCTTGTTGAGGATTCTAACTAATCTTCTTTTTTTTTAAAGTAATCTCATTCCAAAGAAATTAATAGCATCCACTAAATCGTTAAATTGTTCTAACTCTCTTTCTATGACATTTTCATCGGTCATATCTATACTTAATTCGCCATCTACACTTAAGGTGTCAGGACCACGACCGACGATTCTTTCAATGCCATCTGCACTTAATATTCTTTCTGCATCAAGCTGATGGACAAAAGACCGTCCAGGTATGATAACCGCTTCTTTTATCTCACTTAAATCGAGCTTTTCAAGATCTTCTTTTGTTATTAAACAGGCAATTTCCTTTTCAACCGCTACAACATTAACGCTGTCAACTTCTAGTTTGTTAAATATTTTTGAAATGAATGGCTCGGCGATTTTGGAAGTGATTATGGTCGCTTCACCGGTAACCGGTTTGATGAATTGTAAAAATATTTCATTTTCATCTTTAGCTATTGCAAATGGACCGCCGGTTTCAGGATCGCATAATGGTGTTCCGCTTACCCTAAACTTGTATTCGCTGTTAATCTGTTTTACAAGTTCCGCGAATTCTTCAACAGGCTGTGATTCGATTCCTTTAAGGATAGGTTCATTTCCTAAAATCAATCCTTCGTTGAATGTATTTGCGAATCTCATCAAAAGCATTCCTTTGGCACCCCATTCCTCTAAATCATTACATGTTTGGCGCAATACTTCGCCGTCATTAACTCCAGGAATGATCACTGCCGCTCCAGTCAGTTTAATATTTTCACAAAAGATTTTGCAGGCATCAAGCGCTTCCTGCGGATGTTTGTCTTTCACCCACTCTTTTCTAAGTTGTGGGTCTGATGAAAAAATAGTAAATGAAACTTCTTCAACACCATTATTAATTAATCTTGAAGCCATTTCACTATCGCTTATTCCTTTCCCGCATGTATATCCTAAAATGGAAGGGATGGAATACTGGTTTAAACCTGCAGTCAATGTCTCTAAATGAGGATAGCAGCTAATGTCTCCACCGCCGCTAATATAGGCTGTCGCTTTTCCTCTTGTCATGCTCATCATTAATGCCGTTTGGACTTCATTCATTACTTGGAAAGGTGGCTTGAATTCACTTTGAGCTTCATTAATTCCTTTACTACACCTTTCGCAACCTATCTTATTGGGTAAACAATGAGCACAGCCAAAACTTTTAACTTCCTTTACCTTTCTGAAGTAACAGTATTTGCAAAAACCGTTACAATCTTTACCAGGTATTCCTCCAACATCAGCTACAAGTTGCATAATTTATTATTTTTTATTTCATTTTATTTATAAATTAAGACTATTTTTTTTAATTTTACATTGTATTACTTTTAGTATTATTTATTACTCAGAAGCTTAAAAGTAATAATTTTTTATTTCTCTTTATTTTTTTAAAATAGGATTGAATAAGTATATTTTTAAGAATAGAATTATTTAATAAATTATTTTATTTTTTAGTTGGGTTTTATAGTTTTTTACTAATTTTAAATTATTTTAATCAATAATAAAAAGTATTACTTTTGACGGCATTTTTCTTAAATTTTCAAGGATTTATTATACTTTATAAACTTTTCTAAAATATCCCATAGGTAATCTTTATATTATATCTTTTATAAAATAAAATTTGTATACCATATGGCTGGCTATTGCAAATATTTGCTTTGTAGCTATATGCTCGATTTGGTAAAAAAGTTACCAATGAGAGTGGTATATTAGTTAAACTCTATTTATTTAGGAGGGAAAAAATGGCAAAGTTTGATGATAAAATCGATTTATTCGATGATAGAGGCAACGAAAT
>NZ_CACXTS010000015.1 GCF_902770715.1 uncultured Methanobrevibacter sp. | reverse complement strand
GCATATGTGAACAATATGTTTGACCCTGAACATAAGGCAGAAAGCGAAAAAACACAATTTCCAAAGGATTTGCAAAAAGCGTATGAATTGGGTGAGAGATTATCTGGGGAGTAGTGCAGTCCAGGATAACTCTAATTATGATTATTTTTTTAATTTTTTGTACAATAGGGAAGTGTTAATATGGAATATACTCAATTAGGAAATTCTAATTTGAAAGTAAGCAGAGTCTGTATGGGTTGTATGGGATTTGGAGATCCGAAAAACGGAATGCACACCTGGACATTGCCTGAAGCAGAATCCATTGAAATCATTAAAAACGGATTGGACAATGGAATAAACTTCTATGACACTGCAATAGGATATCAAAACGGAACTTCAGAACAGTATCTCGGAAAAACAATAAGGGAATATGCGTCAAGGGATGATGTTGTTGTTGCAACCAAGTTCTTGCCCCGTTCAGAAGAGGAAATTAAAAACAATGTCTCAGGTCAGCAGCATATCCACAATTTTGTTGAAAAAAGCCTTGAAAACTTAGGTTTGGACTATATTGACTTGTATATCTACCACATGTGGGATTATAATACTCCTTTATACGATATTTTGGAAGGTTTGAATGAGGTCATCGAAGAGGGCAAGGTAAAATATGTTGGAATATCAAACTGTTTTGCCTGGCAGCTTGCAAAGGCAAATGCATTGGCTGAAAGTGAAGGATTTGCCAAATTCGTATCTATTCAAGGTCATTATAATTTGATTTTCAGGGAAGAGGAACGCGAAATGATTCCTCTGTGCCATGCTGACAATATTGCTGTTACTCCGTACAGCGCTCTTGCATCAGGCAGATTGTCAAGGCTTCCAGGAAACGATTCTAAAAGATTGAAAGAGGATTTCTATGCCCAGTTAAAATACCAGTCAACTGAAGTTCAGGATGCAGAAATCATTAAAAGGGTAAATGAGTTGGCGGAAAATTATGATGTTTCAATGACTGAAGTTTCACTTGCATGGCTGCTTACAAAGGTCACCTCCCCGATTGTCGGTGCCACTAAAATGCATCATGTTGAAGGCGCAGTCAAGTCAGTTGATTTAAGGTTGTCTTCAGATGACATCAGCTATTTGGAAGAGCCGTATGTCGCTCATGACCTGGTTGGAGTAATGGCCGACAATAAGGTTTCAGCCAGCGATAATGAAAAAGTATGGGCAAAGCATACAAAAAATAAGATTTAAGATAAATTATTATTCAAACAATAATTTATCGATAATGTCCATGTCAAGGTTTTCCTCAACGATTTCAGCCAAGCGGTTTAGGGAGTAGTCCTTTTCGGTTTCATATGGATCTTCTCCATCTTTAGCTTCGAAACCTTTTTTGACTCTTATATAATTTAAAAATTCTCTTCTGAAGTTATAATTATGGAATATTCCATGGAAGTAGGTTCCAAACGCATTTCCTGATGAAGCTCCATCTATTTCTCCGTCATCGTTGTTTCCTTGACCTTTTTCGACATTCAACAATTTGGATGAACTTAAGAGTTCTGTGGTTCCTTCATGGATTTCATAGCCTGTAACTTCTTCTCCAGCTATGTTTTTAAATATTTCTCCGGCAATACCGTTTAAATTCTTAGGGATTGTGGCTATGGACTGTGTAACGATTTTATCAGCTCTTGAAAAACTGGATTCAATATCTAAAAGCCCAAGGCCTTCGATTGTTCCATGTTTTGACTCGCGTTTTTCCTCATCATGGATTATATTTCCTAAAATCTGCAGACCTCCGCAGATTCCTACAATTGGAATTTCTGAAGATTTTTCAATAATTTTTTGAGCCAAACCGCTTTCACGCAGTGCATACATGTCTTCTGTTGAGTTACGGGTACCTGGAATGATTATTGCATCAACATCGCCGATTTCATCATTAACGCCTATCATCTTAAGAGCCACATCACTTTCATATTCAAACGGATCAATATCAGTGAAGTTAGCTATTTTAGGCAGTCTTATGACTCCTATGGTAATGTCCTTGTCTTCCGCAAAGACATGTGTGGTCAATGATGCTGAATCCTCTTCAGGCAATTTCAATGTTTCATCATAGGGAAGCACTCCCAAAACTGGTTCGCCGGTTATTTCTTCGATTCTGTCAAGTCCAGGCTTTAAGATATCCAAATTGCCTCTGAATTTGTTGATGACAGTTGCCTTTAATCTGGATCTGTCATAATCGTCAAGAAGAACATATGTTCCAGCTATTGCCGCAAATACCCCTCCCATTTCGATATCTGCAATTAATATTACATTGGCGTCTGCCATATGGGCGATTTCCATATTTGCGATATCCTGTTTTCTCATATTTATCTCGGCGGGAGATCCTGCCCCTTCGATAATTATGACATCATGCTTTTCGGATAAGATTTCAAAACTTTCATGGATGGCTTTAAGTGCAGTATCATGGTATTTGTGCTGGTAATCATAAAAGTTCATGTCTCCAATTGATTTTCCCTGAATAATCACATTTGAGGTAAAGTCTCCCTTTGGCTTGAGAAGAATTGGATTCATATGTATGCTAGGTTCAATCATTGCCGCTTCCGCTTGCAGCATTTGAGCAATACCAATTTCCCCATTCTCTTTTGTGGTATATGAGTTTAGAGACATATTTTGGGATTTGAAGGGAGCTACATTGTATCCCCTGTTCTTATAAATTCTACATAAAGCAGCTACAAGCATACTTTTTCCGGCATTTGATGATGTTCCTTGAACCATGATACATTTTGTCATGATATGATATATTGAGTTAATGCTATAAATAATTTAAAAATGAGTTAAATTTAATCTAATTTGATGCATGGATTTAGATATACCATTTTATCCGGGGTTTTCAATTTATTTAAATTTCCATTTAATATAAAAACTGACTGATATGGTATGTGTCCATACATTCAAATTCGATTAACAAGATTTAATCATTGAAAATTAATCTTGTATTAATTAATTTAATTATTTTTAATATATATTTTTATCTATTTTTTATTTAAAATTTGATTTTAGTAAAATAAATTGAATTTTAATAATATTTTAAAAATATAATTGGTATTTTATCTATTTTGTTTTATTGACATGAATTAATTTATATTTCGTTTTGATATTTTAAGGTGAATTTAACTTTAATCCTATCACAATTGTTTTAGTAACTTTTATTTACTAAAATAGAAAACTTTTTATATATCGTAGGTTTAAATAATATTTAAATAGTATATTAAACTTAATTTTTTAATGATGAATTTATTTAGAGAAGTGAGGTTTGTTTTATGAAATTTGAAGAACAAGAAATTGTAGATGATTCTTCTGAAGATGTGGTTTTAGAGCCGGAAGTAGAGCAGTCAGAAAAAGGCGAAGAAACCAAACCTATGTTAGATTATAATAATATTAAAAGCTCACAAGATATTGAAGTTCCACCTTTATTGATTGACCAAGTCATTGGACATGAAGAGTCCATTGAAACAATTAAGAAAGCAGCCAAACAAAGAAGGAACGTTTTGCTCATTGGTGATCCGGGTGTGGGAAAATCCATGCTTGCTAAAGGAATGGCACAAATCTTGCCTCATGAAGTTCTGCAAGATATCCTAGTATATCCAAATATGGAAGACAGCAACCATCCATTGATAAGGACAGTGCCTGCAGGTGAAGGTAAAAAGATAGTAAAAGCGACAAAAGGTTCCGCTAAGGGTCATGAGGAAAGAAAAACTATCATTACAATGTTTGCAATAGGTGGAATTTTAGTAATTGGATTCATGTATGGAAGATTGTTAGAATCCATTATAGCAGCAGCTTTAATTTTACTTATATCTATTCAAATTAAACCGAAAGCCAATAATATGTCTCCAAAATTATTGGTCAATAATCAGGAATCCAGATTCGCACCATTCATGGATGCAACCGGAGCTCATGCAGGAGCATTATTAGGTGATGTACGTCACGACCCATATCAATCCGGTGGACTTGGAACTCCTGCACATGAACGTGTAGAGGCAGGAATGATTCACAAAGCCAATAAAGGAGTTTTATACATTGACGAAATAGGTACAATGTCAATGAAAACCCAACAGGAATTATTGTCTGCAATGCAAGAAAAGCAATATGCAATCACAGGTCAAAGTGAAAACTCAAGTGGGGCGATGGTAAGATCTCAAGCGGTGCCATGTGACTTCGTACTTGTTGCATCAGGTAACCTTCAGGTTTTAGAAGGAATGCACATTGCAATGAGATCCAGAATCAGAGGATATGGTTATGAAGTATTCATGAAGGATTACATGGAAGACACCACTGAAAACAGAGAAAAACTAGTCCAATTCGTAGCTCAGGAAGTCAAGAATGACGGAAGAATTCCACACTTTGCTCCAGATGCATTAGATGAAATAATCATGGAAGCAAAAAGAAGGTCTGGAAAGCAAAATGCCTTAACCTTAAGATTAAGGGACTTAGGAGGATTAGTAAGGTCCGCTGGAGATGTAGCTATTGAAAAAGGAGCAGAAATCGTAACTGCTGAGCATGTTGTAGAAGCTAAGAAATTCGCAAGGACTCTTGAACAGCAAATAGCTGACAGATCCATCATGCAAAGAAAAGACTACAGTATGGTATCCGCTGAAGGTGGAAGAGTTGGTTTAATCAATGGTCTTGCAGTTATTGGGGATAGAAGCGGTATTGTTTCTCCTATTGCTGCTGAAGCAGCTCCAACACAATCCAAAACAGGTGGTCAAATCATTGCTACCGGTAAATTGGGTGAAATTGCTCAGGAATCTGTCCAGAATGTAAGTGCATTAATTAAGAAATACACAAACAAGGACATTTCAGACTATGATATTCACGTTCAGTTCATCCAGACTTATGACGGTGTGGAAGGTGACTCAGCTAGTGTAAGTATTGCAACTGCCGTCATTTCAGCTATTGAAGAGATTCCAATCGACCAAACTGTTGCATTGACCGGTTCACTCAATGTACGTGGTGATGTAATGCCTATCGGTGGAGCAACCGCTAAAATCGAAGCGGCTGCAGAAGCTGGAATGAAAAAGGTATTGATTCCTAAATCAAACATGAAAGATGTTATGATTGAGAAGAAATATGAAGACATGATTGAAATCATTCCAACTGAAACCTTAAGTGATGTTTTAGAAAATATTTTGATTAGTGGTTCCGCTAAAGACAGATTAATTGAAAAGATGAAAAACATTGGTTCTAAAGTTGCGGAAAAAGTTCCACAAACTACTATTAATAATCCAACAACTAACTGATTGGATTATTTTTTCTTTATTTTTTTTTGAATAAAATCTATTTTTTATTTTTATTCTTATTTTTGTTGTCTAATAATAATTTTTATATATCTTATGTGTAAAATATAACTATTATGTTTAGTTTTATTAAATTTAATATTGCAAAGTTATCCGGAAAAGTTGCATATCATCTTGCTAAACATGGTCCTGGAAGCGGCGGAACATATCCCGGATATATTTTTAAAAAAATAGGAGGTCCTGAATCTATTCAAAAGATTGCTTCTGATTTAAATACTGGTTCAGTTTTAGTTAATGGAACTAACGGCAAAACAACCACAACCACTCTTTTGATAAAGTTGATGTCAAATGATGTTCAGATTAGAAGCAGTTATGAAAACAATACTTTAAATGCAATTGTCACTGCTATTCTAAACCAGGAAGGAGATTTGGGAATATTTGAATATGGAATTCGTGATGCAGCCCATGGAATTCCAAATACGGTTCAAAAATTAATTAATCCTATTGGTGTTGTATATACAACAATATCTCGGGAGCATATTCAGGTTGCAGGAGTAAAAAATCCATTTAACTCTTACTATAATGCTAAAAAATTGCTTTCTGAAGGCATGCAAGAGGGTGTTGTTGTCACAAACTGTGATGATCCCAGAACTGCTTTCATAGGCTTAAATAAAGAAAAGGATGTTAAAGTAAACTATTATGGTATTGCAACCGATGTTATAGAAGACATTGGTGATAAATCTGTTGAATGCCCTAAATGCGGCAGATTATTGGATTATTCTCATTTTTATTTAAATCATAGGGGAATATATGCTTGTGAATGCGGATTTAAACGCCCCGAACCTAATGTAAAACTAACCGATATAGAATTTAGCTCTTCTTCATGGGATTTGACTATTGAAGGAGATTTATTTAACTACGTTGTTTCTGAAAATATTAAATTTAACTTAAAACTTAATGTTCCACCGTTTGGATTGCACAATATTTACAATACGCTTGCTTCGATTACGGCTTATGCAACATTCACACCGAAAGTCGAAAATATCGAAACAACAGCTAAAAAGGTCTTTAACAATTTGGACATGTCTTTTATACCTACTGGAAGATTCGAAGTGGTTGATATTGGTGATAAGCTTGTTGGACTCGGTCAGGGGGACAATGGTGATGCTTTAAAAATCAACACAATGTTCATGAAACTATATCTTGACGGGCCTTTGGAATTCATATACACGACTCCCGATGAATATGAGGATGAGATTTTTGAAGACCATTATGAAATTATAAAAAGTATGAATCCTGGCCATGTGGTTGTTCTTCCTGGAAGGAAATCAATTAAAAAAGCGGAAGAATATTATAATATTATCAAAAAGGACTATCCTGATGCTGATTTTTATCCTTTAGGCTATGATGAGATGAAAATCAAAATAGAAAAATTGCATGAGCTTGCCATAAATTCCGATTATGAATATGTAATCATGTCCGGCTGCGGTGAAGAACAGGCAATGTGGGGAGAAATCAAAAAGAAAATCATTAATGAATAATCTTGGCGTCTATAATCTCTTTCAGTTTTTTGTAAAAGCCTAAATCCGAAACTTCTATTTCTTGGAATGCAGAATCAATGCTGCATCCGCACAGATCACAGCTTCCAATAATGTAGTCAGTGGAATTTTTCTTGATTAATATTCCGAATAATCTCTCCTTTTCATTTCCATATCTGTCAAACTCTTCCTGTGTGAGGTTCAAATGGAAATCTTGGCTGGAGTAGATGTCGCATTCATTAATGAATGGGAAGAATGCATACATTCCAAGATTTAAAAATACATTTTCATACTTTAGAATTTTCAATATCCTTTCTTCAAAGGTGTCCTGCTTTTTGATGCCATATTGTTCAAGTTCGCAAATGTTATTTGCACCCATGAAGTAATTGTCATGAATTACGGTTGCCACTAAATCAGGGTCTACATAATTATTGCATGTAGCCCTGATATTTTTGATAGTTTCATTAAGATTCATCACAAAATGCCTCGTACTTTTCACATAATGACACTACTGTATCAATTTTAGAAATTGTATTTCTCCAATCTATAGGAATTGATTCAAAACCATAATAAATTCCAGCTAATCCCCCACAGATGGCTGCATTGGTATCGGTGTCACCACCCAAATTGACAGCTTTAAGGACAGCATCCTTATAGTTGTCGGTGGTTAGCAGACAGTGAACCACGCATTCAAAGGTATAGATGACATACCCTTTGGAGCTCAAATCATTTAAATCATTATTGAATATTCTTTCAAAGTGTTTCAATTCTTCTGAATCTTTGTAATATTCTTTTATTTTATTGCATGCCAATTCTATGTGTTCTTGTATTTCCAAATCATTTTCAAGCATGGATTTTGCTATTTCAACATATAATACACAGGCAATTTTTGATCTTTTGTGGCCATGTGTCAAAGCGGAAATGTTTTCGATGATTTCATAATCGATGTCTTTAATGTAGGCCAACGGCAAAATTCTCATCAAAGATCCGTTCCCGTTGTCACGTTCACTGGTTCCTCCGCATTTTATGGGGTCTTTGTTTTCAAAGTGATATCTGTCTATTGCCCTGCCGGTTGTTATTCCATAGTCAAAGGTGCCCTCTTCACTGTTGTTGTGTTCATCGTTGTATATCCAACTGCAGAATTCATCCATGATATCTTCATAGTCAATGCCCTTTTTATTTACGATGCTCTGCATTGTCGCAATGGTCATTGATGTATCGTCCGACCATGTTCCTGCTTCCTGATTATATGTTCCGTGACCCCTCATATCTGTCACAGGATTCATTTCAAGTGCTGATCTTGATTCAAATTCAACTGGAACTCCCAAAGCGTCTCCAACTACAAAACCGATTATTCCATCTTTAACTTTCATGTTTTATTATATTGCATTTTTAGTAATTAATTGTGATTATTTATGTAAAAAATAAATTACATAATCATTATATCTATTCAAGAACATATTATTTTCAATGATTTTTAAAACTGCAAATCTCACTTTAAGGCCTTGGGAGGAATCTGATGCGGAATGCCTGTATCACTTTGCAAAAAATCCGAAGATTGGTCCTATTGCAGGTTGGCCACCTCATGAAAGTGTAGAGGATAGTTTAAATATTATCAAAACGGTATTCTCTAAGAAAGAAACTTACGCCATTGTTAAAGATGATATTCCAATTGGCTGCGTGGGATTATTGTTTCATCCTGATTGCAATCATTACTGGGGTGAAGATTCAGCTGAATTAGGCTATTGGGTAGCTGAGGAATATTGGGGAAAAGGTTATGCCACAGAAGCATCAAAGGCTATAATAAATCATGCATTTTCCGATTTGAATGTTAATGAAATTTATGCAAGTTACAAATATGAAAATAAACAGTCAGGAAGAGTTTTGGAAAAGTTAGGATTCAAATATTTGACAGAATTGAACAATATGAATTATCTCGGTGAGGCATTCATCGAAATCGCCATGAAGTTAGAAAAATAATTTATATTAAAAACTATTAATTTTAAGTAATGACAAGAATATGCAAAAACTGCAGTTTTGAAAATCAAGACGATTATGATTATTGCGCTAAATGCGGCACTCCGCTAGTTGAAGGAGTTCAACCTAGACAATTTTATGTTTATAGGCAGGAGATGCCCCAAATAAATAAAAAAGCTATTATTGTAGCATATATTATCTCTATTTTTTTATCATGGAGCGGATTTTTTTTCGGATTGCTTTCAAAAAATAGGATGTTTGCAGCATTCACATTCTTTGGTTTTTTCATGCCGTTCTATTTGGTTCAATCCAGACATCCGACACTTAAGAAACATGGATTGATTATGATGGCGATTTCCTTTGTCGGTGTAGCGCTCTCATTTTATGTATTGTTGCATTAAAAAGTAAAAAAAAGCAGATTAAGCAATAATTAATCTGATATTTCCCAGTATAATCTGCATAGGAATTTCGAAAACATTAACTCCGCCAGTAAGCATTGCGTTTTCCATTGCATCTCCTCTAGACATTGATCCGGCAACATTATCATTGCCTGCATAACCATAGTATCCGTCATTTGCACGAATATTGTCTACGATATTTGCACCAAATATTGCTTCAGCGGCTTCGTTATTCACGCTAAAAAACAGATGTGGGGTAACGCCGTAGGAATATGTCATGATGTCACGGGCAGCTCCATATGGGTCTTCCGGATGATTAATATGGACATTATGTAATGTTTGACCTTCTGCATTTATAGAACTTCCAGGGTAAATCCATTTAAATCCTAAAATGGAGAAAGATGCGGCCATATCAATACTGGAATCTTCAGTTGTATCTTCAGCAACTACCATGATGGGACTAACGATGGTAGCGGCCAAAAGAGCAACTATAATTAATATAATAATGGCAGTTACTTTTTTCATAATTACTTTTTATAGAATGTTTAAATATTAATACTTAACCTTTTTTAATCATCAAAAACATATATTATTCCATATAAATTTTTGGTGATATTGTGATTATTGGTGGTTCAGCTTCACAAGATTTAGCTGCTCATGTAGCACGTGAACTTGGAGAAGAATTATGTTATGTTGAAACTAAAAAGTTTCCTGATGGAGAAAGGTATTTGAGGATTGATGGTGAAATTGAAGACGAAGTGACAGTCATTCAATCAACAGGATATCCTCAAGATGAAAATTTGATGGAATTATTGTTTATCATTTCCAATCTTAAGGATTTGGGAGCAAAGAAAGTTAGAGCTGTAGTTCCTTATATGGGTTATGCAAGACAGGAAAAACGTTTTAATCCTGGAGAGACAATTTCAGCTAAAATCATCTGTAATCTGATACAGGCTGCCGGTGCTGACGAGTTCATAACCTTCAATATTCATGAGGAATGTGTTTTGAACTTCTTTGATATTCCTGCAAGAAATATTTCAGCCATGCCTGCAATCGCAGAATACTTGGATAAGAAATTTTTCAAAAAAACAAATGAAAAGCCATTAATCATAGCTCCTGATAAAGGCGCTTATGGTTTTGCACAGGAGATATCTGAAATTATTGGTTGTGACTGCACATATTTAACAAAAGTCCGTTTAGGACCTGATAAAGTTGAAACTAAAATCGTAGACGTCAGATGTGATAGTGAAAGTGAAAATACTGTTAATGTAGACTCAGTAAAAGGCATGCATGCGGTAATCATTGATGATATCATCGCAACAGGCGGAACTATTGTCAATGCAATCAATATCTTAAAACAATATGGAGCATCATCAGTGGATGTATGTTGCGTACACCCGATTTTAACCAATAATGGTGCTACTAGAATCTATGCTGCAGGTGCAAACAAAATCATTGGTACCAACAGTTTATCTTCAGATACTTCACGTGTATCAATTGCAAAATCTATTGCAGATGCATTGAGGGAATAAAATGGATAAGGATCAAATCAAAAAAGAGCTAATCGACAAATCGAATGATATTTTACAAAAATATTCAGAACCTGATATTGTAGAAGATTTATCAATAATGAATATGGCTGCTAAAACAGTGTTTTTAGGTTCTCTTAAAGTTTATAATACTGAAATAGTTCCTAATGTGATAAAGGATTTAAATAAAGACCTGAAAGGCTACGGACAGCTAACAGTGAGAGACCAAAGAGTCGCTCCATGCTGTGCACCAAGCTATATACATATCAGTTTCAATGTTACAATCTTAAACTAGATATCATGAAAGAATTCAAGTTAAAATCGCCTTATAAACCATTAGGCGATCAACCAAAAGCCATTAACTCCTTAGCCGAAGGTATAAATAATGGGATGAAAGAACAAACTCTTTTGGGAGTTACAGGTTCAGGTAAGACTTTCACAATGGCAAATGTAATTGAAAAAGTCCAAAAGCCAACCCTTGTAATTTCCCACAACAAGACCTTGGCTGCACAATTATACGAAGAGTTTAAAGAATTTTTCCCGGACAATGCGGTTGAATATTTTGTTAGCTATTATGACTACTATCAGCCTGAAGCCTATGTGCCCAGGACTGATACCTTTATTGATAAGGAAGCGTCAATCAATGACGATATTGATATTATGAGACATTCTGCAACCCAATCATTATTGTCAAGGGATGATGTTATTGTTGTAAGCAGTGTGAGTTGCATTTATGGTATCGGTTCGCCTGAAGATTATGGTGAATTCGCTTTTGGAATTAACGTTGGAGATATCTACGATAGATCTGAAATTCTTGCTCGTTTGGTTTTCATGCAATATGAGCGCAATGATATTGAATTTGCACGTGGTCAATTTAGAGTTCGGGGAGATGTCATAGAAATAAATCCGGTTCATGGAACCCCACCAATAAGGATTGAATTATTCGGTGATGAGATTGATGCAATCAGCATCATCGATAAAGTCACAGGCAAGAAACAGGAATCACTTCAAAGATACATGATTTTCCCTGCAAAGCACTTTGTTGTTGGCCAGGATAAAATGGATGTAGCTATTTCAAAAATTACAAATGAGCTTGAAGAAAGACTTTCAGAACTAAATGCAATGGGAAAACTCCTCGAAGCTCAAAGGTTAGAACAGAGAACCCGCTTTGACATAGAAATGCTTAGGGAAATGGGATACTGTCCAGGAGTAGAAAATTATTCAATGCATTTATCAGGACGTAACTGGGGAGACAAGCCTTATTCCCTTTTAAAATACTTCCCTGATGATTTTTTAACAATTATTGATGAGTCTCACGTTACAGTTCCTCAAATAAGGGGAATGTATAACGGGGATCGTGCCCGTAAGGAGACTTTAGTTGAATACGGTTTCAGACTACCTTCCGCCAAGGAAAACCGTCCTTTAAGATTTGATGAGTTCGAGTCATCTGTTAATCAGGTTATTTATGTATCTGCAACACCTGCTCAATATGAGCTTTCAAGGTCAAGAAATGTTGTTGAACAGATTATCAGGCCAACCGGATTGGTTGACCCTGAAGTAATAATAAGGCCGGTGACTGGACAAGTTGAAGATTTGCTTGAAGAAGTCAGAAAAACAGCCGAAAAAGATGAAAGGGTGCTTGTTACAACATTAACCAAAAGGATGGCTGAGGATTTGACTGATTATTATGCTAGAATTGGTGTTAAGGTAAGGTATATGCACTCAGAAATCGACACATTGGAAAGAATTGACATTGTAAATGACTTAAGAAGAGGCAAGTTTGATGTATTGGTCGGTGTAAACCTTTTAAGGGAAGGTTTGGATTTGCCTGAAGTTTCATTAGTTGCTATTTTGGATGCTGACAAGGAAGGATTTTTAAGAAATGAAACATCATTGATACAGACTATTGGACGTGCGGCAAGAAACGTTAACGGCCGTGTAATAATGTATGTGGACAATATGACAGATTCCGTGAAAAATGCATATGATATTACAATGAAAAGGCGCAAGCTGCAAATGAAATACAATGAAGTTCATGGAATCACTCCAAAATCAACTCAAAGAACCTTAAAAGAAAAACTCGCTGAAGAAGATGAAAAATATAAGGTCAGGGGTGCAGATATTGAAAAGATGCCTAGGGATGAACTCCAAATACTTATCCGTGATTTAGAAAAAGACATGAAAGATGCGGCTGCGAGATTGGACTTTGAAAGGGCTGCCGATTTAAGAAATAAGCTTTATGCATTGAAGGGATTTGATAAATGAGAAATTAGGTTGTGAATCAATGTTTTTGTCCAAAAGGGTTTTGTTTATTCTTATAATTTTAATATTAATTAGCATAAGTGGAGTTTCGGCCACAAATTTGACTGATTCAGACAGTTTGGGGACGGATGGTTCATTACAGGAAGTAATCTGTGAAGTTAATGAATCTCAAAGCGATTCTGTTGATGATGATGTAAATGAATCCAAGGAGGTCCCAACCATTTCTGTTGATTCCCTTGAAGTTTATGAAGCTTCATCAATTGGAATATCTCTGAAGGATTCAAATAACGCCCCAATTTCAAATCAGAATTTGACCGCAAATATTAATGATGAAAGTTATTCTCTTTTTACAAATGAAAAGGGCATTGCCCAATTAAAGATATGGATGCCTGCTAAAACATATGCTCTCAAAGTGTTTTTTATGGGAAATGAGAACTATTCTGCAGTAAACAATACCTTCGATATTGATGTTTTAAAAATAAATGCAGGTATTTTTATTCAAAACTCCACCCTTCTTAGAGGGGATTATCTTGAAATGTTTCTCAAAAATGATGAGGGCAATGGTATTAGAAATGCAAAAATTAACTTTTTACTCAACGATAAAACTTATAAGGTGACAACCGACATTAATGGTCTTGCAAAACTTAAAATAAACCTTTATGCAAAGGATTATCCTCTTGAAATTTCTTTTCTTGGAAGTTCATATTATAATTCAGTATCCAAATCCGCCAAATTGGTTGTTATAGATACAACATCTCTTGTTATAGGAAACAGTAGGCTTTTAACAAATGGTCATTTAAGGGTCTATTTAAAAAGTGTTAGTCAATCATTGGTTTCGAAAAAGAAGGTTAAAATAGTCATTGATGGAAAAACCATTGTTAAAACCACTAATAATGAAGGGATGATTATATTCAAGCCTAAGCTAAGTGTTGGAAGCCATGAAATTTCGGCAACTTTCCAGGGCAATAAAAATGCGATTAAATCAAATGCTTCCAAAAAGGTCAATTGCGTCAAGGGAGATACCAAAAATCCGTTCAAGTCCAAAATTCCATTGAAAAATGGTGTGCCGGATGTTGACAGAATGACTGTATATTTTGCAATGGCCGATGGAGATATGACATATACTCTTACAAAAGCTCAATATCTTGAGGTAATTAAAAGAGATAGCTATTGTTTGTTTTTAAATAATAAATTGAGCAAATATGTCATATTCAAATCTAAAGCGGAACCAACTATCAATCATATTATCAAAAGAGAAAAATGGAATGTTATCGAGAGGGCAATCAATACAAAAATTGTTAAGAAGAACAAGCATGATTACTGGCCAAGCCAGATAACCGTTTTACTTAAGGGCAAATCTTACACTTATGCGGAAGTTAGGGATGAGCAGAACACAGATTATACATGCGGTCCGACTTCAGCCAGCATGTGCAGTCAGGTTTTAAAGAAATATGTAAATGAAAAATATCTGGCCAAACAGGCAGGTACAAGTTCTGTTTACGGATCAAGCACCAAAGGGCTCAAAAAGGCATTGGAAAAGAATAATTTTAAATGCAGCATTTATTATAAAAGTTCTTTTGACAAGGCTTTAAAGCAGCTTAAAAAAGGTGGTTGTGCATTAATATTCCATACTTGGGGCCATTTTGTATCAATTTTGGACATAAGCAAAGACGGAAAAAAGGTTTTGGTCGGCAACCCTTCTGGAGATTATGACCATGGAAGCCACAAAATTCCTACCAAATGGCTAACAGTAAAATATATGAAAGGAAGATTTAATGATTATGATACTTCCGGATTGATAGTCAAACTCAAATATAATCTAAAAAAATCAACCAAAACTAAATTAAGTAAGTTTTATTATAGTATGGGCTCAGGATGGACTCGTCAGAATACGTCAGAAAGAATACCTCATATAGGATGTTGATTTTTTTACTTTCCAAATGCTCTCTAAAAGACTTTATAAATGAGATTGTTCTAATATTATATAACTAATTTTTAGGAGATTATTATGGGAGAAGATTCTAAAAAACAAATTGTCATCAAGGGTGCACGTGAGCACAATCTGCAGGATATTGATGTAAGTGTCCCCCGCGATGAATTCATTGTAATTACTGGGCTGAGTGGGTCTGGAAAGTCTTCACTTGCTTTTGATACAATATATGCTGAAGGACAGCGTAGATATGTTGAATCATTATCAGCTTATGCAAGGCAATTCTTAGGGCAAATGAAAAAACCTGAAATGGAGTCCATTGAAGGATTGTCTCCGGCAATTTCCATTGACCAAAAGACTACAAGGGAAAATCCAAGGTCAACTGTAGGAACAATTACAGAAATTTATGATTATTTGAGATTATTATTTGCAAGAATTGGTATTCCTCATTGTCCAAATTGTGGAAAGGAAATCTCACAACAGACCATAGGTCAAATTGGTGAAGCAGTCATCGAAGAGGGTGAAGGAGTTAAAATTCACATATTGTCACCTATTGTACGAGATAAGAAAGGCCAATTTAAAGATGTTTTGGAAGACCTTAGAAATAAGGGATTTGTAAGGGTTCGTGTTGATGGAGAGATAAGGAATTTAGATGAAGATATTGAACTTGCAAAAACATATAGGCATAATATTGATGTCGTAGTCGACAGATTAAAGATTAGAAAAGATGTTGATTTTAAAAGAAGGTTGGTTGACTCCCTTGAAACTGCAGCAGAGTTTACCGACGGTTTAATCACTGTTCTGTTTGATGATGGGCAAGAAGAATATGAAAAGAAATATTCCGAGCATTTTGCCTGTGTTGATTGTGGAATAAACTTCGAAGAGCTTACTCCAAGGATGTTTTCATTCAATGCCCCTCAGGGAGCATGTCCTGAATGTAATGGTATCGGTTCTAAAATGGAAATAGATCCAGATTTGGTTGTACCTGACAAATCATTGTCATTAAGTGAAGGAGCTATTGTTCCATGGGCAAGTTCTGCAAAAAGAGAAAACTATTATTTCCAAATGCTTGATGCAGTGTCAAAGCATTTCAATTTCAGCATGGACACACCATTCGAGGAGCTTAGCAAAGAACATCAGGACACAATTCTTTTTGGATGCAAGGAAAAGATTCCATTCACATTTAAACGAAGAAATAAATCATATATGGTGAACCGTAAGTTTGAGGGTGTTGTTCCTAGAATGCAAAGGCTATACTTTGAAACCAAATCAAGCTATTCCAGAAAATACCTTTCAAAATTCATGTCTGACAGAAAATGTTATGTCTGTGATGGTAAACGTTTAAAACCAGAAGTATTGGCAGTAACTGTAGGAGGAAAATCAATCATTGATGTTTGTGACCTTTCAATCAAGGATTCATATAAATTTTTCCAAGATCTTGAGCTTACTGAAAGGGAAAATTTCATTGCAAAAGAAGTTTTAAAGGAAATTAAAGAAAGATTAAGCTTTTTAGTTGAAGTTGGGCTTGATTATTTGTCAATGTCAAGATCTTCCGGTACATTGTCTGGTGGTGAAGCACAGCGTATCCGTTTAGCTACTCAAATAGGTTCAGGTCTGGTTGGTGTACTCTACATTTTGGATGAACCTAGTATTGGTCTTCATCAAAGAGACAATATCAAGCTTATTGAAGCATTAAAAAGACTTAAGGATTTGGGAAATACTTTAGTTGTTGTTGAGCACGATGAAGAGACAATTCTATCTGCAGATTATGTTGTCGATATAGGTCCTGGTGCTGGAGAGCATGGTGGTAAGATAGTGGCTCAAGGAACTCCACTGGATATTATGAATAATCCTGATTCTATAACTGGCCAATATATTTCCAGAGCTAAAAAAATAGAAATTCCTAAGGAAAGAAGGCCTGGAAATGGTTTGTTTATAAAAATCATTGGTGCCGAACAGAATAACCTTAAGAATATTGATGTTGAAATTCCATTGGGCAAATTCACCTGTGTTACTGGAGTCAGCGGTTCAGGTAAAAGTAGTTTGATAAATGAAATTTTATACAAAGGAGCTCATGGAAAATTATCCAAAAAATTCATGTTCGCCGGAAAATACAAGGAGATTGAAGGTTTAAAAAATATTGATAAAGTCATTGCAATAGACCAGAAACCTATTGGAAGAACTCCAAGATCAAATCCTGCAACTTACACTGGAGTATTCACTGACATACGTGAATTGTTTGCTAACACACCTGAATCCAAGGCAAGGGGATATAAACCTGGAAGATTCTCATTCAATGTAAAAGGTGGAAGGTGCGAGGCATGTTCCGGTGATGGAATCGTTCAAATTGAAATGCACTTTTTAGCGGACGTTTATGTTCCATGTGAAGTTTGTGGCGGAAAAAGATACAATGAAGAGACATTGGATATAAGATACAAAGGTAAAAATATCTATGAAGTATTGGAAATGACTGTTGAAGAAGCATTGGAATTCTTTGAAAACATTCCTAAAATTACTAAAAAGCTTCAAACATTGTATGATGTGGGTTTAGGATATATGAAGATAGGTCAGCCTGCAACCACACTTTCGGGTGGGGAAGCTCAAAGAATTAAATTGGCTAAGGAATTGTCCAGAACAAGCACTGGTAAAACATTATACATTTTAGATGAACCGACAACTGGTCTTCATTTTGATGATATTAAAAGATTATTGGAAGTTTTATCAAGATTAACTGATGCTGGAAACTCCGTAGTAGTAATTGAGCATAATTTGGATGTTATTAAAACTGCAGACCATATTATTGATCTTGGTCCTGAAGGTGGAGATGGCGGAGGTCAGGTAATTGCAACCGGTACTCCAGAAGAGATTGCTGAAGCCGGAACATATACAGGTCAATTCTTGGAGCGCATGCTTGATGAAAACATTACTCCATATGCTAAAGAATTAGTAGAAGATATAGGAAAATGATTTTTTCTCCTATTCATTCACTATTTTTTTATTTTAATTTTTAATTTACCGTTCGATTTTTTCTTAAAATTAATAAACATTAATTGTTAATCTTTTTAAATTCTAAAAATCATTTAACTAAATTTATATACTTTCTTGTTTAATTATTAATCATAAGGTAGTTAAGTATTAATTCCTAGGCGATACTTAATTAACTACACTTATCACTGGTGATAAAAATGAGAGAGTTATATGAAAAAATGATTAACGAGTCAATGGCTGCTCAAAATGCGGACATTGCAGTTATATCAGAAAACAGGTACAACGATTTCAAAATCGTTGATGCAAAACCATATGCCGATGCCGTTGCTGGCATGAAAGCATTGGACAACCAAGCAGAATCTGTAATTAACTTACACAAGGAATCTGTTAAAAACCACTTTGAGATTTTATCTTCCATTACTGACACTTTAAAATGTGAAGATGATCCATTCATTGAACATTTCCAAACTCCTCCAGTTTTAGAAATTTTATGTGAAGAAGATGGTGAATTTGCAGACAGCTTAGATAAATTCATCGAAGCAATTGCTGATAATGAAGCAATTGTTGCAAAAGAATCCATCAGAAGATACGGTGGATTTTACGGACCAACCTGTGTAGTTGACTTTGCGATGATGCCTGGAAGTACCAGTAATGTTGTAAATCAAATATTGCTTAAAACAGACATTCCTGTAGCCCACAAACAAGCAATTTTATCTGCAAAATCTTGGGGTATGAACACCTCTTACGGTATTGGAGATGCATTTGCTCACGCTATTGAAGAAGGCGCAACCGCCGCTGAAGCTACTGAAAAGGAAATCGCAGCATTGCAAATGATTTACAAAACTCCTATTGAAGGACAAGGTCAATTGATGGATGATGCGGACCACACTTCATTCGATGTAAGAGACTACATGAACAAATATAAAAAAGCAATGACCGGTGTTGTTAAAGCTGCAATTGACGATGGAGTACACTACGGAAACATTGTTACTGTTCCTGCTTACTGTGTTGGAGATATTGGACACCACATTGGTCAATCAACTTACAACATGTGTAAGGATGACATGACCTTAGCTATTGTTCAAGCAACCGCTAAAGTAATCGAAGCTACTTTAAGAAACAACTTAGATAATTATGAATCTCCATTCAATGTATTGAAATTATCTACTGGTGCATCTGCATGTGCAACTGAATTTATTTTAGAATTAGATGGATTCAATGCACCAATGATTGTAGATTTATTGTCTAAAAGATTCCACAACTACGTACAACAATACCCAACTAGAGGTGCTGCTGCGGAATTACACAACTGTGACTTCATGGACATGATTTACAGAGGATATAACGCAATTAGCGGAGCAAGAAAATTCAGAGCAGGCACTGGTGGAGAATTAGTGCCAAAAATCACTGGATTTGAGGTTGACTTAAGTCCTATTTTAGACAGTGAAGTTGTAATGAACCCGCAAAGATATACATATCCTGCATGTGGAATTACAGTAAGATTCTCATCATTGATGAGATTAGCAGACTACCCATGTCTATTAACTTCAGAACCAATTACAGCTACAATGATGACCAATATTATAGCACTTAACAAAGAAGCACCAGGATCTCCTGTAAGAGGATGTAAAAACTGTGCTGCTGCTTCACTTGTGGATGGTAAACACGAATATTGTCAATGGAGAGAAGCTGTATAGGTGAGTTGAATGACCTGTAATATAAGAAAAAAATTCTTTGCAGAACTTTTAGGAACCTTTTTCCTAGTATTCTTCGGTACTGGTTCAGCTGTAGTGACATTGTTGATTACTGATGCTGCTGGCGCTACTGGTATTGGACCTTTAGGTGGACTTGGTGACTGGATTGCTATTGCTTTAGCATTTGGTCTAACTGTAATGATATGTATTTATGTATTCGGTAAGATATCTGGTGCACACTTGAATCCAGCTGTAACTATTGGGCTCCTTGTCACTAAAAACATTGCTTTAATTGACAGTATCTATTATATAGTTGCACAAGTGATTGGTGCATGTTTAGGAAGCCTTTGTCTATTCTTATGTCTAGGTAATCCTGCAGTTGCAATCGGAGGGCTCGGTGCAACAGCTCCAGGTCTTGGAGTCAGCTACATGCAAGCAATGTTTGCCGAGTTTTTAGGAACATTCTTCCTAATGATGGTTGTAATGGGTGTAGCTGTTGATAAAAAGGCAGAACCTGGTTTTGCTGGAATATCAATCGGTATGACTGTTGCAGCAGTAATCGTCGTTTTAGGCGCATTTACCGGTGCTTCTATCAACCCTGCACGTACATTCGGACCATACTTGATGGACATGATTTTAGGAGGCCAAAACCTCTGGGGATTCTTCCCAATATACTTGGTCGGACCTATTCTCGGTGCAATCTGTGCAGCATTTGCATATGCATATCTTGCAAAAGACAGTGGAGTTTGCGAACTTCCACAACCATTTAATGATGAATAATTCTTTTGAATTATTCTCTTCTTTTCTTTTTTTTAATAATCTATATAATTAATTAAGACCAATATTTATTTAGGTGATAACTTGAGTTTTGATATTAGGGAAGCTATTTTGATATTTATTCGCGGAGTTTTGATGGGTTCAGCAGATATTGTTCCGGGTGTTTCAGGTGGAACAATAGCATTGATTACTGGAATTTATGGGCATTTGGTTGAATCAATTAGTAAAATCCGTTTTGCATTTTTAAAACCTCTCTTCAAAGGGGACTTTAATGGATTTTTGACAGAGTTATTTGAAGAAATTGACTTTAAATTCTTCATACCATTGATATTAGGTATAGGTGTTGCTTTCCTGACACTTGCAAAAGTGGTTACATATTGTATGGAGGCGCATACTGCTCTGACATATGCATTCTTCTTGGGATTGATTATAGCTTCAGCAGTGATATTGTTTAAAAAACTCAATGAAATCAACATAAAAAACATATTGTTCGCATTATTGGGTGCAGTTTTAACATTCATATTTGTGAGCTTAAACCCGATAGCCGCAAATCATTCTTTAATCGTGATATTCATTTCAGGAATGATAGCTATCTGTGCGATGATTCTGCCTGGAATTTCAGGTTCATTTTTGCTTTTGCTTTTAGGCCAGTACAAATACATGTTGAATGCACTTCACCAGCTTCATATTGTTGATATTATTGTTTTTGTAGTTGGTGCAGTAATTGGAATACTTGGATTTTCAAAAATACTCAATTACCTGCTTAAAAACCATGAAAAGGTCACCATGGCATTCCTCATTGGTGTAATGTTAGGTTCTTTGAAAGTTCCTAGCGTTGAAATTATCAATTCAGCAGGATTGAGCTTCGCAGGTCTGTTCCCATGTCTTATTGTTGCCATAATCGGTTTTGCAATAATCATTATTTTAGAAACAAGATTTGATTATATTGATTAATCAAATTCTTTTTTAAAATTTATTAACAATTAAAAATATAAATAAAAGCAATGCTAGTTTTAAAAAAGGTTAAAAAACAGTGGAGATTATATCCTATAGGTTCGCCGAAAGGTGCATTAAATCATAAAAGGGAACCTGAATTTGTTGGAAACATTAAATTTTCACATGACGGGGATTCATTATCCATCTCCAGATTTGTAGCGGATTATAATTTCAATGACAACTCCACATTAAATGAAAAGCTCATGCCTCCGGGTGAGGTTATTAAACTTTTACGTTCACAGGCTGTTTTTTTAGCAACACCCGATGAAAAGGTAGAGAAATTTTTAAAATCCCTCAATATTAAAGTAAGAAAGACTCAAGTTTGCGACTTTTGTGCTTATGAGGGAAATATTACAATAGTCAATTCATCTTATTCTTACAAACATAATAATCAGTTGATTTGTAAAGATTGTGCTTATGATACAATCAAACAGGAAATTAAACTTCAGGGATTTGATAAAAAGATATTCAGAAACTTAAAAGGCACTTTGGAAAAGACCGGAAGTTTGGAAAAAACTTTGTCTGTCCTTGATCCTCATTTTGACCCTATAAAAAACAGGAATCTGACGTTATTTGATAAAACCAAAAAATCAAAACACATCATTCCTCCGGTAGATATGAAACGCCTTAAAATTCCTAAAGACTTTAAACAGGTTCTTTTGGACTCAGGCAACACCAAATTATTGCCGGTTCAGTATCTGGCCATTAAGGAAGGGCTTTTAAAAGGTGAGGATTTGCTTGTTGTAAGTGCAACAGGTTCGGGTAAGACTTTAGTTGGAGAGCTTGCAGGAATCACAGAGGCACTGAAAGGCAAAAAATTCATCTTTCTGACTCCATTGGTTGCTCTTGCAAATCAGAAATATCGCGATTTTAAGAAGAAATATCGAAAATTAGGTTTAAAAGTAGCGATTAAGGTTGGAAGAAATCGTGTAAAAGCGAAAGGTGAGTTAAAACTTCCTGATTCTGATGTATCTAAAGCAGATATTGTTGTTGCAACTTATGAGGGAATAGATTATCTTTTAAGGAATGGAAATTCCAAATCTTTATCAGGTTTGGGTGTCGTTTTGATTGATGAAATTCACATGATTGATGATGAAGACCGTGGTACCCGTTTAAATGGTTTGATTAAACGTCTAAAGAATTTATATCCAAAAACCCAAATAATCGGTCTTTCCGCTACTGTCAAGAATCCTGAATTTTTGGCATCAGAATTCAATATGAAACTGGTTCAATATTCAGAGCGACCGGTTCCGCTTGAGCGACATTTGGTTTATGTGAGAAACGAGTCTCAAAAACGTCATTTGATGAGAAATCTTGTTCAAAAGGAGTTTCATACCAAATCCAAGAAAGGCTTTAGAGGCCAAACTATCATATTTACAAATTCAAGGCGTAAAACTCACCAGATTGCCAATTATTTAAACAATAAGAGGGTTAATGCTCAGGCTTACCATGCAGGTTTATCATATTATAAGAAGGAAAAAATCGAAAAGGACTTTGACAGGGGAAAAATTTCCTGTGTTGTAACAACAGCTGCTCTTGCTGCTGGTGTTGATTTTCCGGCATCACAGGTAATATTCGACTCACTTGTAATGGGAAACAAGTGGATTAATCCAAATGAGTTTTCACAGATGTTAGGCCGTGCTGGAAGGCCATCCTATCACGACAGAGGTATTGTTTATCTCCTGCCGGAAGTTGGCAATGATTTTGCAGGCGAATCCGAAGAGGCAAAAGCATTGGACCTTTTGGAAAGCAATCATGAAGATGTCTATATTGAATATGATGAAGAGTCTGCTTATGAGCAGATTTTGGCAGATATTTCATCCACTTCAATAAAATCGGTTGATGCGTTAAATAACTTCTATAAGGATATTGATGTTCCTGTTTCGCTAAAAATAGCTGCTGATGAAATGGAAGATTTAGGTTTGATAAGTATTTCAGCAAACAATAGGCTGGAAGTTACAAATTATGGAAGGGCAACATCAGTTTCATTCTTATCAATTGAAGAGGCAGAGTTCATCAAAAATACTTTAAACGATAAGGAATATCTGATAAGATATGTCGGTCACTCCCCAATGTATAGGAAGAAGGAAAAGTATGATAAGCTTAAAGTATTGATTTTGGCTATGGCTTTGGATTTGGAAATGTTTGAAAACGCATACCTGTCAAGCGTTGTCCACAATCAGATTTCAAACGCTTTAAAGATTAAGTTTTCAACAAGATTATTTGCAGAATCCACTTTGGATATCATATCCTCGGGTGAAGCTATTGAAAAAGTTGACAAGAAATTCCAGGATGCTTTGATTGCACTTCAAACTGATTTTATGCAGTGCAATTGTCAGGATAGGCCATTCTGCAGTTGTATGCAAAGGGGAATTTCGGAAGTTATCCTTAATGAGAGGCTTAAAGGCAAGGATCCGCAGGACATTTCAAATAAGCTATTCAGAAAATATCAGATTCAAGTCTATCCGGGAGATATTTTCTCATGGCTGGACAATCTTGTTAAGAACTTGGATGCAATCAAAAGAATATCAAAATCATTTAATAAAAATAATATAGTTAAAAAGACTAACTATTTAATTAAGAAAATAGAAAATGGGTGAAATGCAATGTATGCAGAAGATAAAATCTTAGTTGGATGTAATGAAAATGAAAATGTATTTTTATTACCGAAAATGGCTAATAGGCATGGTGTAATCGCTGGAGCAACAGGTACTGGTAAGACAGTGACTTTAAAAGTCTTAGCGGAATCCTTTTCAGATTTAGGAGTTCCAGTATTTTTAGCGGATATGAAAGGAGATGTTTCAGGGCTTGTAAAAGTCGGTGCAACAAACGATTTCATTGCAAAAAATGTTGAAGACTTCTCTCTTGAGGAAAAAGGATTTAATTTCCATGAATATCCTGTTGAATTTTGGGATTTGTTCGGTGAAAAGGGTATTCCTATAAGAGTAACACTCTCTGAAATGGGGCCTATGTTGCTTTCAAAAATATTGAACCTATCTGAAGCGCAAGAAGGTGTTTTAAATATTGTATTTAGAGTGGCAGATGATGAATCCCTTTTAATCATTGATTTAAAAGATTTAAAAGCTATGATTAATCATGTCGTTGAAAATAAGGATCAATATGAAGGTCAGTATGGTGCAATTTCTCCTAAATCAGCCAATACCATTTTAAGAAGTTTAATCGCATTTGAAGACCAAGGCGGAAACCTATTCTTCGGTGAACCTGCTTTGGATTTAAATGATTTCATGCAAGTTGACGATAACGGCAGAGGGGTTATTAATGTTTTGGATGCTCAAAAATTATCCCTGTCACCGGAAATTTATTCTACATTCCTGCTTTGGATGATGTCCAGCCTATATCAGAATTTGCCTGAAGTTGGAGACATGGAAAAACCTAAATTCGTATTCTTCTTTGATGAAGCTCATTTACTGTTTGATGAGATTTCACCTGAATTCGGTAAAAAAATCGAACAGATTGTAAGGCTTATCAGATCAAAAGGCGTTGGATTATATTTCATATCACAATCTCCTGCAGACATTCCGGATGATATTTTGGCACAGCTTGGAAATCGTGTACAGCATGCATTGCGCGCTTACACTCCAAAAGACCAAAAGGCAGTTAAGGTAGCAGCCGAAACATTCAGGCCAAACCCTAATTTCGGAACTGCTGAAGTAATTTCCAATTTAGGAACCGGTGAAGCTTTAGTATCCACTTTAGATGAAAAAGGAGCACCAAATGTTGTAGAGCAAGTTAAGATAGTGCCTCCTCAAAGTCACATTGGAGCCATTGATGATGAATTGCGTAAGCAAATAATTGATATTTCCCAATTCAAATCCAAATATTGGGATGCTGTTGATCCAGAGTCTGCTTATGAATTATTATTAAATAAAATTGATTCAAATCCGAATATTGAAAGTGAAGTTCCTGCAGCTGATAAGGAAATCATTGAGGAAGTCAAAACCCAAAAACAGGAAGCTCCTCAAGAAGCACCTCAACAACAGCAAGGTTCTGTCCTGGTGGATATTTTGGGTACTGTCATTGCAAGTCAGACAAAAGGCAGCGGAAAAAGAGCTAAAAAATCAGAACCTCAAAAGATGGTTGAAAGGGCCGCTTCTCAAGCAATGAACACTGCCGCCCGTGAAGTTACCAAAGGAATCATGAGAGGAATATTCGGACAAATGAAATGAGGCGATAAAATGGCACATCCTCACGAAAAAGCAATTTCCAATATGGATGCATCCTCTTTGATAGGAATCATCGAAGAGTCTAAAATGACTTATGTTCGTGAAAACTTAAGCATATTCCTGCATGAAAGCCAGATAAAGCTTTTAAAAAGAGTCAAAAAGCATGAAAAACCACATCACAAAAAAGTTAGAATCAGAGAATATGAAAAGGCTGAAAAGGATGATTTGTTTAACATGCATTTGGGACTATATCTCAATAAATATAAGAAACTTGAAAAGAACGGTTTGATTGAAATCGATTTAAATCCTGACAATGGCTTGGCTTATGACTGTTTCTTAACTTCTAAAGGTATTGAAATTCTGGATGAAATTTCCGGCTTAGAAAAGGAGTGGGAAGAAACTGTGGGCATATGTGAAGAGGATAGGGAAGTTTTAAAGAGATTGGCTCTCGACTCTTTTGAGATTTCATACAAACACAAGAAAAAGAAAGGTTTTATATTCTAAAAAACTTGTAATCCATAGCTATTGAGTCATATGCATTCTCAACATTCTCAATAGCCTCTTTTCTATTTTTAAAATAATACAGGTGACTTTCACATTCACAATCTGAACATCCGAAGTCCTTAATCCCAATGGTTTTTGTTGCCAGATATTGTGATAATTCACATTCTATTTTTAAATTTGATTCATTGTAAATCACATCAGTAATCTTAGCATTTTTCAAAAGATAGTCGACATGCCAATGGAGCTTCTTTTCATTACTTAAATGTCTATTAATTCGTGCACTTAAAGAATTCATGGCAGATCCCACATAGACGTAATAACCTTCTTTAAAGGTGGTTTTTCCAAGTTTTTTGCCAATTTTGATTGTCTTTTTATCATTCATGCTAATTATTAAACAGTAACATCCTTTCATTTTATCTCTTTATACTAACTTGATTATTTATAATATGAATTTTATATATACTATTGATTAAACATTTTTGGAGGATATTATTTTGTTTAAGATTAATAAAGGATTGTGCTTCCTTTCGATAATATTGGTATTATTGATTATTATTCCTTCAAGTTTTGCTCATGAAAACGCTACTGGAGTAATGATTGATGATGGAAGTTCAAATCCACTTGAAATTAATGAAGATGCTGAAATAATCAAAGATACCAGTAAGGATTATTATTTCAATGCATCCGCAGCAGATGATTCGGGTGATGGTTCAAAAGACAATCCCTACAAATATTTGACTGCCGATAGGATTAAGGCCAACGCTAATGTTTATTTGGCTAATGGGGAATATAATTTGGATAAAGTCAAATCAATAGAGCAGGTCAATTTCATAGGCTGTAATGCCAATCAAACAATCATAAAATTTGATGGTGTTGCATTTAGGGCTTGGAATGCAATGACTTTAACAAATTTGACCATCAGTGATGCTACTATAATGAATTATGCAACTTTAAATGCTACAAATACCATATTTGCTCATGGTTCCGGCAGTAATAAGGATAGCTACGGAAATAATTTTGGCGGGGCGATATACTGTCCGTATTATAGCGGATATACTCCTGCAGTAAATATTAAGAATTGTACATTTATAGATAATTATGCTGAATATGGTGGTGCAATCTACATGGATGGCGGTAGTCTGGACATAATCGATACCATGTTCATTAATAACTTTGCATATAACTTTGGCGGTTCAATTGCTGGTGAATATGGGGTTAAAATTAATATTACACGGTCTAAATTTTATAATTCCTATTCATTGGCTGATGCAGGTGGCGCAATCTATATTAGAGGTTCCACTTTAAAAGTGAATGATGTGGAAATAGTCAATTCATCCGCTACATTTGGAGGTGCAATCTCTTCTTTATTAACTGATGTTAGTCTAAATCATATAGTTGTAAATGATTCTGTTGCCAAATGGGATGGTGGAGCGATTTATCATATGTATGGTAATTTCACATCTTATTATGGTAATTTCATTAACAATTCAGCAAACAACGGTGGCGCATTATTCATTGATAATTCCACTAATTTCTTTTTGAGAAATAATGTCTTTACAAACAATAATGCTAATATGACTGCAGGGGCAGTTTATTCTATCTGCAACACATTCAAAGGCATGTCTTCCATTAGGCAGTATAATAGGTTCAATGGAAATAGTGCATTTTTCCGAAATGATGAATATTCAATATCCTCTATAAATTTAACAATAGGTAATGGAAATTACACTATGTACAAAAACAATGTCTCTGAAGTTACAGATTTGCCTTCATACTACAGTTTACGTGATTTTAATTTGCTTACAATCCCAAAAGACCAGCAATCTTCCGGTAACTGTTGGGCATTTGCATCAATTGCAGTTTTAGAGTCCGCTATTTTAAAGGCTGGTGGAGAATCTTTGGATTTGTCTGAAGAGAACATGAAGAATCTCATGGCTCAGTTTTCAGATTACGGATGGGATATGGAAACCAATGAAGGCGGTTATGACCGTATGCATATAGGTTATCTTACAAGTTGGTTAGGTCCTGTCAGTGATTCTGACGATGTTTTCGATGATCATGGAACATTATCACCAATATTGAATAGTGTAATGCATGTTCAAAATGTTCTATTCTTAAAAAGGGATAACTATCTTGATAATGATGCAATCAAAAAAGCTATTATGAAATATGGTGCCGTTGGAACTTCAATGTTATATGATAGCAACTTCTTCAGATGGGAAGGATATTACTGCTGGAGTACCAGTTCATCAAACCATGCTGTAACCATTGTAGGATGGGATGATAACTACTCCAGAGATCACTTCTATGGGTTGTCTCAGGATAAGGGTGACGGTGCATGGATAGTAAGAAACAGTTGGGGTCCTAATTGGAAAGACAACGGATACTTCTATGTATCATACTATGATGAAAAATTAGCTCAACCGGGCAAAGATAATATTGCATATACCTATATTCTGAATGATACCATGAGATATGACAGAAATTATCAGTATGATATTGCTGGTGAGACTGATTTCTATTATAATGGAGAAAGTACTCTTTGGTATAAAAATATATTCTATGCTGAGGATAATGAATTTTTAGCGGGAATATCAACCTACTTTGAAAAGGAAACCAATTGGACAGCATCCGTTTATGTAAATGGTTCATTGAAAGAAGTAATGGAAGGTATTTCCAATCCTGGATATTATACATTCGGTTTAGATGAGTTAATATATTTGAATTCAAGTATTGATTTTGAAGTTGTATTTAAAGTAAGTCGTCCGGATGTTGTATCGTTCCCTATTTCAGAACATGTGTCACTTAATAAATTGAGTTACAAACCTGGAATTTCTTTCATAAGTTTGGATGGTGAAAATTGGGTTGATTTATTTAATCATTCTGGATCTTATACAGGCCATACATATTCATCTCAGGTGGCTTGCATTAAAGCGTTCACAATATTAAATGAAATTGACACAATCACTAACTTGGTAATTGATTATGACGGTTTTAATCCGGTTAATATTACTGCTACTGTAATTGATCAGTATGGGAATCTGTTGAATAATGGAAATGTCACATTTAATTTAAATGGAAGCGAATTTGTTGTTAAAGTAACCAATGGAATAGCTAAAATAGCCCACAGTTTTGCAAATGGGCTTAACTCCATATCCGCTACATTTAATGCTGTAGGTTATAAATCATCTGTTGACACTTCTGAAATTCAAATTTCATCTATTCGAACCATCCTACTGGCTGATAATATTGTTATGAGCTATAAGGATGGAAGCGCTTGGATTGTTAAGTTGATTGATAATATGGGAAATATGCTTGCTAGTGGAACTACAGTGAAAATCGGCATGCCGGGAAAAGTTTATAGTCTCAAAACAAACGATGAAGGTTTGGTTACATTACCTATAAACTTCAAACCTGGTGTTTACCAGTTAAATGCTACTTTTGAAGGCAATGATAGGTATGAATCATCATTCATCAATGCTACCGTAACAGTAAACAAAGCTTCAGTTACCTTATCCGCCGATAATATTGTTATGGATTATAAGGATGGTACTGCATATCTTGTCAGGTTAACTGATGCAAATAATAATCCAATTGCAAATGCTGCAGTTGCAGTTACTATCGGTAAATCTACATATAATCGTATCACCGGTAGTGATGGTGTTGCCAACTTGCCTATTAATTTAAGAACAGGCAATTATACAATATCTGCTAAATTCAATGGTAATGCTATGTACAATGGTGATAATATTACTAATACTATTACCGTTTTAAAAGTAACTCCAGTGCTCACTTCCAGTAATCTTGTGATGTATTATAAGGATGGCAGTGCTTATGAAGTAAGTTTGGTTGATAATAACGGCAGGCCAATTGTTAATGAAGTCGTTAAGTTTACAATATGTTCCGTAACTTATAATATCAAAACAAACTCTGATGGAATTGCAAAATTGCCGATAAATTTACGTGTAGGGGAATATATAATCACCGCTGCTTTTGGAGATTCATGTTATGATTATGTAAGGGTAAGCAACACAATCTCTGTAAACGTAAAGGCATCCATTAAGGCAGATGATGTTAATATGACCTATAAGGATGGAACTTCTTATGATGTTCAATTGATCGATGATGGTGGCAATTCTCTTGCTGTGCCGGGTGTAACTGTTAAATTTAACATTGGAAGCGTTTCTTATAATATTAAGACTGATTCAAATGGTGTTGCTAAATTGCCTATTAATTTAAGGCCGGGCAACTATACAATTGCTGCACAATATGTTGATAAGACAATTGTTAACAGCATCATAGTAAACAGATAAAATTAAGTTTTAAGCTTTTAAAGCTTATCTTTTTTTTTATTTTTTTAATATTAATTTATTAATTTAATATATTTTTAACTTATCTTTTTTTAATTTATTTTCAAGTTCATTTGAAATCTTTATATATGTGTGTGGATAAAAATATGCTTAATATAATATATGTTTAGGTTGATTAAATGAAATTGAATAAATTTATTATGATAAGTATAACAATATGTCTTGTTCTGCTTTCATTAGGTTCTGTTTCAGCTAATGATGTGGATGATGCCAATCAAACAATGGCTTCTGATGCACTTGAAGTTGAAACAGCTGCCGTAAGCGAAGATATAAGTGTTGTACAAGAGATTGAATCTTCAGATAGTGAAGAATTGGATTCCAGTTTGGATGATTCTGAGTTTCAAACAACTTCTGAAGAGATAACGGTAAATGATTGGAATGATCTTCAGTATTACTGTTCTCTTACAGATAAGGATTATGTTTTGAAATTAAAGGAAAATACTAACTATTATCCTGATTCTGTTTCAGATTCAAATTATCAGATTATAGTTAAGAATAATGTGAAAATTATAGGGAATTCTGGTGCATATATTGGGGATACTTCACCTAATGCTGGAAATATCACTTATACTGCTATTAAAACAGATGATGATTCTGGTGTAGGAATCACTATGGAAAATGTAACCTTTAAATGGATTGGAACCCGCTATCAGCCTGATGGTGTGTTCCTGCAGATGGGAGGTAATGTGGATTATAATGCATTTATAAACTGTTACTTTACCAACATTTCAACTAATTTAGGTCATTCAAGTATACTTCATATTAAGAAAGGTAATGTTGTCATGACTAACTGTACTTTTATCAATTGTACTACTGATTTTGGTTGTTTGAGTGTTTATAATCCTAAGGATGATCCTACTGGTACATGTACTCTAGCATCTATGGAAGTAACTGATTGTTACTTTGAAGGTAATTATGCTAGAACCGAACCTGGTTGTATTAATAACTGTGGTATACTTGTAGTCAACAATAGTACTTTCTATAAAAATAGTGCTTTCTGGTGGGCAGGTGCTATACATACTCATGGTGGTGCCAATACTACTATATATGATTCCGACTTTATAGATAATGTTGCAGGTTGGAATGGTGGTGCATTGTATACCTATAGTTATCTACAGATTTACAACACTAGGTTTATAGGTAATAACTGTACTACTAATAATGGTGGTGGAGCTATTGGTGCCTGTAAATACCTACATGCCCCATACATACACATTGAGGAATGTCTATTTGAAAACAATGAAAACACTTGTTGGGGATTAGATGAATTGTCTACTTCAGGTACTGGCCGTGGAGGAGCAATATCCTTAATGGATGAAGGTGGTCTTGAAGTATATAATAGTGTATTCATTAAAAACAGTGCTTCTATAGGTACTGCTATCTGTGCTATTAATGGTGGTCTTACATACGGTTCTCCTGATGTAAGGATTGTAGGAAACAGGTTCATTAACCACACCCGTATCGGTGACGTATTGGATGTTAGAGTAGCTACAGGTTCAGTTGCAGAAATAAGGGACAATTACTATTATAATAATTCCTTGGTATATGAGAAACTTAAACTTACAGTTGACGATCCGGTTAATGGATATGTAACTTTCCATCTTGATGCCAGTTTAAAAAATCCAACTTCTTTTGATGCGGATATTTTAGATAAATCAGACTATGATGTTTATATAAATGGTGTTTATAATACTACAGTTTCAAGCAGAACATTCACACTATTCTTGGGAAAAGGCAATAGTGCCAATGTTTATGTAATGCCATCTATATCAGACAGTAAAAGTAACGAAGTTTTTGCAGGTGTTGCAAAAAAATTTATTTATGTATCACCATCAGGTAACGATGCGAATAATGGGTCAACCAGAAATGTCCCAGTTAAGACATTGGCAAGAGCAATTGAACTTGCAAGGACTACTGAAAATATTGTGATTATGGGTGGAACATTTAACGAAGATAATTTGACAATTAATTACAATTTGACAATAACCGGTGAGAATGGTGCAACAATAACAGTTACCGGCCAAGGATTTACTATTACAGATGGTGATGTCAAATTTGAAAATCTCATCTTTAAAAATTGTAAATATGGGTCAAGTACTAAAAATAGACTAATTACACAAAGCAATTCAGGATTTTTAATAATTGAAGATTGTATTTTCGAATCAAATGAATATAAAACACATATTGAGGCCAGCGGTATTCTTCAAGGTCAAAATTTACAATTCATTAAGAATAAAGATGGTTCAGTAATCAAATCAGATTCACTATACCTTAAATCATCAGTGTTTATTAATAACACAGCAACCTATTCATTATCTAAAGGTTTAGTGATGTATAAATCTTCAACAACCAAATTAGAAGTGGAAAATCTAACTTTTATCAATAATGTCGTTAGTGCAGGTTGTATTGACGTTAAAAAGAATAAGGCAACAATCACTGACTGTACATTCATTGGAAACAGCATATCCACTTCAAGCAATAAGGGATCAGCAATATTGATTGAAGATAGCTGTTCAGTATTGATCGAATCCTCTAAATTTATCAATAATAAGGATATGGGCAAATATTCATCAGTCATTTACATTTCATCAGGTACTTTAGTAATCAGAGATTCTATTTTAATTAACAACTCTTATGAAAATACTAATGGAATAGTAATTAATGGTGGTGAAACCTACCTTAAAAAATTACAGGCTCATAATAACTGGTGGGGAAATACTCCGGATAATTTAACTAAACCTGCTTTAAAAGTATATGGTGTATCAAATCAATTGCCAAATGGATGGGATCCTGTAAAAACCTGGTTAATATTAAATGCATCAGCTTTAAGTAATGAAATTGAACTTAATCAAATGGCTTTGGTTCAATTCTCCTTCAATCAAATCGATAATGAAGGTAATGTAACTTATTATGACGGTTTAAAGTTACCAAGTTTTGATTTAGCATTAACTGCCGTCAATGGAACCTGTTCCAATCAAAAAATAATCGTGGAAAATGGAATTGGACAAACCTATTTCACTTTAACTAATATGGGTCCTTCTTCTCTTACTGGGTCATTCAATGGTATTGATTCCACTATCAATTTCACATTCAAGAAATCAACCCCTGCTTTATCAATTGTAGCTAATAATATTAGCGTAGGTCAAACCGCAAAAGTTGTTGTTTATGTTCCATCAGATGCAACAGGTAAAGTCGTGCTTAAAGTGGGAAGCGTTACCAAAACAGCAACCATTTCAAACTCAAAGGCATCATTTTCAATTACAAATCTTGCTGCAGGCACTTATGATGTGATTGCAAATTATACCGGAAATGAAAAATACGCATCCACTATTGAAACAGGCAGTCTCACTGTTAATAAATTTGAATCCACAACAGAAATTTCACTTGGTGCTCTTGAATTAGGTGAAGACGTTACTGTTAATATTGCCGTTACAAGTGGAGCAACAGGAACTGTTGATGTATATTACGACAACGGTAATCCGCAAACAATTAATGTAGGCGAAAGCTATACAATTAATGCTGTCACTAGAGGGGATCATGTAATCAGAGCTGTTTACAGCGGAGATTCTAAATACTTGCCAAGTGAAGATGAATATGTATTTGAAGTGGGCAAGTTGACACCGACACTAACTGTTGATGTTCCGGACATAACCTATGGTGAGGATGCTGTCGTTACTGTTACTTTAAATAATGGTGCTACTGGAAACGTGACAGTAACAATCGATGGAAAATCAAATACTTCAAGTATTGTAAACAAAGTAGCTGTTGTCAGACTTTCCGGAATTGATGCCGGAAACAATAAATATGTCGATGTTAGCTATAGCGGATGCAATGATTATAAAAATGCATCAACTAGCAAAACATTTAATGTAGCTAAAGCGAATATTGATTTCACAATCAGCTCTAATAATATCATGCTGGGCAAAGATGCTGTTGTGCAGATTGTATTGCCTGCAAGATGTGGAGGAACTTTAAAAATATCTGGAATTAGGACAGAAACCAAAAATGTTCCTACATCAGGTGTAGTTACATTGACTTATGAAGATTTGGATGTAGGATCTTATACTGTTAAGGCTACATATACTGGAAATAATTATAATACTAAAACAAAAACTACTAAATTCAATGTTCTAGATTGGAATCAACCACAATGGGCGAATGAAGGTGGAGATATAGGACGTACAGGTAAATCCACTTATGACAGTAATGTAAACGGTGAAATTAAATGGTCTGCTTCTGTTGAGGAAATTACTGGAAACTTGGCTATTGATAGTGAAGGTAATATATATGTAACCACTGCAAATGCAATATATTCATTTGATGGCAATGGAAATCTCAGATGGACTTATGAATCCACAGCCGCTGGAGATTATTTCTCAGGAATTGCAATCAGCCGTGACATAATTATCGCACCAAAAGTTAACGATACTTTGTATTTAATCAACCAGTCAACAGGTGCAAGATATGGTCATGCCAACTTATATCAAGGATCAAGCTATTATTCTCCGGTAATTGACTCCAAGGGTAATGTTTATATTGCGGGTCAGGGAGATGGAAACAATCCTAATTTAGTCATTATTCCTTACAAAATTTGGGAAAATGGTGGTAATCCTACTGTAATTTCATTAGGAGGCAATCCTGTTGCTGCTCCAACAATTATGGGCGATGGTATTGTTGCTGTTCCATGTGACAATGGTCTAAAAATCGTTGATGTTTATTTAAATGAGATTACTGCTTCTATTGGTGGTGTAATTTCTAATGGATATGCCGTTGCTGATGAGTATGGTATTATTTATTCATTCCTTGGAGCGAATATTGTTGCAAGAGATAATTCAGGTTCTTCAGTTTGGAGTAAAAAAGTCACAGGCGGTGTTGGAGAGCAATTGTTCTTAGATTCTGAAATTGGAATATATTCAGTCAATGCTAATGGCGAGTTATATCTTTATGATATTTTTGATGGAAATGAGTTAAAGTTTTGCAATCTGGAAGTCACTTCAGGAATTCTAATCGGAAATGACAATAATCTGTACTTTGCATCTCATAATTATCTATATGCATTTGATTGTGATGGAAACGTATTATGGAAGGCTAAATTAGGCGGAGATATTGTCGGAACTCCAATAATGGATAATAATGGAATAATCTATGTTACTACATCAAACAAAGTTTATGCATTGATGGAGTCTAACCTAAAGGCATCCGGCTTAACAGTTTCTACTCAAAACATTGATATAGGAAATGATGAAACAATTACCATTTCATTGAATGAAAATGCTACAGGTACTGTAACTATTGTCGTAAATGGTCAAACTTACACAGAAGATGTAATCAATGGAAACATAGTTAAAGTAATTTCCAATCTTCCTGCAGGCACTTATACTGCAAAGGTAACCTACTCTGGGGACATGAGATATTCCTCACTTACTAAATCTCCTAAATTTACAGTAGCTAAATTGGATCCAAACATGAATGTGACTGCTAATAACATTAACTATGGTGAAAATGCAGTATTCAATGTGGTATTGCCTAGTGATGCAACAGGTACAGTTTCAGTTACTGTCGGAACCAAATCAGGTTCTGCAACCGTAAGCAAAGGGCGTGCGACTATAAGCATTTCTGGCTTAACAAAAGGGGATTATTCATATACTGTAACCTATTCTGGAAACAGCAAATATAGTTCAGATACAAAAACCAGTACCATATCAGTTGCTAAGACAGAAACAACATTCACTGTTACCCCAATAGGCAACATTAATGTTGGAGATTCCGCTAATTTCATAATTTCAGGATTGCCTTCCGATGCTAATGGTATTGTTACTGTAGTGGTGGGCGATGCATCTAATTCTACTCAGGTGAATAATGGTGCTGCAAGCATAATCATCACAATGTTGGCTGAAGGAACTTATAACGCTGAAATAAGCTATTCCAATGATAACAATTACATGGCGGATTCACAGAATATCCAATTTAGTGTAAATAAGATTACACCAACCATGTCAGTTTCAGTTTCAAATATCAAAGTTGGTGCAAATGCTGTTTTCAAAGTTACTGGTTTGCCTTCAGATGCAACAGGAAAAGTAACTGTAACTGTTGATGGCATTTCCAAATCAGGTACCATTTCAAATGGTGCAGTCACAATTAAAATTGCAGGATTGACAAGCGGAACTAAAACTGCCACTATAAGCTATCCTGGAGACAACAAATATCAATCTGTTAGTGTCACAAAGACTTTCAAAGTAAATAAAAATACCCCAACAGTCACTGTTAACTATAATACGTCAGTTTATGTTGGAGATAGCGTTGATTTCAATATTGTATTGAACTCTGATGCAAGCGGAACAGTCACAGTGATTGTGGATGGTAAAACAGGAATAGGTGAGGTTGTTAATGGTGAAACAACTGTCACTATTGCAAGTCTGTCTGAAGGTACTAAAACTCCTCAAATCTCTTATTCTGGAGATGGAAAATATAATTCAGCAACCCCTTCCGCTCAGAATATCATTGTAGTCAAAAGGGATAGTGAAATTACAGTTAATCCTATTGACGATATATATGTAGGGGAAAATGCAACCTTTGACATCATTTTGGCTCCGGATATGGCAGGAGATATAACTGTAGTTTGTGGAGATAACTTCAATGAGACTTACGCTGCTAAATCTAGAGTATCAGTAACTATTCCAGATTTATCATATGGTACTAAGAATATTGATATAATCTATTCAGGAGATACTAAATATAATCCGAAAACTGTTTCTGCTACTGTTAAAGTAATTAAGAATCCAGCTATCGTAACTGGTTCTAATTTGGTTATGAAGTATAATGATGGTTCAGCTTGGACTGTTACATTAACTGATGCTGGCGGCAATGCTATAGGCAATGTTGGCATTCGAATTGGTATTGTAGGCAAGGTTTATACAATTAATGCTGATGGAAATGGTGTGGCTAGTCTGCCTATCAACTTAAAGCCAGGCACCTACAATGTAAATGCAACATTTGAAAATGATGTATATAAATCCAATATGGTAACTGCTAAAATAACTGTTAACAAGGCAACTTCCAAATTAACTGCTAAAAATCTCGTAATGAAGTATAATGATGGTTCTTCCTGGTCTGTTACTTTGAAGGATGGTACCGGTAAGGCCATTAGCAATGCAAATGTTGGCATTGGCATTCTTGGTAAGGTTTATACTTTCACTACCAATTCCAATGGTGTTGCCAAGTTGCCTGTTACTTTGGCTCCTGGAGTTTATGATGTAAATGCTTCTTTCGCTAATAGTAATTATGTATCTAGTTTTGTCAGTGCTAAAATTACTGTTAATAAGGCAATTTCTAGTTTAACTGCAACTAATCTTGTAATGACATATAATGATGGTTCTTCCTGGTCTGTTACTTTGAAGGATGGTACTGGTAAGGCCATTAGCAATGTGGCCGTTGGTATTGGCATTGTAGGTAAGGTTTATACTTTCACTACTGATGCTAATGGTGTTGCCAGATTGCCTATTACTTTGGCTCCGGGCACTTATAATGTTAATGCCACTTTCAATCATGCCAGATATGAATCCAGCTTTGTCAGTGCTAAAATTACTGTCAATAAGGCAAATCCTACTTTAGCTACAAATAATCTTGTCATGTTTTATAAGGATGGATCATCATTTAAAGCAACTTTAAAAGATAATAAAGGCAAAGCTATTGCTAACACTGCTATTAAATTCATTATCCTTGGCAGAGCATATACTGTTGAAACCGACGCTAATGGTGTTGCATCATTAGCAATCAACTTAAAACAAGGCACATATGATATTTCAACAAAATTCGAAGGAAACAACAAGTTTAATGCAGTTGAAGTTACTAACACTATTACAGTTAAAGATTCCGGCATGTCCATTTCAGCAAATGATGTAAATATGGTCTATAAAGACGGCAGCAGCTATGATGTTCAATTGATTGATAGTAAAAACCAGCCTGTTGCTCTTGCCAACGAAATTGTAAAAATCACTATCGTCGGCAAAACATATGACATCAAAACTAATGGAAATGGTATTGCAAGCTTGCCTATTAATTTAAAGGCAGGCACTTATACTGTTACCGCTGAATATAATGGCAAAACAATATCAAATACTGTAACAGTAAACAGCGCATAAAAACATAAATTGTTTTAATAGGACTTTCATGTCCTAACTTTTTTTTATTTTTTTATTAATATTTCTTTCTAAAATGCTCATTATTCATTTCTTTTTAATAAATTGAAAAATTTTAAATAATTATTTTCATATATATATTAGTAATATTCAAGTTTACTGAATATTATAATAATTGATAAATTATAAAGGAGATTTTAATTTTGAGATTAAATAAACTTTTATTGGTTAGTTTAATTTTGCTAGCCATTTTGACTTTTGGAGCCGTAAATGCGGCTGATGATGCAACTGTTGATAATTTAACGGTTGCTGATGATGGAGGAAGTTATGAAATAGCTTCTTCTGTTGAAGAAATAGAAGTCGATGGTGATATCGCTACGGATGTTTCATCAAGCGATAATGCTTTCGATGATAATGTAAATGATAATTCAAATGTAAAACTTGGTGCATCAAGTGATAATGATGTGCTAAGTGATGATTATGAGATTCTTACTCCTAATGATTTCCGTGAACGTGGATTTGATAGCGGTACCGTTTGTACTGGAAATTATAAACTTGAAGGAGTATTTAGTGCTGATGAGTTTCCTTCATTCATGTTCATTGATGGAGGTTGTGTTATAGATGCTAGTGAAGCTGAATTTCAGGACATTGGAATCATCTTACAGGGTGATGTGCAACTTAGTGGACTAACCCTCACATCTTCAAAATATCTGGAAGATGTAGATAATGGAATGAGTCCGGGAGCAATTGTTTATGTAACTGGTGATGACAATATTCTTGATGGATTGACTGTTAATTATGCTCCAACTCCTGATGGTGATGCTTATGGTATTTATGTTGAAAATGCAAATAATTTCCAGCTTTTAAATTCAAATATTGAATTCACTGGTTCAAGTGTTGAGGAATATTATGAATATGCAATGAGAATTGCTGAATCTAATGGCGTTTTGATAGAAGGAAATACTCTTATAGCAAATCTGCCTATCTTACCTGTGGATTATAATAAGGGGGAACCTGGTCTTCAAACAGATTTGGTATTAAACACTGGACTTAAATCAGTTGATGGTTTGGACATTATTGACAATACATTCATTGCTAATGTAGTTGACCGTTATGGTGATTTCCCAACTCTTGACTGTGTAATGATGGAATCCTGTGATAATGTTAATATAATAGGAAATACATTTGAAGAAAGTGATTTTATCACTCCTGAAGGTGAAGCAAATTACTTAAACGTTTTGGATATGTATTACTCTAATACTGTTTTAGTAAAAGGAAATAACATCAGCGTTGAAACCACTGGTGGTAGTGAAAATGCAGGAACTTCCTATCCTGTTCAATTAACCGGACCGTATGAAGGTGTGGTAATTGACGGAAATAATATTTATTCAAATTGCGGTGGACCTGCATTAGGAATATATTCACAAAACTATTATGGTGATACTGAAATCACTGTTCAAAACAATAATATTGATATAACTGGCCTTCCTACTGACCACAGTTGGGGATTGGTATCAGGTATTGAATTGCAGGACAATGTTGCCCGCGTATACAACAATAACATTGTAACCAAATCCGTTACAGGTAGCTATGAAGATGGTATGAATATTTACGGTATAAGCTATGCTCAAGCATTAAACGACGACCACAATTATGATATTCGAGGTAATACAATCGAAACTGAAGGTCAATATACAATCTATTTGTTAAAAGCAGAGGATACAACAATTACCGATAACTATTTAGTCTCATCTACTGGTGAGGGTGATGACACTGTTTATATTAATGATGCTTCAGGTAATACCATTATTGAAAACAACCATGGTGCTAAAGAAGAAGTTGAACCATTCTACGGTGTTGTAACTGCTGAAACATTTTCAGATTTCTTTAATAATGGAGTATTGCGTGATGAAATTCCTGAGGGAGCTACTTTAGACTTCCAAGGCCAATTCATAAGTACATCCAGCAATTCATATGCAATGGAAATTAACAAACCTGTAAACATTATTTCCACTACTAAAGATGTCTACATTGATTTGGACGCTTCATCCTCAAACCGTTTCACTGTTAGTTTCAATGGTTCTGGAAGTAACATTAGTGATCTTTCATTCTTTAATACTCAATTATGGTTCTTTGGTGCACATAATTTAACTATTAATAACATGACCTCTATTGCAAGAGGTAAGGAAATTGGTTCTGGTGTCGGTGTTGTTGCATTCAGAGGCGGATCATCACATATCAAAGTTACAAACTCTTACTTCTTAACTGAAGATAATGGCGGTCACTCTAACTTTGTATTGACCAATGCAAGTTATGTTAGTGTTGATAACTCATCAATTATAGGTAGAGGAAATGTTGGAAACTTGATATATCTTAACTTATATAACCTTGAAACCATGCCTGAAGGATGGTTCTTGCCACAATTGCTTCAAGCTATTGCAAAAGGACAAATTACAGTCAATGACCACAACAACTTTACCAATTGTTATATCCAAGGTCCTGATACAGCTTTAGGAATTTGTTACTTATTCGCTAGTCAGGGTAACGGTTTCAACAGATTTGAAAACAACACTGTAATTTACACAGGTGCAGGAATACAATCTTTCGGTAATGATGGTGTCATTAAAGGAAATACTTTCATTGGCTGCGGTATTAATGCTCCTGGTGCAAGAACAGAAGTAACTGATAACAATATTACAGGTAATGTAGGCATAACTGCAGGCGGTACTAATGTAATTACTGGAAATACAATTAATACTACTTCAGATTATGCAATTTCTTTAGGAAAAACTAAAGACAACACTGTCACTGATAATTATTTAATTAGTAATGGTAAAAAAGGTGATGGAGCTGTAAATTTAGGTACAGGTTCAGGCAATCAGGTTCATGATAACTTGCCTGTTGATATTATTTTAAGCGTTCAAAACTCTACAATTTGGTTGGGTGAAGAAAATTCTGTCACAGTCACTATTGCAGGTGCTGGTGAAGTAACTATTAAACTTAACGGTGTTGTTATTGCTACTCCTACTTTAACTGATGGCGCTGTTACTCAAACTATTCCTGCTAGTGATATTGTTCTTGGTGAAAACACTATTGAAGTTACCTACAGAGGATTAACTAATTCAACTACTTTCACAGCTGAAGAAAATGCTGTAGAACCTACCAATATTGTAACCCAAGAAAACTTCTTTGACTTCTTTGATGCTGATGGTTTCTTGTTAGATACTGTCGAATTCGATGAACTAATATTCAGTGGTGAATTCTCTGATCTTATTTCCGATAACTATATACTCATTACAAGGCCTATCACTATTACTGGTGACAATGCTGTATTAAATGATATGGGAATTTGTATTATGGCACCTGATGTAAAATTAGACCAATTAACTTTCATTGCAGATGATTTTGTTGTTGATGAAGGAATTGCTGGTGGATTGATTGCTGCTGATGATAATTCTGACGGTTTTGAATTGACTAATTCGGATATTTCATTCACCACTGGTGCGGAAATGGGTGTTGCTATTGATATTAAATGTAATGATGCTAAAATTTTAAACAACTCAATATTCTTTGAAAGCCATGTAACTGATGATTCACTGCTTTCAGTTGCTCTTCAAATGGTTGATGCTGGCAATGCTTTAGTTGATGGCAATATCATTACTACAAAATTGCCATGTGTATATGTAAATAACTATGATGAGGATTATTATTTGATGGGTTCAAATAATGTAAATCCTGTAAGACTCAAAGACTGCAACAACCTTGTATTTACCAATAACTTTATTAATTCAACAACTAATGACTATTCAGCTGATTTCCCTACAATTCAATCTATTTATATCATTGGTTGTAGTGATTCTTTAATCGACCACAATGAAATATACATGATTGATGAAATGACTCCTGCTGGAATGGACAATTATATGTATGGAATAGACTTTGGCCACAATACCAACGTGACATTCTCATATAACAATTTCATAATGTCTACTAAAGGTGGTCAGGATCAACATGGTACTGCATATGCGTTCCAAGGTGTCGAATCTGAAGTAATCATTAAAGGAAACAACATTACAAGTGTGTCTAATGGTCCTAACTTGGGTATTTATGTAGCAAGTATGTTCGGTGGAGATTCAAAACTTTTAATTGAAGATAACTTCATTAATGTCACAGGTTATGCTTCATCTACTGGTAGTTGGGCATTAGTTTCTGGTATCGAAATCCAAAACGGTGATGCAAAAATCTACAATAACACAGTTTATACTTATAATGTAGGTGATTATGAAGATGGCGCTTATATGTACGGTATAAGTTACGCTCAATGGATGTATGGGGACCGTTCCTTTGATATTCAGAACAACACAGTTTACACAGAAGGTAAATACACAATATCTGTAATCAATGCAACTTTCTTAAATGCTGAAGGAAACACCTTATATGCTCATGAATTATCTGGTGATGATTCAATCAATCCAGGTAATTGTACAAATGTAACTCTTAAAGAAAACCTTCCTCCTAGAGAGTTAACCAATATTGTAACTAATGATACTTTCTTCAGGTTCTTCGATGAAAATGGTATATTATTAGACACTATTGAGTTTGATGAGTTAATCTTCCAAGGTGAATTCTCTGATTTAGTTAACACTATAATCATTTCTGATGAAATCACCCTTACAAGCGATAATGCTGTTTTAAACAACATTGCTTTATACATCACTGGAGATGATGTGACTGTAAACGGATTTACCTTAAACGAAAATGATGCTAACTTCACCAATAACGGCGGTGCTGCTCTTTACGTAAGCGGTTCTGATGTCACATTAGACAATGTATCTGTGACTTATAATGCTCCTAGTGAAGTGGAAGCAAAAGCAATCTTCGCTAACGGCGCTGAAAACTTCGCTTTAATCAACTCTGAAATCATCTTCACAGGTGCAAACCCAGGATCCAACCACTATCGCGGATTAGAAGTACGCAACAGTAATGCAGCTAAAATAGACAACAACACTATCAGCGCAGTCTTACCTGCTGTCCCTGTTGCCTTCAGTGCAAGTGGAATCGACCAAGATTTAGTTTTAGCTGTCGGTATACAAGGCGGAGAAGATGTTGAATTCACCAATAACATTGTAAATGTTAACACTAACGGTGCAGTCGGTAGTTACCCTACTATTGATGCAGTAATGATTCACAGTGCTAATGACCTTTTAGTCAAAGGCAACAACATTACTCATATGGACACCACTACTGAAGACGGTGCAAGATACTACTACAGCTTAGACATATACAGCACAACCGGTACTGTAGAGGCTAACAACATTATTGTTAATACTACTGCTGGTGTTGACCGTGCTG
>NZ_CACXTS010000014.1 GCF_902770715.1 uncultured Methanobrevibacter sp. | reverse complement strand
GAAAGCTTCATTACCAATACTTGTAACACAATTGCCAATTTCTGCCGATATCATTGAACTATAAGGTGTTGAATGACCAGTAACCTCAGTTCTAGAAAGAGTTGTTGAAGAATTACATTCTACAGTATAGGTTGTACTGTCAGAATAGTTTGCTGACAGTTTTATATTTGTTAACGGGCAATCATCACAAATATACGTATCAGGGTTAGAAGTTGGTGTTATTGTTGTCCATCTATATATTGGTTCTACAGGGCAATCATCACAGACATATGTTGATGAATCACCTGAAATCGGAGTTATTTGAGCCCATCTATATATTGGCGTTGGCGGAATATATCCGCAATCAGGTGAATTTCTTTCTACCAATACATCAGCGGTTCCTGTTGTTGACCAAGTTATACCTCCATCATATGATACCTGATATGTTTCATATACATATTTATCATACCCTGTTTCTCCGCTACAATATGGTGTTCCTGATACTGTTCTGTATTGAACTTCTGTATCAGGAATCCATCCGCAATCTGTGTCATACATTTGCCTTGCCCTTAATGGCTGTGAACCCTCGCCATCAATGGAATATACGTTTGGATAAGATGGAAGCCAATTTTGGTTTCCTCTCTTTTCATATCGTTGATATAAATAATAAGAACTACAATAAGCCATATTTATATTTTAAACTATTTTATTATGCATTTGTAACAGTCCAACCTGATGGAATACCATTTTCACCTGTTGGCCAACTTGACATTGATGATGCTTTTACAAATGTACCTGATGATGAAACATCTTCAAGCCAAACACTGGTGCAATCCGTTGCAGATATATTAGTTGCAAGACACTTTATATAGTTCAATGATGAGCAATTTCTGAACATACCCGTATAGCATCCTTCTACTAATGTCGTTGCAGATAAAACAGGTGCTGTTGTTAATGATGTACAATTATAGAACATTAGCCAATAACAATGATACTCCAATGTTGTGGCCGGCAATTCAGGTGCCGTAGTCAATGATGTACAACCATTGAACATATGACTATAGCATTGTCTTGCTAATGTCGTTGCCGGTAATGCAGGTGCTGTTGTTAACGAAGAACAACCATCGAACATATTAACGTAACAACTACCGGCCAATGATGTAGCAGGTAGTTCAGGTGCTGTTGTTAATGATGTACAGCCTGAAAACATTCTAAAATAGCAATTAGTAGCCCCACTAAGATTTGTAGAAGGTAAAACAAGTTTATTAGTGTTTATAACATTTCTATTGTCACTAAACATACATGAGAAAACATATTTTTTATCTACTATACTTGTTTGACCAATGAAATTATCGCTATATAGCAATGACATTATGTTTCCTTCAATATTGAACCTACCAGTTGATGAAAATACTCCAACTCCCCCATAATAAGGTATTGGTGTCAAACTTTCTTTCCACATTATCTTTTGTCCTGCTGATACAGTTGGAGATTGGGTATTTCTATTCAATGTATTCCAAGAACTTCCACTGTCTAAAGAATACTGAATCGATGAGTTGTTAACTGAGCCTGATGAAGAACCTGAAAAACTAAATGTTCCTGAATCTATTGCAACAAATGTAAGATATTGCCCTGAAGCAGGAGGCGTTGGAGGCACATAGCCGCAATCAGGAGAATCCCTTTCAATTAATTCCCCTTTTCTATATTCTGCCGGTACAACATCAACAAATGTAACGCCATTATCATAAGATACTTGTTTCTTTTCTTTATAAAATTTGCAATTTTGAACCATATTTTTTTAATATAAACATATGAAAAATGGGAGAAATTTTCTCCCATTCATTTAAAAGTTATTTATCAAATTATCTAGATAACTTAGTCTGTCTATGTAGAACTCCTTTGCTCTTCCCACAGCTTCTGAGAATGTCAGATTATAGTCTGGATGATGCCAAGGCTCAAAATCGTCTGGTATTTCCCACATTGCCCAATTCAATTGTTCAGAAGCATATAATTTATTATACCAGTAGTCAAACCTATTAATTATGGTATCCAATCTTGATTTTATTGAATTCCATCTTTGTTTAACAACAGCCTTAAACTGACTGTCTTGGAACAAATAATCATAATAAATGTTACAACTTACCATAAGTGTCTCTGGCATATAACCATTCTCTGGTACTGTTGTTCCATCACAAAAAGTTTGATTTGCCTTCAATGGCCAATACAGATTGAATGTGCCATAGTCAAAGTCCCAAGGTGGCCCCATCTTCAATTTACCCACTCCTGAATCTGGCAAGAAATAACAATATACAGAACCAGGTGAATGACCCCAAACTTCAATATTTTGGCATAGTTCATAAACTATCCAGTAGTCAGCGAAACTATTGTAATCAATGTAAGGCTCATAGCCACTTCCGTTGTTCAATAGAATTTCGATTGTATCAATTTTATCTTCGATATATGAAACGTCTGGAGCCTCTGGACTCTTGATGTTGTAAGGATAATCCTTGATGGCACTTCTGAACTTATATGTTTCGTCATAGTTTCTATCCATTTCTAACAGATAATCACTATCATCATCAATGTTCAGACGATTAGTTTCAACCCTCACTTGCTCTGATAGGTAATAGTTACCCCTATGCTCACCGTTAAGGACAAGTTCAACAAATACTCCATCTGGAGACCAACCCATACCAGTTGATAGGTCTGTGCATTGTGCAATTTCATTTGCAATTTTAGTCCTCATAAGAGTTCTATCGCCATAGTTGGCTAAAAGCACCCATCTTTTTGATTTTGGCATTCCAAGTATTTCAGATTTATTTTCTAATTTTAAAGCATATGGTTTCTTATCAGAATATACCCAAGATGAATTTCCTCTGCCTCTAATACTAAGTGCTGAATTATCATATACTATAGTGTTTATATTTTGGTATATTTTTATTTCTGCACCTTCCATCCAAACATCTTTACTTGTAATAGGTTGTCCGCCAGGAGTATTTATAACAACAACAGGTAAACCAGTGTCCCAATAAGTTTCGCCACCTCCGCAATCAATAATTTCTTTATCAAAAATACTTGAAACGTTATTTACAACGACAGTCATTGAAGCAGTCCCTAAAGCCATTCCTGAAGTATTAAATGAGCCACTACCAGAACCCCCTGAAGGTGTAACACTAGTACTAAACATATTTCCTTCACTATCGTATAAATTGAAATTTTGTGGTGTAGTGCAAGCATTATCTGCAACAGTGAAATCAAATTCAACCTGTTCACTTCCTCTACAAACATCACCCGGTGTAAATGCAAATGATGTAATTTTACAGTCAGCAGCATAAGCACTTTGGGTAATTGAAATTTGTATGGTTCTGTCTGTGCCTTTTTGGGTTAACGTTAACGTTCCTGTTCTTGCGGTAGTTGATGTATTGTTATCAAGATATACTGTATTATTAATACCGGGTCTTAACTCATTTTGATTAATGTAATAATCTCCATTTGTCTTAATCCAAGATACGTTTGAACTCATTACTGCGTTTACGTCATTATCATTTATTGTTGAAATAAATGTTATTGGTGAAGCAAAACCATTCCAATTTGTTGCTATTGTTGAACTACTTACCAATTGGAATTGGCTACCGCATGAGTTAATTCGTATCTCCTTTGAAACTGTCGTTGTACCAATAACAACGTTCATTTGTGCCGTTCCTGCAACCATTCTTGAAGTATCAAACGTTCCTGTTCCTCTACCGTTATATGGTGAAGACGTTGATGTAAACGTAGTACCTGATGCATCAAATACATTAAAGTAGAATGTTCTATCACATCTAGCATCATTAACTGTGTATGAGTATTCAAGAGGCTCACCAATACAAACATTATCAGGTATTTCAAATGATGAAATTGAACAGTCTGCAACATATGCTCCCTGAGTTATATAAACTTGAATATAATCAGTTCCACCCTTTTGAGTAAGCGTTAACAAACCAGTTCTCTCACTAACACTTGTATTTGGATTCAAATAGATTGTTTCATTTCTATTTGGTTTAACCTCATTATAATTGTAATATAATTGGTTATATGTTATAATCCAATTTGAATCACTTGATAATACTGCATTTGTTTCAACCCCATTAAGCAATGAATAAAAAGGCATAAGCGGTAACGTACCATTCCAAGTTGTTGTTGCTGAGTAAACTGACGGATGGGTGTTATCACTCCACTTAATGTATGTTTCTTCAGGTGCCCCCGCTGCTGATTGGTTTATTTCAAGTCTTATATTTGCATGGCTACCATTCTGTTCAAGATAAACTATACAACTTCTCGATGTATCTCCCGTATTTTCGTCATATGATACTTTGAAATTTGTGTTTGTTGCAGAATATGAGCCAACCCAATCACAGCTATCTGATGCTGTGTATGATGTTGAAACTCCATCATATGTACTTATTAAATTTTCATCTATTATGCCTGCATCTGATGAAACATCAACTTTTATATATGTTAGGCCATTTGACCAATAAAAATTATATGGCCTTGGAGTTGCGCCACCCAATTGTTTAACAATAACTTCTGCTGTTTCGCATTGGCCAGGTGTGCCGCCTGAAACTTTTTCCCATTCAACCGTAAAAAATCTACTTTCAGAACTTGTGTTATCAGTTAACGCTGAATAAGTAACATAATTTCCATTGTTTGTCACTGCAAGCCAATCAGGTAATTGTGTTGTTGTCATTCTAATTTTTGCTCCTCCCAATATACCATCATCCTCACTTCCATATTGTCTACCAAGTTCAATATCACAATCGGGGTGTGTTGAAGAATCAGAAGAGCCGCAACAACTATCAAGCAATCTACTGCAACTTGGGGAACCAGCCGCTTGGAGAATATTTAACGCCACTTGTTTTCCACTTATGCTTTGATTCATGAATATTACACATTCCCTATCTGACGTAGCATCTGTATTTTCTTCTACAGAAACTGTAAATGCTGATGCATCTTTTGTAATAGATACCCAATCACATATTTTAGTTATTCTATAATCAATATCTTCGCTTCCTCCTATTGACCTGATGCAATAAGAATAAGTACCGCCTGAATTTGGAACATCTTGCATTAAGAATTTTCTTCCATCGCAATATTCAAACATATATTCTGTTCCATCACCACATTGCCATTTTTCTGTTAATCTCCAATCATATTCAGGCACAATATTACACCAAGTAGAACTTGTTTCAACTATTTCTCCCAATTGAGTTAATCCTGTTTTTTCCCAAGTTAAGCCATTATCATAACTTTCAAACTGTTCAATTGCTTTTTGTTTATTTCCATTAATGCAATAATAGTTTCCATCAAATTCCCATTTGGTCATTCTATTATTACATCTACTATCATTTTCTAAAATAAGTTCGCCTTTTCGCTTTTCTGTTGTTATATGAAGGTTATTAGGCGTTTCACCTGTATATCTAACCTCTTCTTTATAAGAATTGCCACCAACACACATATAAAAACCTGAATCTATCCATTCTTCATAAACCTTATCTTGAATTATACGAAGTTGAACAGTTCTATTGCCACAGTCTCTAACCTCAATTTGCCATACCTTTTGAGAGGTGGTTAAAAGGTTTGCAGGAACATTTACTTTCAATGTTGAATTTCCTATTTCATATGTTAGCCTTGAATCAATTGAAGAAACAGTAATTGGGCATTTAGAATCAAATGCAAATGTAACGTCCTGACTTACACAAGTAATTGAAGTAACAACAGGATTTATGAAACTATCTTTTAATAATTCAACAGTAACAATTTTAATATTATTTCCTGCTTGAAGTGTAAATGTTGATGTTTGACCTGATATTTGTGAAGAATTATTGCAAACCGTTACATTATATAATTGATTTGCATTTCCTGAAGACGGAGAAACTGATAAATAAGAAACAACATCAGAAGCATTCCAATCACAGGATGCAGATACGGTATAAGTATTACAAGTTGTTGATGAAAACACAATAACATCAGGTATTGTTGTGTTTATCTTGCAATCATCACCGCCACAACTAATTTCATTAAACCGTTCATCATCATCAAATGTTCCAACAACATTCAACATCTGATATTGTGATTGATAACCATCTTTAACTTTATAATTGCCTGTAGGATTACCAAATGTATCAACTTCCTGCTGAACAAGGTATCTTGCAGTAGAATAGCCAACACATTCGTAGCATTGAATATTTCCAATCCATTTTATGTATCTCCAAGATGTTGTATCATAATCTTCATCCTCATAGCCTATAGCGGCAGTTGCACCATAGTTTGATTCTTCTATGAGTGTAACAGTTATAATATCTGATTCCCCATTATTTGAAGATGACTGAATGGTATATGATGGTTGAAGACCAAAGTTAAAGCCTGAATAATATATATTCTCACCTCCCTTTGAAACAATTTTTGCAGCATATAAGTTATCTAAAAATTCTAATAAATTCCAAGTCCACCCAATTTTATGATTTAAAGGAATATCAAATGTAATTGTATCAGTTACCCTTTCGCCATCATAAACCTCTTGAAATACGCAAGAATTTCCAAGAAACTCAATATTGCTCCAACTACCAGTTAACTTAACTTTCTTATTTGCTATATCCAGTCTTGCATAATCCTTATTGATAAGATTTAGTTTATCAATTCCATTAACATTATATCCAAGACAAGGTAGATTTTCTACCTCAAAATTTGAATTTAATTTTATTGTTGGAAAATTGGATAATGAATGAAAGGTAAAATCTGTTTGATTAGCGTTTTGTGATAAATTGAAAGTATGTGTAATCTTTGAAGGGAAATCAACATTGACCATGTAATATATGCCATCATTATCTTCAATGATAGCGTAATATTTTCCTTCAAATGACTTATAATTCACATAACCCTTCATTGAAAGGGTTATTTTCTTATCAAACTTATATCTTTCATCCAGTGAAGTTTCCTCAGAATATTGGATATTGAAACCATTTATTCTAAGTGGCAATTCTGATAAATCTTCAATATATGCCTCTCCATTATCTATATGAACATCTTTAACATGTTCAGCAGATACCAGATATAAGACATTCTTTAATTTTGAATGATTGTATTTACATTTCTCTAATGTATAATTTGTGACACTCATATAATATGTTTATTTAAATATAAATATTTCTTAATTTGAGAAAATTTAGTATTTTTACCCACGAATCAAAGATTCGTGGCATACAATAATAATTTATTATAAACATATAGTTATGGGAAAAATAGTTATCAAAAACGGAATAAAATGGGATTATGATTCAATATGGAATCGTTATACATTTATTGAAAAGGTTGAAGAAGAGAAACCTAAGAAAAAGAAAAAAGGTGAAGACATTTAAATCTTCACCTTATTTTTTTGCACTAAGCCTAAATTAGTCAGCAACATTTGCAAGCAATGCAGTAACAGCTGCTTCACTTAATGGAAGCGGAGATTCTGCAATATTACCTGCTAATACAATCTGCAATCCATTGGTATCAGAACCACCTGCAAGAGTTGCAGTTTCAGCCTCAAGTGGGCTAATTCTTCCGAATCCAAGATAGTTGCCATCAGCAGTTTTCACAACAACGAAATAACGTCCAAGTGAAAGAGCATCAAGTGAACCATGCATACATTCGTCATATTTACCAGCAACGTTAAATGTAATTGAAGCGTTGCGATACTTGTTACCATTATCCTCTACAACCAATGTATCTTCGAAACTTGCAGAATTCTTTGTAGGCTCAATATGGTATACTTTCTTTCCAGTATCAAGTGTAACAGCAGTGATGCTTTCGCAACCTGCGCTATCTGCTGAAATTGCAGGAGTACCACTTAATTCCTCATAGTTAACCAAGTAAAGGTCAACAATCTCTGGAAGTGAATAACCACAAGAAGTTGTACGAGTAAGGTTTCTATTTAAAGCACAAATAGCCATAATTATATAATTATTTTAAATTCTTATTTTCTTTTAATATGGAGGTAAACCCTATTGTTTACCTCCCGACTCTCTATTTAATGGTTTTCGTTATTAAGGTTTTGAAACAACGAATAACTCAGGAAGTATGATACCAACAGCGATATTAGAGATAGCAAGAACTCTGAACATATTGTCACCAGTCGTATCTCTCATATCAATAAGTTTATATTCGATATGTGAATCAAATGTATCATAACCAAGAACAAGGTTTCTAGCAGGGCCGAATATGATAGTGTTCTTTGACTGCATTGTTGGGATAACCTCATAACCCATTACATAAATTCTGCCATTCTCTCTAGCGTAGTTAGAGAAGATAGACTCCTTATTTGGGCAACAAACCTTACCAAGAGCAACCTCTAAAAGACGAACATCCTGATGGTTCATAAATATCTTGTAACCCTCGGTGTCAACCTCTGCATTACCAGCAACCTCAAGACCCTTCATTATAACTGCTTCAACCTGAGCAATTGCATTGTCAACTGTGATTGTAGCACCTGAAACCTTGGTTACACCACTGTTACCTGCAAACTGCTTCTCGATACCATCAACAGCCTTTAAGTAAGTCTTAGATGTTCCTGTATAACCAGTATCACCTTTCCAGAAAATTTCCTGATATTCCTGACTCATCTTCTTACGAAGTTTTGCGAAATACCAATCAGCAAAAGTCTGTGGGATTCCACCTCTTAAACTGATTTCAGTTTGGTCAACAAGGAATGTGTTCCAGAATGTGTCATAACAGTTTTCCTGATTAACCTTAATAGCAGCAGGCTCAATAAATGCCTCTGCAAGTGAAGCAGCACCAGCAGGGGTGAAAGGACAGGTGTATAACTGCCAAGCATCACCAATCTCACCAGTGTACATCTTCATCTTACCTTTTACTCCGTCCATGAAAGTAATTCCATACTGACGAAGGTCGATGTCGTAGATGTCCTTTGAAAATATTTCCTGTGCCTCTTTGCCACAGTATGTCAATCCACTAACGTTAATGAAATTTGCCATAGTATTAAATTATTTTTTCTATATTATTTTTTTACTTTTATTTTACATAAACATACTACATTTTTTTTTGTTAAAGTATGTTATGATATATATGCTCTCATTTGTTCTCTCCAAGCAGCATATGTGTCTTTTGGATTAGGTTTTGCAGTTGTTGAAGCAGGTTTTGCCGATGGCTGTTTGCCCAAGTCCTTAATTTTATCCTTCAAACCTGAATTAACCTCTTTCAATGCCTCAATTTCAGCCTTTAAATTGTTAATCAGTTCTTCCAAATGATTATCCTCTTTCTTTGGTTCTTCCTTTGGCTCTTCCTTTACCTCTTTTGGCTCATTTTTAGGCTCTACAGGCTCTTCTTTTGGCTCTTCCTTTACTTCTGTAGGCTCTTCAGGTTTTGGCTCTTCTACGGGCTTTTCCTCTTCCAATTCAATATTGGTAGGCTCAATCTTATGTTCCTCAACAACCTCTTCTTCATTTTTACCTAGGGCTTCAAATAATACGTTCTTTAACTTCGCCCAAAATGTTTCATTTTCTACTTCCATGTTATCGTTATTTTCAACTTTATTAAATTCTTCCAAATGTATTGCACTTTCAACACTAAAACCTTTAAGTTCTCCTGACTTAACCCTTTCCCATGTATCAATGTTATTAACTTTCATTCCTACCATCCAAGTATTCTTTGGAACATTGAAACCTAATGCATTTGCCTTATCCCTATATGGGTCTTCAACAATCCAACTTTCGCAAACATAGACTTCATCAACATTTTCCTCATGTTGAAGATTTACCTCATGTTGTTTGTAGTTTTTCATAAATTCTTGGGACATTTTCACAATGCTTTCCTCTGTAAAGTTAATATAGAATTCTTGTTCGCCATTATTTCTATAAATGTCTTTATTTGGGATTAATGCAGGGCCATAACAAATATGACGTTCATCAGATGATAATTTAACTTGAACTTCATCTTGCTTGGATAATGCAACATAATCAACTTCAATAGCCGGTTCTGATACCATTGATATTTTGTAAGTTTCAGAATCTAATCCAACCTTATATTTCTTTATTTTTTTAGCCATATTGTACAATATTTTTATATTAAACATATGTAAAGCAAGGAACGTGACAAAAATTGTCACGTTCCATTATCATCAGTCCTTTTATTAGGTAGCGAGCCCGGCACCAATGACGTATATTATTTCAAATGAAGAATTTGATTATTTGGTTTTCCATTGGTTCTAGGAAGACTAACATGAACCCAACTATAACCGTATTCATCAATTAATTGACCAACTTTCAATTCTCCATTGCTTACCATCTTTTGAATAAGATTGAACAGAGCCTTATTCTGAGCCTTTGAGCCTACTTTTATATCTGCTGCTTCCCCCAACCTATGTTGGCTTGTTTTAGAGCCTCCTACGGCTTTATTTAAGGCTTCACAGCGATATGCAGACGTTACCACAACAGCAGAACCCCACTTATTTCTAATTGGTTGAAGAATTTCTTTTGCCAAACGTATAAGTTTTTCCTTTATTTCTTTGTCCGGTGTGTTATCAATTCCCAATCTATTAGCAGTAGGACTATAGATTAATTCATCTAAAGCAAAATTAGCCGTTATTTTCTCCATATTCTTTCCTTACAATATAAAAATTATCAGTTATATCCCTAGCAAATATATGGTTTCCAAAGTTTGTACCATTTGATTCAAAATAATATCCTTCTGGCAATACATACTCATATATCGCAGGATATATTTCATTCCTTTCGATTTCAATTGGATATTTACAGTCTATATATTTATACATCATCATTTTCATATCTTAAACATATTAGAATTAAAAAATGGCTATTACAAATTTGGATTATAGTAATAGCCGCCTGTTGTCATACAAAATCTTTGGTAATTCTTAAAATACCATTTAATAAACTTCTTAATCTTTCTCATAATTTCCTCTATTTAGTGTTTTATTTGCCCTCCAGGGCGTTTTCTCTAAACAGATGGATAACTATAAGGGTGCGTAAAAATTAAGGGCTTAAATCGTAAAAAATGTTAATTTGATGATTTATGATAAGAAATTATAAATCAAAACTTCCTCCAATGCCCAAATAAGGCTCAAACTCTTTTGATGTAAATCCATAGCCACAACCTGTTTGTAAACCAAAATGGAATCTATTCCAGAAAGTTTTCTTTTTGGTTATATACTTTTCTATAGTCACAGTGTTGGTAATTACAGTTTCTTGCCTTTTCCATTCGGCTGAGATAGAGTCTAATGTTGGATTTTGTCCTGAAATATAACTCTTTAGTATGATTGAATCGTTTGCACATGTAAGAGTGTCTTGATATTGTTTATTTTCAGTTTTAATTAAAGTTTCGCTTCCATCTTTCTTATAAAAAGTATCAATTTTAATTGTTTCAATATACTTTGGAACTGGTTTTTCTTTAATTATATACAATGTGGTATCTTTATAAATTGTATCTGAATGATAAACAGTATCTATTTTATTAACATGTAAAATATATTCTTTAATATTATTATAATTATTATATAAAAATATAGATAATATACATGTTAATATAATTAATATAATATATTTAGTCTTCTTCATCTGTTTCTGGTATTTCTTCAACGTCAACGCCTTTTCTCAATTTTTCCCTTTCAATCAACATTCTCTCAGTATGGGCAATATGTCTGTCGATTTCTCTTTTCATATTTCTTGATTCTGCATTAAAGTACATTGAAACTCCAAATACTGCTGCCGAATATGTCATTGCTTGGCCTAAAATCCACAAAATGCTCTGTTCTGATAATAAAAGCGGAACAAAAGCTGCCATACCAGTAAGAACCCATCCCATAATGAATGCAGCACAGGCAGATATAATAGCCAATTTTTCTTTTATGTTTAGGTCTTTAAACGTAATTTTCATATCTTTTTTTTCTAAACATATCGCATAAAAAATGGTGGTCGTTAAACCACCATTTCATTTATAAGCCTGCTAATGTCCTAACGTATCTAACTTGTTCCATTCTATTTTCAATATCAGTTACTGTTACGTAGATTGGTCTATTTGAATAATTTTCAAATGATTGTATCAATCTATCATCAAATGCATCAATTGAATTTGGCAATGTTGGAATATAGCCACCATCTTCAAATTTTGTTTTAATTCCTGAAATATTTCTCTTAATATTGCCTGAAGAATAGAAATCAATTAAATCAGAAACATCAACTTTCTTTTTCTTTGAATTTATAAACTCTAACAGGTCAATGTTTTTCTCTGTTGATAATCTATTTGTTATAAATTCTCCGCCTTCTATTGAAGCCCTTCCACCAAGAACAGGTATTCCACCGTCTCTATGTCTGTTACCAACTGCAACGCCACCTTCAAGTTGTCCACCCTTTGCATAAGGTTTTTGTTGTTTTGCAAGCGCATATTGAACCATTCCAAGAGTTGTTGCCAATGCTCCCATCGCAAGACCAACAGGAATAAATGGTTGTGTTGCAAGACCATTTGCAGTTGCCATTGCTGTTGAAACCATAATTTGCATAAGATTACGCTTATATTCAGCTTCTCTTCTTTTCTTTTCAAGGGCTTCTTGTTTTCTTTCAGTGGCTTCTTTTTCTTTTTGAATTCTCTTTTCTTCTGCCTGTGCTGCCCTCTGTGCTGATATTTCAGCGTTTAACTGGTCAATAAGATGCTGTCTTCTGTCACCTCTTGAATTTGCAAGTTCATCTTCAATTGAATCAACATTTGATTTATGCTTTTCAATTATATCCTGTTGTTCATCAAGTTTTTTATCAAGCATTTCATTATATTTATCAAGTTCCTCTTGTTCTTTATCAAATTGATAATCCTGATAATCTGATAATGCATTCATTACAGTTTGAACAGCTTGAAAACCTGCTTGAACATACTGATTTATGGATTGAATAAACTTTCCAATTTGGTCTCCAATGGTTAATTCCCTCTTAACCTTATCCATCTTCTGGCCAACATCTTCTACAAATCTATCTAATTCCCTGTTTGCATTTTGGAATTCATCAAACGAAATCTCTTTAGCATCAAGTTTCTTTTGCAAATCATCTTTTAATTTAACAATATCTTCTGCTAACGTTTCATATGATTTTAAAAGATTTTCATTATTCTTTTTTGTTTCTCCTATATTATATATTCCCCAAGCATTATAAACAGGTTGTTTTGATTCAAGATTTGATATTGCAGTTTGGAAATCTCTTAATTCCTGAAGTCTTTCTCTATAGTAATTAGCATTTGTGTTTTGAGAATTTTTTATTTTATCCTGTTCAAGTTTTTTAAGTTTCTCATCATGAAGCTTTGTTATCGCTTCTGTCCTATCACTATGTTCTTCAACCAACCTGCCTAAAACTTCATAATATTGTTCTGCTGTTATCGTACCTGCTGAATATTGCAAATATGTTTGGTGCTTCATATCTTCTGCATGTGCAGCGGTATCCCTCAATTCCTTCTGATAACTTTCATTTTCAAGTTTTAATTGTGCATCATAATTTGCATTAGCAGAAGCGATTTCTGTTTCTATTCTTTTTTTCCAATAATCTTCAATAGTTTTAAGCCTTGCTTCATATATATCACTAAGTTGCCTATTTATTTGTTTGTCAAGGCCAAGACTCTCCTGTGTTCCTTTTGATAACTGATTTTTGCCTTGTACGCCATATGATGATGTTATGTCCCTTCCATAAATGTCTTTATAAAACAAATTGCCTTTGCCCTGTTCTAACTCTTGGGATTTAACTTCGCCACTTAAAGACGTTAAATCAGCCATTTTACGGGTTGTTTCAAGGGAATAATTATATATATTATCCCACATATCCCTGTAAGCCTTTTCAACCTTTTCAGCCCACTCCTTTTTAGCATCATATATCTTTTTGTCATACAGTTTATTGATTTCTACCTGACGTTCGCCAACCATTATACCATCAGCTTCAACCTTTGCAAGACGTTGTTTTCTTTCCTCTTCCAACTGCGTAAGGACTTTATTTAATCCTTCCTTCATATTGGCTATTTTGAGGTTATTAAGGTCTCTTTGAGCCTCCAATTCGTCTCTATTATCCTGCTTCTGTGATGCTAACGATTTTTTATTATTCTCTTCCCTTTCTCTTCTTTCATCTTCCCATAATTTTCTTTGCAAATCTTTGTATTCATCACTTCCCTTTTCTGTAAGAGCAAGCTGTTTTTTAAGATATTCCTGGGTACGCTTATGAGATTGGCCATACTTTGCTTCCTCATCTTTAAGAAGTTCTTCATTGGCTTTCTTTTGGTTTTCCCTGACTTTCTTATTATGTTCTGTCTGTTGCCTTTCAATTTCTTTATGATAGCCTTTTTGGTAATTTCCGACAACATCAAACGTTTTTTTCAAACCATTAGAAATAATATTTGGAATTTCAGAAAAATTGCCTTCAATAAGAGCCTTAATTGTTTTTGCAAGTGTTGCAAATGGTTGAACAATAAAATTCAATACAGCACTACCAACACCAACAGCCGCAGCCCTTATTTTTTCAAACCATGTTTCAAGATTCTTCAATACAGGTACTGTATCAGTCATCCATTTATAAATGTCCTCCCAGTACGTTATAAGTGTTGCAATTGCAGATATAACGAGTCCAATTCCAATGGCTTTTAAAGCCACAGATAAAGCCTTTGTAGCAACAGTTGCTGTTGAAGTTGCTGCTGCTTGTGCTGTTTCTGCTGCTGCAAGACCCTCTGAAGCTGTCTTTCCTGCTGTTGTTGAAGCATTTAATGCCTCTTGTGCCTTATTTGCTCCTGTAAGTTTTTGAACAAAAGAATCAATTGCCGCATTACCCTTTGATAGCCAACCACCAATACCTTCTCCAGTATTCATCTGTTGGTTAATCTTCTCAATGCCTTGCATAACATTCTGTAATGCTACCAACTTCTGGATGCTCTTCTCTATTTCAGAATCATCAAACCCAAATAATGCAGAAAATCCTTTTGTAATAGAACCAATTGAAGCAATTGACTGCATCGTATCTAGAAGGTTATCCATAGCCTTAGAAGATACAGTAGCATCCTTAATATCACTATTTAATGTTGCAACAGCCTTTTGCAAGTCCTTAAATTCCTTAGTTCCTTGCTGGCCATTAACTGCCATTGTTTTAAGTTCATTACCAAGTTCTTTTGCAGCTTGCTTTGCATTATCAAATTCTCTAACAGTACCACCAACATTAATTTTAACCTTGCTAAGACCTTCTGCAACACCTTCAGCATAGTTACCAACATTACGGCCAAATTGACCGTATGACTCTTCAATCTTCTTTAAAGAATCATTCAGTTCTTTTGCTCTTTGTGTCATTTTATCCAATTGGTCAGTGTCACCAAGGTCAACAGTTTGCATTGCCGATTTAATATCAGCAAGTTCCTGTTTCATACCCTGAATTGTGTTGGAATATGACTTTGCTTGCAATCTTTCAGTTGCGGCAATTGATTTTTGGTCATTATCAACCTCTTTTAATACATCTTTTGCCGCAAGGTAATTCTGATAAATTTCCTTTGAATGGGCAATTCTCTTTTCTTCAAGTTGTTCAATCTGCTTCTGAATCTTTTCCTCTTCTGACAATGCGCCAGTTGATGATGATTTTGAACCACCACCTGAAGAAGTTGAACCAACTTTAACTGCCTTTCCTTCCAATGCCTTAATCTTCTTATCAAGTTCTCCCAAAGAAGAATTAAGGGCATCAACAGCTTTTATACTTTCCTGTAAACCATTAATAACTATGGAATATGTCTTATTAGCCATTTTAAATAAATATTTTTATAAACATATTAAAAAAAGGGAGAAGTAAAACCCTCCCTTTTCATCATACCTTCTTTATCATCTTTATTTCTGTTGTATTCTCTCCGGATGGGTCAAACCCACTTATTTCAACAGGTATATATATATCAGAATCAAAATGTATTGCAGCACCATTCTTTATCATCTTATATTCATTAGCTGATATATAAGCTTCAACTATAACATAGTTTGAACTCAAATATGGTGTTAAATTGAAATATTCAGACAATAGTGATTTTTCCGTATCTTTATATGATAAATTAAGCCCCTGATATTCATTTGTTGGTATATATATATTAACTATTTCAGATGGGTATGTTCTTGTATATACGTAGCAATTAGTATATTTAGGAGCAAACCAAAATCTTTGAGTTAAACCATATCCATCATGTTTCATAGATTCAGTGTAATCATATCCATCAATCATGTATTCTTCTTTTGAAATAACAGGTATTCTTAATATTGTTGGTTCAACTCCCTCTTGCTGATTAAAATTGCTATCAACAGGAAACCATTTAAAATTATCGTACCAAGTGTAACTGAATTGAGTATTTTTATTTGACTCTTCTGTTACATATGAATCATCATTCAAATAAACTGTTGTGAATCCAGAATCACCATAATCCTTCCAATCATCATCGTTAATATATTCAGTAGGAACTGTAATATAAAAACCATGTTCATCTGTATCTATTTTATATCTTACAGACATTGATTTGGGGTATTCTATAATTGAAGATTCTGCTTCTGATGTATTAACTCTATTATCAAGGTCAACAACACCTATTCCCAATGGTTCAAATTTCTTTTTTGAATTAATTTCAACCCTGTTTCCATTCTGAACAAATTCAAAATTGAAAGCATCAATAACATTCTGCATCCATTCGCTTACCTTTTTTTCATTGTTCAAAAAATTTGTAACTTTTAAATTTACAGGAAATTCAACAGTTGCGTCATATCTATTTGCCTTATCAGCTTTTAAAATATCATAATGTCTTGGAGAAAATGCCGAAATGCTCAAATTAACTTGTGAGGTTGTCTCGTATCTTACAAGGCCACCATTAGTTGTATGATAACCCCTATGAACAGCATATAGTTGTAAAATATCGTTCTTTTTAAGATATACCATACAACTCAAATAACCTGTCATATTTCTTTCTGTTGCATTTATTCTTGAAACAGGAGTATTGATATAAGTATTTTCGTTAAATCTTGTTTGTTCTGTCAAAATACTGCTTGAACCTTCTTCCCTGTATAACTTTGAATAGCCTATTTCAGGATAAAATGATTCATTCTTTTTTGCATTCGATTTACTCCAACTATAACCATTCTTCATAACTGCAACAGTTCCACCTTTCATTGAAGAAAAGCCACAAATAAAAGCCTCTGAAACGGCTTGGTCATATGCCATTATTTCATTGTCATTATAAATATAACCGTATTCTGCATAAGACCATCTTCTACTACCCTCCCTTTCAAATGCTCTGCTTCTTTGACCCCCAATTCTTCCACTGGTGGTTTCTGTTGATTCTGTTCTAAGACCTCCAATTCTTTCTGATGTATTTCTATATCTTAAATCATTCTCTTTCGTTGGAAGTTCTGCTCCATATAAATCTTCATGAGGAAAACAGGTTTGCCAATTCTGTTGATTTGGGTAGCTATCCCAAGCAATAGAATCATTTGGATTTCCATCAACATAAGATGTATTATTCTTTCCCTTTATTAATTCAATATTATCGCCATAATTTCTAACCAAATGTATTTCCAATGGTGTTATTTCAAAAAGACCGGGTGCTAATTGCAAATCTTCCTCATTTAACTCTTCTTCTGCCTGGCTATATCTTGTATATTGTGCGGCTGTTATGTTTGATGTTGTATTAAGATTTGAAGTAACGTCCATTTCTATTTTATAAAAACCATCAGCAGGAATAACAATTATATGTTCATCAGGTTGATACATATATGTTGATGCAGATAAGGTCACATTTCCTTTTTCCAACATATCATAAATCATAATATCCTTAAAATTGTATTCTTCTGCAATATCAAATGTTGTTGTTGATTGTTTTGCTGATATTTTATAATAAGGAAATTGCAATTCCTGAGCGTAACCACTTTTTGACACAGTAGAAAATGAAGTTGATAGTTTCACAGAGCCAAACTTTGGATTACCAATGTTATAATCAGGAGTTTGTCCGTCAGCAAGATTTGTTGACATGAATATTGAATTCAAATTTGGGTTATTGAAAACATCTCCACCAACAGAATACCCCTTATAGTTGAAAGACTTTTTAATATACTCCAACATATTAAGTGAAGGGGCAAAACTCTCAACGTACCACCTATTATACTTATCAATGTCATACTTTGATGTATAATCACTTGCAACATCATCAGAGTTGTAAGGTGTCTTCTGAAAAGCACCATAGCTTACCAATGGAAATTTAACCATTTCTTGCGGTACGCTATTATAATAGTTAATTGTATATTGATAATTGCCTGCACCTTCAAATGGAACAGACCAATCTATGTCTGATAATACCGTATCGCCAAATATTTCTTCAAGTGAATATGTCTTAACGCTAACAAGATTACACTTATATTTTTTAGACTTGAAGCCATTAAGCGTTAATGTTCCTTGAAATATTAAAGTCCCATCGCCATACACCTCTGCATTGAACCTTGCTCTGAACTTATTTAACTTTGAAAGATTATTTGCATAATTAAATATCTTATCGTTGTTTGGTGTGCTAGGTATTTCAAATTCAAAGGAATATTCAGCCTGAGTTGAAGATATTTTCTCAGGGTCATAAATGGTGTTTTGAAATCTTAGATTTAAACTATCCTGAGATTCCAATTCAAGTAAATTACCATTTACGTATATTTCAATATAATGAGATTTATATACCATATCAATTTAATTATATTAATGAAGGCTCTTGTGAATAATGATATTTAACAGTAGCTTCATATATGTTATTATTATTTGTTTCTTCAACTGATACAGAATCAATTATAATACCGTATGTTTCTCCATTTCTTTCAACCCAAGCATCTGTTGTTTGCATAAGGTCATTGAAGATATATTTTCCATCATTCTCAAATAAATGAGATTTCAAAGAAACAGTATATTTTACATCATTGTTATATATTTTTTCCAATTCATTCTTTTCATCATCATAATATCCGAATATATTCTTTTGATATGTTTGAATATCAACATCCCTTGTTTCAGATTTTTGTCCAGTAAAATCGAAGAATGAAATACCCCCATAAGAATTCCTCCAATATATTCTCTGATAATATTCTGTGGCCTTTATTGGTTTAATAACATTATATCTTATTGTCTTTGTACCAAGGTGAACGTCAATATAAAAAGACTGCTTAAACCTCTCAGAATATCCTGTACTTGGAGCGAGGTCAATAGTTATATCCCAAAGTTTTTTTGAAGAATCTGTATTTGTCCAAGTCATTACAGTTACAGTTTCAAGAATATTACCGGCAGAATCAACATAATCTACAGTAACATACATTCTCCCTTCATTACCATTATAGAATGAAATAGGTATGTTTGGAGAATATACATACAATAAAGAGTTATTTTCAAATCCCCTTTCCGTACCTCTTTTAAAATTCTGAGCGACATTGAAAGCATCAATATTTATATATTTATTCCCCTGATTAACCATATACCCAACAGTTGAATAAACATCATCAATTTTATTCAAAAGAGAATAAACCCCATCTTTTAATTTATTTATAGTTAATTCAAACGGTGTCACTTTACCCGGTTCTGATAATGTTGATAATATTGGAGAAATATTAAACGAAGCATCAGAGCCATAATAATTTTTCTCCAATGTGGTAACATATTCATCATTTGATGTAACGTCAACTATTATTTTTGAATTATACAACGTACTTTCAGCTGTACCATCAACATAAGAACTTACAAGATATTGATTGGAAATGTTTGTTTTTAAGATATTGCCATTATTAATACTTGAGCCAATATTCTTTGCAACAGTTCTAACAATGTTTCCTTCAATTTTTACATTGAAATTTGCTGCAATTGTCGGACAACACCTCAATGCTCTAGCAACAGAAGCAGCTGTTGAGGCAGTTGACTGCGAAACAAAGAAATTCTTTCCAACAGCCATATTTGGGTCAAGAACATTTGTTATTGTTTCATTAAATAGTGTAATATACCATTGTCCATCTTTTGTTGTTAGACTTGCTAAACCTGAATTAAATTGTAAATTATATATTGTATATGTTCCACCAGATGAATCCTCAACCTTCAATATATTTGGAATGTCTGTCAAACATACAATATTTGAAGGATTCTGCAAATTATTTAATTTAATATCCATTTATTCAAAAAATTTATCTATATCATACATTATTTTATCAAACACCCAATCAGCCCACTTATCAAAGAAATCATCCAGAAACGGCAATATCTTTGAAACATCATCATTCTCATCGTAATTTATAAATGGTCTTGGGGCTATCTCCCTACCATCAATCAACATTCTCTTATACAGGTAGAAAACAATCTGATTCTCGGTCATATTTCCCAACCTTATATGCTTTCTCCTTACCCAATCTGTGATATTCTTGATGAACTGTGATGATGTACCCGGGAATCTTCCTGTTCTTTTCCAACCTCTAACAATATATTCGTAATAATCTGCAATTTGAAATACAATGGTTTCATCATCAACTGCCTCAACCTTTATAGACCTTTCCAAATCAGAACCAATAAGGGTATTTGAACCTGTGCGAGGATTAACGCCAACAGGAGAATGAAGCCTTAATATGATTTCATTCTCAATCTGTTTTGCCAATATCCTTAATTCCTTTTGCAAATCCATATATTAACAATGTGTTCTTGGTAAATCTATAGGTTTTAAATTTATTTCTCCTATATTATTTTCAATTAAGTCAATTTCATTATCCTGTTCAGGTGTATACGGTTCGTCATTAAACCATTCTTCGACTTCACACAAATTAATTGGAGAAACGGCATTAAGAACAACACTTACCTTTACGCCTGCATTACTATCATCTGTAAATCTATCCAAAGTTAAAATGCTCCAATCGTATAATGAAATTAAATTCTGAAATTGAGGCATATTGTCAATATACGCCAAAAAATTAACAGCTGCATTATAACATCTGTCTTGAATATCAAGCACACTATCAGGAGTTTTATCAGGAAAACCTAATATATACACTTGAAACTCTATTTTATTGATATTTGTGGTTAAATTATATTGGCTATGAGATATGTTATCAATCCAACATTGCAACGTTTTATTGTTGTTCTGTTGGTTTATAAGGTCATCACCCGTATATTTTACATAATTTACACCTTTAAAACGGCTTAAAACACCAATTAATGCTTCAACAATTTCTTTATAATACATTTTTTTTGTATATTTGTATAAACTATTATTAACTTTAATTTAAACATATTAACCTATGGAAGAATGGAAAGATATAAAAAACAAAAATGGCTATCAAATAAGTAGCGAGGGAAGAGTTAAATCAATTGAAAGAACAGTTGTTAGGTCTAATGGAAGAAAACACTATGTTAAAGAAAAAATATTATCAACATATATTGATAATAGAGGCTATGAAAGATGCGGTATTGGAAAAATACATAAACTAGTTGCAGAAGCGTTTGTAGATAATCCAAATAATTATAGTGTTGTACACCATAAAGACCATAACAAACTTAATAATAAATCTGAAAACCTAGAATGGAAGAATGAAACAGAACATAACCAATCTCATGGAGGGCAACACCCTTGTAAAACTGTTCACCAATATACAATTACTGGAGAATTAGTTTCAGAATATAAATCAACACAAGAGGCTTCAAGACAAACTAATTATCCATATGGCAACATAGCAAGTGCTTGCAGAAATAAAAATCAATATAAAGGTTTTAAATGGTCATATGAAAAAATGTGATTTGTTAACAAAATGTTAATGGTTTATTACAACTTGGTTGATTCAAAATAAAATATTAATTTTGCACTGTCAATGGTTCGGGAGAATAGTTGACAGGCGGTTCGAGAGAATAGCCCTCTTTATACATTTAATTTGATTATAATTAATTTTGTCAAAAAAGGGTAGGAAGTGAATCCTACCCTTTTTTCATTATTATGCTTCATAATATCATCTATGTTTGCTTTTTGCTTTTCTGATTGTTTCTTGGAATTGGTCTTCAGCCTCTTCCATATCTCCCTTCTGGATAAGATATGTAAGATAGGTGAATGCATCTGTCAGGTAGATTTGATTGACCTGAGCGATTTTTTCAATTTTTTCATCTGCCAATTCAAAGACAATTTTTTGAAAACCCCAATTTTCTCCAAACTCTCTATATTCTGCTGAATGTGGCTTATTCCTTCTTCCACCGCTGAATACATATGGGAAAGTCTCTCTGATGCTATGTATAAGTTTAAAAAAAAACTTATGATTGGTAATATCTTCATTACCGGCTGCTTTTCAAACATTTCCTTTCTCTTTTCAAATACCTCCGCTTCAAATTTGGAATCATATATTTCATCTTTCTTCCTGCATAATATTGCCAACATTGAAGCATAATCATGTTTATCAGCCTTTAATACGTTATCAATGGCAACATATTCTCCCAGTTTCAACTTTTCCATAAAATTAATTGAATATTCCTCACCATCAATTACAATTTTATTGGTTGGCTCTCCAACTTCAGGAGTTGTTGCAAGAAACACAAGATGAGTTAATATAACATCAAGAAATTCAGCCGGTAAAGCATTAATTTCATCCTCTGTTTTGTCTGTAAGTATATTAAGAACGTCTCTAACATCAAATTTCTCATCTTTGCCTTCATAATATCTTTCAATTTCTTCATATATCTTCAAAGTTATATCATTCCAAGACGTTGGAACATTCCAGGAGCCAAAATCTTTAATTATATCTTCATTTTTCATTATTTGATAATGTTTTTAAACGATACGTGGCAAAAATGCCACGTATCTTAGTGTATAATTATTTATATTACCATTCTATATCCACTTGTTATCATAAAATCTACATTTGGAGTACCTGATAATTTGAAATCTTCCTTGCATTGCATACATATTCCCAATGATGTAACAGTATCATCATGATAACCTTCCTTTGCGGCATATGTTATATTACCTGTCTTTGTTAATTTAAACGTAAATGTCGCCAATTCAGAGTATAATAAAGTATTATCCTGTTCAAAGTGTATCTCATTGTTAGCAATAGCGACTGCAAGAAGAGATATATACTGCTTTTTCGTTTCATTTGTGGTTGTAAATGTGTAGAAATTGCTTTTATTTATCAGTTGCTTCTTTATTTCATTGGCCATAACCTCACCAATTGAGTTATTTTCAATATATGTTGCTACAGGCTTATATTCATTGATGATTTTTGCAATTTTGGCATACTTCATATCCAATGTTCCATCAATCTTATATTGTTTAACCTGTTTATCTGCATTTATAATTGATACAATTGTGTTATCTTCACCAACTGATGAAGGGTCTACACCAATCCAACACTTTCCCTTTTCAAACTTTCCATCAAAACAATTCTGAAAATTGGGAAATACGGTTAATGCATTATCAAGAAATTGCACTTCAAACTCCTGTTGAAAGGCTAAAGGTGGATAGCCTTTCTTTAATTCCTCAATTTCTTCTTTCTTTATTAAATCATCATCATATATTGAAGCTGTTAATTCCCTATATCCTGATGTTTTATTATATGCCTTTAAATATAAATCATAATACATTCCCTGTCTTCCATTTGGTGTTGATATAACCAATACTTTTGGCTTTCTCGCCTTTATAATTGGGAATATGACGTTATAGTAAGGGTCACTTCCATCAGGCAATTGTGAGGGAAAGAACGCTGCTTCATCCATTACCAATAATCCTGATACAGTATTACCTCTGATTGATATTGGTGATTCCATTGAGAAGAACTTCAATGTTGCGCCATATATTGATTCAATCTTTAAATCCTGAGCATTAGCCTTTTTGATAATACCTGTTGTTTCAAGTAATGCAACTAATTCTGCAAATACCTTTTTGCCCTGAGCAAATGTTGGTGATATATAAGCATTAAATGAATTTGACTTGCAAAGATACTCAATCATCATGATTTCAGCGAACACAGTCTTACCACACTGTCTGCTCCATCGAGCAATCAGAAACTGTGTTTCTTTATCATGCATTATATCATATGCTTCTTTTTGTTTTCTTGTTAAATTAATATTGAAATTAATCTTCATTCTTATCAAAGCCAAAATTCACAGTGACACCACCTTCTTTATCACTGTTTATTTGTATCGCAGTCTGAGGTTTATCATTTATACCTCCAAGTTTCATTATTTTCTCTAGCGCTGCCAATGCATTTGTTCTATCACCTTCTTCAACTGCATCATTATATACAGCCAATATCTTGCTATATATTTCAGACCTCAATTCCTTCATATCAGCTTCATAATCATACATCATCCTGTCTTTGGCAGCAGATATATAATCAAAGGCTGTTCTGGAACCAATTGCTTTCTTTTGGCCATCATATTGACAATTTGCAAACTTCTGTATAATTTCAGAACTAGGTATGCCATTTACCATATCACAATATACTTGGTCAACAATATGGTCTGCTGTAAGCCATCTTTGCCTTTTCAATGGATTTGAACCTTTGATTGCAGCTTTCCTTTCCTGATATGTTGGTAAACTATGTGATTTTGAAAAATTACTAGGCATATCTTAATTCTTCTTTGGTCTACCCACTCTTTTCTTTTCCTCTACAGCCTCATTATTAGGCTCTACAGTGGGTTTATTTTCTTCCTGAGTATCATTCTTCGTCTCTTCTGTTTCTTGCTGTTTAGCGAGGCTTTTAAAACGTCTTAGAGCATCTTCAAGTTCTGTTATTCTACCTCTTAAACAACTACCACAATTGGTAACATTTACATTCTTTTCCAAAACCCTGTTATAAACATCTGTTACTTGTCCTCCATCAGCGTAATAGCCTTTGTTTCTTATTTCAATAAATTTCTCAATTAAACTAATATCTTCCTTTGTAAATTTCATATCTTTAAACCTTAATTGTCTTATTTTTCTGGTCAATATGCATTGCAATTGCTGTCAATATCGCCAATATTATTCCTGAAAACATGAAGTAATACCAATCAAATGATAATCCAATTACCAATGATATTCCCATCAAACTCCAAAATGTTAGGCACTTTCTGCAATGGAATGGTGGGAATTGAAGCCATTCAGGTAATCTTTTTATTTCCGTCCAATAATATACTACAGGTATTACAATTAGATATATTATGAACATTAATGAAAATTGTAAAAATAGTATCCACATACTTTTCTTATTTTAAACATATATTATTTCGTAAAATTACAATATATCACTGTATATATCATCAAATTCATCTTTTATATCCTGTTGTTTAACATTATCCTTTAACCAGTTCTTAACATCAACAACCTTTTGCCTGCATCCCTTTATTCCTGTCTTCTCTGCCAACTGTGCGTATGTCATATTGGTGAATGTCTTTAATCTGAATAAATAGAAATGTTCATCATCAAATTGTTCTTCAACCTTCTTCATTAGATATAGTGTGGCGAAATCTTTATATAAATCTGATTTCAACTTTTCTTCTGATGTTAATTTGGAATTTAAATATACCTCATTATGTTTTGACAGGTTTGTTACGTTTGCATCCCTTTTCTGATTCCTTGCGTATTGTTGTTCTCGTTTTAGATTACGTTTAAATGCCTGAAACATAAAGTTCTTGCATCCTTGATATGATGAATCTTTCATTTCACCATTCTTATCAATCAGGGTATAACATTTAATAATTGTGTCTTGGAATATATCTTCATCAAATTTCTCGCCAACTGAATCACAATATGACTGTAGTTCTTTCTTTATTGTTTCATAGTTATCATTTACAGTATTTATGAATCTTTTTCCGTCTTCCATTCTTCTCCCACTCTCTTAACTAAATTATAATTGGAATCATATATTGCAGCATCAACCAAATATAATCCCTGTCTGTTTCCAAATTCCAATGTTTTATATCCTTTTGAATTTATCTTTAGATTTAAATGTTTCCTAGGTCTTACAGATAATTTTGATAAATTGAAGATTAATACCCAACCATTTGCAAGGAAATTAATATATAGTGGTTCTAGTCCGTATGCTACGTAATCCATTAACATATCTGATACCTTATGGTCTTCAATAAATATATCATCATCAATGTATGGTTTTCCATTCTGTGTACAACCTGATATTTTACCATTTGTTAACAATACTTGGTTCCTGTTCTTTAACTCAATGTTAAAAATTCTATCCATTGAATAGCCTGTAGCATCAGTATAATGCTTTATTTCTGTTTCCTTGATATGCTCAAAGATGTGTGTCTTTTCATTGAACTTGATTAATTTATCAAAGTCATTTGATTCATTCTCTCTAAAATATTTATCGTTCTTTTCTTCCATTCAATTTATATTTTAATCATTATCATATATAAATATCATGGAAAATTCAAAAATACTCAGAAATAGAAAAAAATTAATCTCATGTGTGCAAACATGAGACATTTCTTATAAATAATAAGATTACCTAACTGATAATCAATAATATACAGGCTTAAATACTACTTTCGTTCTGAGAGTTTCCTTCCATATTTTGAATGTTTGTCTTTCCCTTTATTTATCAGGGTTTTGATTATTTAACTTAAAATATTTCCTGCGACAGATTTTTCTATTTAATTTTGCAAAACGAGACAAGTCAAGTGACAGGTTTTTATAATTTAAAATAAGGTATATTATGGCAAAATTAAGTAGTGCAAGTATCAGATTGGTTCAAAAAATGAATCGTCAGAATCGAAATGGTGAATATCCGATTTACATTGTTGTTTGCTTTTCAGGTCGTTGTGAGAAGGCTACCGGGGTTTCTTGTTTACCTAAGTATTGGGATGCTAAGAGAGAGATTATCAAGGGTGGCTGTTCCAATGCTCCTTTATTAAACAAGATGTTAAATGATGTTAAATCGAGGGCTATTGAGCGAAAGAATGAATTTGAGTTTAATGGAAGGAGATACACACCTCAGATGATATTGGAGAATACTGTTATTGATTTATCAGTTAGGGATGGTGATTTTTGGAAGTTATGTAATGATGTGATTAATGAGAGAAGATTAAGGGATGGAACAATAAGACGTTATACATATACTTACAGGAAGTTATGTGAATTTATTGGAAGGAAGAATTTCATTATTGATGAATTGAATACAGGTATAATTAAGGATTTTGCATCATGGATGGAAAAGACAGGTATTAAGGTTAATACTATTAAGTCTTTATTAAGTTGTGTTTGCAGTATATGGAATTATGCCATTAGAAAGAAGATTACGACAAATGATAATTATCCGTTTACTGAATTCAAATATTGTGAGAAGTATAAGGAATGTCCTAGGGATTATTTCTTGGAAGAGAGTCATATAATCAGGTTAAAAGAATATTTCCTTAATTTGGTAATTGAACAGTCAGGTGATAGTTGGAAATATAAGGAGGGTGCGCTGGATGCATTGCATAAGCGTTATTCAAAGGAATTTGGAATATTATGGTTCTTGATGTCATACAAGTGTAATGGTTCAGCCCCTATTGAATTAGCGTTATTACGTTGTACAGATTGCAAGAGGGTTACAATTGGTGGTAATGATTATTGGGCAATTGACATTAGGAGAAAGAAAACAGGTAGGGATGTTCATATTAGATTGAAGAGGGATATATTAACCATAATTGGTTTGGAACATTTCCTAGGTTTTTCAACAAATGGTTATGTTTATCCGATTATCAATTGGTCTGATGGTTTAACTGAGCGTCAAATTCTAGAGCAGTCGCATAAGATTGCGAACAAGGCTATAATAAAGGTCAGAGAGGCGTTTAAATCAATAAATGAGGATATTGCAAAGGCTAATGCTGAGAGTGATGTTGTAGAGCCTACAGTTGATGTTGACAGGTTGGTATTTTATACCTGCCGTCATTCATTTGCTCAACATTATTTATGTTCTCCTGGGTCAACTGTTAATGGTTTGGCATCGTTGATGGCTCGTTCTCCTAATACGATTGCAACATACATTAAGCAGATTACTAGGGATGAAGACATTGTTTCTTCTGTTGGTAATATGCCAATTTAAAAAAACGTTTGGGACTGTTGTTTAAGCAGTCCCATTCGTATAAATGAGAGAATTTTAAAAATTTTTTGTGTATAACCACATATATCATTATGTAGTTGGTTAACCAGTGGAATGTAGTAACCACTGATTGATGGTGGTTTAACGTCACTCCACCAACGTTAGTTATATGAATATTTGACTCTAAGCCTACAGATTTCCAAGCGTTCTTTGATGACTTTTACTTCTTCATCTGTTTTTGCAAGAGCCATCATTTGTTTGGCCTTTTGTTCAATCTCTTCCAATTTATTTCTAACGATGCTTCTGGTTATCAAGGGTTTTTCTTCCTTGGGTTTTGGAAACAGTGACTTATATTTTCTCTTATATGTTGAGAGGTTTCCATTTGCCAGAGCAATTTTCCTTGTGAGGTCGTTTTTTTCCTCATCGTTGGTTGTTTGTCTGCGTCTTTCTTGGAGGTCTGCAATAAGTTCTTTGAGGTCATTGATTTTATCATGAACCTGTTCAATTGATAGTTTATTTCTGCCCATAAGCGTTTGTTTTAATGATTCTTGCATTAATTGATTCCAATGGAGTTTTTCTCCCGTTAGGAATTGTTCTCTTTCTTGAAGCTGTTGAAGCCACTTTTGATAGATTTCTTTGGCCTGTTTTTTTGATTTAACTGGAGGTTGTTGATAGGTATCAAGTTTCTTTGTTGGTATTCCTTTTTGTCTATTTCTCCAATACTCTCGATAGTATTCCCGGTGGTTATCTCTATATACCTTTGCTTTCTGTTGAAGTTCTGCGCTGTGTTGGAGTCTATAGTTTCGTTGGTATTCTCTTATTTCCTCCCGGTGTTGTTGATGGTATTCTTTAACTCTTGCTTTTTTAAGTAGTTTCTTTTCTTCTTCTTCCTTTGCTTTTTGTCGGAGGTTTATTTCCTTCTGTTGTTGAAGCCATTGTTGAACGTTCCTCATGATGTTGATACCATTTTTGATAAGTTAGAGTGCAGCTGCACATTTGAGGTGGTTGATGTTGCATGTTGTTCATAATATAAATATTTCTAACATTGCAAATATACAAAAATATTTTGAAAAAAAGAAGAAAAAATTAAAAAAAATGAAACAATTATACGATTGTCGTAGACAATAATACTCAATGATTGTTTGATATTTGGGAATTTCCCTTAATATATGACATGATATAAAACTATCATGATATATTATAACTTTCAGTTATCATGTAATAGTTTCTGGTTTTATTTAAATTTATTTACATGATTACATGTAATATATATTATTATATATTTAATTATATATTATATAATATATTATAATAACTGGTAGTATTAATAACTAGAAGCTCTAGAAACACCCACCATTGAAAAGGGGAGCTCATTTGCTCCCCTTCATTTCAGTTATGTTTACTTCAACACCATCAGCATTATCAAATTCCCCAGTGAATATTCGATGGATTAAATCTCTACTTATTCCAACTTTTAATCCTCTCTTTTTGGCTTCATCTGCATACTTGGTTTTCTCAAATGCATGTTCATCACCATTTTTGAATTTCAACGCTAGTTGAATAAACTCTGCTGTTGCTAGTGCCAACAACTCTTCATCTGATAAATTCTTCAATTTTTTTGCCATGATTAATAAAATTTTAATTGTTAATGAATGTTTAAGTTATCTCCAGAGATATTGCAAATATACACTAAAAAACATCAAAACAAAAACATTTTCTGTTAAATTTGGTTAATTCAAATATTTTTTGTATATTTGTAAAAAATTGAAAAACAATGAAAGAATGGGAAATAAAACAGAATGAAAAATTCAAAGAGCAATACAATAATAGTGCTCAATTTAGGGCATATATTTTAGCATCAAGTTATAAAAGTCAAGATAAGAAAAAAGGATTTGATATTTCAGATAATGCAGACAGCGAATTTATTGAAAATATGTTCAAAGGAGGATGTGTATATTGTGGAGAGAAAGATTGGCATGAACTAGGGCTTGATAGAATAGATAATTCAAAAGGCCATTCGAAAGATAATGTTGTATGTGCATGCAAATTGTGTAATTGGGTAAGAAACTCAAAATTTTCTTTCCAAGAAATGCTAATGCTAGGAGAAACTATTAGAAATATAAAGAAACTTCGCAACCAGAGCCCAAATTAGGCTCACCAGTCGATTTGTTTGTTTCAGATGATAAATTATATGTCTGAGAGAAAATAAACGCTTCCAGGGGCTTTATTTTCATTTTAACTTTTTTAATAAAAATTTCTTTTTTTGAAAAAAAATGTGTATATTTGTAGAAAATTCTGATTTTTTTAATTTTACGAAATATTTATATATAGATAAAAAAAATGCCATGTGTAGAGAAGAATTAATTGATTTTGACAAATATATTTTTTCAAAGGATGGAAAGATATATAGTAAGCATTTTAAAAAAGCGTTAGATGGATGGGTTGATAAAGATGGATATTTGGTTAATTGTTTAGCTTTAAAAAATGGGAAAAGACAGCCTTATAGAGTGAACAGAGTTATTGCTTATTTATTTGTTCCAAAACCAGAACATTTAAAAGATATACCATACGAAGAACTTCAAGTTGGTCATGATGATACCAACAGAACAAATAACAATTCATGTAACTTATATTGGTGTACTTCAAAAGAGAATAATAATAATTTGTTAACAAAAGAGAAACAAAGAAAATATTGGAAAGGAAAAAATAATCACATGTTTGGGAGGCATTTGGATGATAACGCAAAAGAAAAACTTTCTGAAATAAACTCTATACCAATATTGCAATACACTAAAGAAGGGGTTTTAGTGGGTGAATGGAAATCAACAAAGTCTGCAAGTAAAGAACTTGGAATAAATGCTGCAAATATAACTGCTTGTTTAAAAAATTACCCTTTTCATAAAAGTGCTGGGGGATATAAATGGAGTTATAAAAATGAAAATTGATTGGTATACGTTGTGTTTTAATGAAGAATTCATAGTTCCTTGGGTTATTCAATATTGGGAGAAGATTAGAAATGATGGAATAGATTTACATGTATATATTTGGGATAATTATAGCACAGATTCAAGTGTTGAAATGTTATCAAAATATGATTGGATAACGATTAATTATTTCAAAACTGATGGTCAGAATGACCCAGTACAAGCACAGATTAAGAACACTGTTTGGAAGAATTCAAGAGGTAAATCTGATTTTGCTGTTGTGGCTGATTTTGACGAAATAATTTGGTCAAACGATTTGGAATCAGAACTTCAATATATGAAGGATAATGATTATAATGTTCTAGGAACCGCATGGTACGCTTTCTGTGGCGATGAAATTCCTGTTTATACAGAAGATAAATACCTTCATCAATTGGTTGGAAAAGGATATAAACAGCATATTAATCATATGTCTGAATATGGGCATTTGGGTAAATTTATGATTATTGACCCAGATAAAATTGATGATATGCATTGGAGTGTTGGAAATCATATATGCAATCCAACACCTGAAATTAGACTATATATAAGTAGTAAAATTGTAGCGTTCCATATAAATAAAGGTTTATCTGAGGATTTTTTCGTAAATAAAAGGAAAACAATGGGGAAAAATTTGTCAGATGTCAACAAAATGTATGGCATGTGTTTCGAATATAATTATCCGGAAGAACAGAGTAGGAAAGAGTATAGAGAATATCAAAAAAAATCTATAGATATTTCAAAATTTTGACTAAATAGTTTCTTTTTTTCAATAATTTTGTGTATATTTGCAAAGAGGAATTTAAAGTATTCATATATGAATATTGTAACTGTTCATTTTATAAAAAATTAGATGGTTTCTCCGGGCAATAAAGACTTTTCTTTTGCCATTTTATTGCTCGGTTTTTGAAAGGACATATTAATATTTAACAATATATAATTTTTTCAATTTCCAAAAAGTCGAATCATTATGCCAAATTAAAACAATATGAATGGGTTTACGACTTCCCATTCATTTTTATGGAAATTCTCTATCATAATTTAAACTAGATATATTTATTAATTTGTTTGTTAATTGAAAATATCCCCAACCTTTACAGGAAGGGGATATTTGTTTTTATATTAGGTCTGTACAGCGTTTGAGGGTGCTATATATTGTCCAGAGAGGTTGTGGTTTATTCAATTTTGCTCCGTCTGAGCAAGGGCAACCACAGCCACATATTCCTGAAGGATTGAAGATTGGATAAGATTTGCAGTGTTCGCAAAGGAACTTGATAAGATAATCCTTTCTTACTTCAACCTGTCTTCTAAGATGTGATTCAATATACGTAATATCTTTAAGGGTAATTGAATCTGAATTATCTGATTTTCCCAAAGTGATTCCAACTTCTGATATATGCGACCAAATGAAAGGTAATGCTTCCAATGCTACAGCATAGCCCAGTAATGGATATAATGCCTCTGTAAAGAGCGTTGAATTCTCTTCTGACACCTCATTAACCTTCACCTGATATAACAGTTCCTGATAGAAATTATAGCCCAATATTGGCTCAAGCCATATTTGTTCAGCAATCTTGATATAATTTTGAACCTCTTTAAGATTATAGTTTAAAGGAATTGGACTATATTCTTTAAGCCATTTTTCGTTAAATAATATATTCATCATGGTGTTTCAATTATTTGGTTTTATTATTTCCATCCTTCTGTTCTTCAACGTTACTGGTTGAAATATTATCATCTGAATCAGTATTCTTTGTTTCAGTTGCGTTATCTCCCTCAGTTCCAAAATCATTGAATTTCAAAGGCTTTAATATAATTTCAGTGTCGATTCCATTCATTTGGAATAACTGGTTAATTGTCTTAATAACAGCGATTCTATTGTTATTGCCTGTCAACTTCTGATACAACTGATAAGATGTTTCAATTTTATCTGCATCAGAACTAAATCCTGCATTATTTACATCAGGCATACCAATAAGCATTGGACTAGGTATTTGATGTGCTGCCAATATTCTGCTTATGCAACGTTTATTTGATTCTGAATATTGGTCAACTTTGGTATCACTTGCAAAAGGCGTCCATTCTGCTGGTTTATCTTCCAAATTTGTTCTGAATGTAATTGCAATCTGATTGGTATTATTTGAGCCTTGGAACATCGATTGAATATTGTTGATGATTGCTTTCTTCTGTTCATCAGTTTCAACCTCTGGAAGGGTTAAAATGCCTGCTGTGGAGAATCCATTTACAATATGTTTTAAATCATAGTTAATGAACTCTATTTCACTCTGGATGGCTTTTATTGCAGGCGTATAGCAAGGTGATGTGTAATAAGTCAGAGTTGGGCTATATTGACGATAAACATAAAGATAAGGTGTTCCCCTTTCAATTGTTTGGTCTTCTCGCATATCAAATGCAGGAATTTCAAATGGAGGGTTTTGTCCTACAGATGTCCAGTCAGAACTTATCCAATATGATGTGATTTGTCCATCTTCATCATATTCTGACCATCTTACTTTTTCCAATGGCATATGATAGAATGAATATGTTTTATCATCCTTATTTTTGATAATCTGAATTGCATAAGAACCATAAAGCATATAATCTAGAGCAAGGTTTCTTACAATCATATCCCAAGTTTGGTAATAGTTTGGAACAACGTCACCACTATCTAATTTCATTGCATCATAATCTACTCCATTGCCACAAATTGACTGTACGCCAAAGTTAATAGCTGAATGATGCGTTGGAGATTCATTATAAAGGTTAAGCAATAGATTTGGGTAATCGTTCTTCAAGCCCCACTTAATCCAACCTTGCTGAGAGTTGTTTGTAATAGGGCTACCTTCAATCTGTTTCTCAAGATTTGTAATATATAAACCACTGGTTATTTTGGGCTTATTTAATGAGCCTTTTGTTCTTGGCATAATATGTTAATTTATCTTAATTTATTATTTATCTAAACATATCTATTATATATAAGGTATTAATGGAGATATTTCATTTAACATCTTTTAACAGAAAATATTTCTTTTCCCAAATTATTTTGTGTATATTTGCATCAGTTGAAACAATTTATACATTTTTAATTATTTTATTTATGGCAAAAGAAAAAATTAATTTAGAATTGACCCAGGAAGAATTTAATATGTTGGGTCAAGCGTTAGAAGGAGAGTTCGAATCTGTTGCTGAAACTGACGATGAAAAGTACCAAAAGAAATTCATCAAACTATGTGAAAAACTAGGTATTGATTATTTCAACCAAGAATGGATTGATGAACACATGTCCCGCCTCATAGAAGATGAGGAATATGAAGAGGCAAAGAAAGAAGTATATGGTCTTTAACTAGAGAATTATGGAAAAAATGGAAATCAAGGGAATCCTTTTCAAGGATGTGGATGCTGATGGCGAAGAGATTATGATAAAGGCATCTTGGGTAGTTGGCAATAAAGCAACAGTAAATTATCATTGGCTAGATTATGGTGATGGAACTGTGGACAAACAGCTTCTTTATGCAACTAGGAAAGATGGCAAACCACATGCCACCAAGGATATTGAGAAACAAGCAGCAGAATTAATTGAAGCAATCAAATTAGATTGTCTGGATGAATATGTTGCTAAAATGACAGCAAAACATTAAAATAACTAGAGAATTATGGAAAAACTAACAAAAGAAGAATTTAACATCATCAATGAGATATTGGCTGATGAAATAGAGTGTCTTTCAAATGGTGAGAAACACTATGGTGATTTCACACAAGTGCAAAAACTGGATAGATGTGATGTCATAACATCCATTAGGTCAAAAATTGACCAGTTATATTTTGGCTAATTTTTATTTTGTCCATTTAAATATTAATAGATGAAATTGTCTTATAAAAATTAAGTTAAGTCCTCTCCAGTATCGTTGTGAAACGAGAAAGATTGAGGCAAGGGCGTTATCTATTAGCGCCCTTTTATTTTTTTACTATGGAACAGGTAGATATAAAAAATTTCGAAGATTACCAAATAACTGATGATGGTAGAGTTTGGTCTAAAAAAAGAAATAAATGGTTAAAACCAATACATTATAAAAAAACAGGTTATTTCCATGTTAATTTATGTAAAGATGGAGTTCATTATACTAAAAGAATTCACCGATTGGTTGCAGAAACATTTATTCCAAATCCTGATGATAAACCATGCATTGACCACATCAACACTGTGAAAACAGATAATAGAGTTGAAAACCTTAGATGGTGTACTCACAAAGAAAATACAAATAACCCAATTACTAGGGTAAAAATGGAAAATGTCTGGAAAGATTATGAGAGAAATAAAAAAATATCTAGCAAAAAACGTTCAGAACAGTTTAAAATAAAAAACAAAGAAAGGCAAATAAACAGACAAGATTTGTCAAAGCAGGTTATTCAATGTACACTTGATGGAGAAATAGTTGGAGTTTATTTGTCAACTATGGAAGCAGAAAGGGTAAATGGTTTTTGCCATTCAGGTATAAGTAAAGCATGCAAAGGTGTGTCAAAAACATATAAAGGATTCAAATGGTCATATGATGGTCTGTGAAGATAGTTATATGGTTATTGTTTATTTTTTTCATTTTAATAAAATCCCTGTAGATTGATTTCTACAGGGATTATTTTTATTATATTGCAAATATGTAATTTGCGTATCTAGACCAAATTGTTGCAGTTTTATATGTATTAACTGCTGACGCAGGAACATATATTTTGAAACCTGTTGGTATTGTTTCAGCATCAGGATATGCTGAGAATAAACCTACGCCTCCTGAACCTGTTGTTTGACGGAATGCAGGTGGTGTTTCTCTATTTATTGTAAGAGTCTGCATTGCTGTGCATCCTTCAAGCAATGTATTCTTTATTGCTGTTACAGAAGAAGGTATTACAACATCTGTAAGATTATATTCTCCAGTCAATAAGCCATTTCCAATAACTTTTGTACAAGGCCCAACATTTATTGTTCTCAATTGGCCTGTATTTGCTGCTATTTCATGCAAATCCAATTCATCACAAGTGATTGGGTCATATTCATCAGGCTCACAGCAGGCACCTGATATTGTTGTGCCTCCAGTTGTTGTTGCAACATATTTATAATCTCCTGTTACCGGTGAATAGCCGCATTCAATACAATTCTCTTCCAAAACTGTCGAACCACTTCTAATATTACCTGTATCAGTCCAATTTATACCATCAGTTGAAGATTGTTCCTTCTCCTTTGACATCTTCGTTGTACCAGAACACCAATAATCATTTTCTCCTGTCATTGTAATCCATCTGTATTGTGTTTCACCTGATTGAGAACCACAACATCCGCTTACTGCTGTTATCAATGAATTAATCTGTTCTTGAAGATTTAAAATATTCTGATTTAACATGGATATTGTTACATAATTTGACAAATCCGTTGGTGTATAAGCAGATGCATCCAATTTGTCGTTTAAAGCCTCTGTAATCACTTTGTTTTGTACAGGGTTGGTACTTGCACTGTCAAGGTGGTCATCGACTGTTACGGTGCTCCCTGAGCATTCTATTTCAATATTTCCTGTACCTGATATAACTTGTCCATTGATTGTTTTCAATGGTTGGTGTTCTGTTAGATAACCTTGTTCTTGAACCCATTCCTCTGTTGCATATCCTGATAATGATGGAACATCAGGAATAAGTTCATCAACCTCTTCCTTTGTATAATAATCAGATAAATCTACAGGTGTATAAGCAGATGCATCAAGTTTTGTATCTGTAATGCCTGAAATATAATCTATTTCATCTTGTAGAACCAAATCATCCGTATGTAGGTTTGATATTTCTAACAATATGCGTTCACATTCGCAAACATCTTCCTTTTTGCAATCAGCTGATTCGATGTGAATAAAGTTATTGGCGTTGCAGCATCCTTCTCCTGCTAGCCATTTATCATAAGCATTTCTCATATTTAATTAAATATTTATATAAACATATTAAAAAAAAGGATAGATAATACCTATCCTTTTTAAGGTCTATTACTAATTGGTTGTATAATATTGGTTGACCAAGATTTGTTAGTCCAAACCGTACCATTTATTGCTCTGTATGTTGCAACTGCACTGTCAGGAACATATATTACAGGCGGGCAATAATCATGGAATACACCACTATATTGATTTGTGAACGTTGGAGGTGTAGTACCTTCGAATATCACTTCTCGCAAACCACTACAACGAGTAAACGCCCAGAAATCAATCTGTGTGACATTGCTTGGTATTGTAAGAGTTGTCAACTTGGTTGTTTCCATGAATGCCTCATGTGCTATTATTGTAACAGTGCTGCCAATTGTAAGTGCTGATAAAGTTGCTTTTGGAGTTTGGAAACAATACGCTCCAATGGTTGTTGTTGCGTTACCAACCGTTCCTTCAACTGGATATGGACTAGTCCAATTACTTTGAGTAAGTGTTGTTGTACCATTATTAATTATAACGTCACCGCCATTTGCATTAACGCCACAGAAATTATACAAGCAAATATTTTGGCAGTCTGGTGAGCCACTTTCAATCAAGTCACCCTTCACATAGTTTGATGATGGTGATAAAGTGCCGTCAGCATGCCTGTCATACTCTTGCATTTTCTTGTATTTATCTCCGTTATCACATATGTATTCGCCACTTACTTCAACATATGAGTACTTTGTTAGCCATTCATTTCCCTCACAGAACATATAGTCTTCACCGGCAATTAATGCTGACATTCCATACCAAGGGCATTCATATTCCTCTGCTTCTTCCATTGAAGAGAATACAAGATTATCTGGTGGGTCTTCTCTTACAACATATTCCAATGGATATTCAGTTTGTCCGCCGCCGCCACCTTCATTATATGCAATTACTTGTTGAACTTGTTCATCGGTTAATGTTGTCTGGGACATATAAATCCAATAGAAGTCACCAGCAAACCATTCTCCAGATGAAGTGTCATAACCAGCAAACAATGCTGTGGCTCTGCTGTTTGTACTACCATAATTGAAATTTGAATATGTAGAGGATGTGCCATTGGTATAGTTGTTATATGTTGCCAATCTGCTTGAATTAATCCTTACCGACTCTATTACAGGTTGCGTTGTTACAGATACAGAGCCTTGTTCTCTAGTTCCATGTAATGTAAGCATATGGCTGTATGCCCTATACATCCAGTTGTAACTTGAGCCTCTGTTTGCGAAAATATGACAGTTGCTACCATTTGTCATCTGTTTTGATATGATGGTCAAGTTTGGATTAGTGGAATTTCTATTGAAGTATGTCTGATAGCCAGTTATTGTTGCTCTTGTGTTTGTTGCAATGGTAAGATAACCATCATGAACGGTTGGAGTGCCAGCAGTGATGACAGCATCAACATTAGCCAACTGTCCTTCAGTCTTCAATAATGTCTTCGTTGATGAGTTATAGTTCTTTGCGTTATAGTTAACTGTAAACGGTACATCTGGCAATGATGCTGTTCCACCAGTCACTTCTCCAAGATTAACCCAAGAGCCACCGCTGTACATATATTCATAACCATCATCAACGGTTAATTTGCCATCATAATAAGTGATATTCCTACCCTCTCCATATATGCCATACTGCTCATATTGGTTAAGGTTGTTGAGTTTATACCACTTGTCATTAGCAAGGTTGAACACATCCTCAAACTCCGTTTCTGAATATTGTAATATGTTGTCAACAACAGCGAAACAAGGTTCTTGAACTGGTGTATCACCACTTGTTACCTTGTAATAACAAACAGCATTATTGCGGTAAACCTTGATGATGTTGTCCTCACCAAAGTTCCAATCGTTTATGTTATTTAAATTGTATTTTATCATAATATATTATGCGTAAATGTATAATTGAATATCATTTGACATATTGGCAATTGTCTTGCTGCTTACAGTGCATGAATCAGAACAACCAATATTGGAGAATATATATTCCACTGATGTATTTGAAAGAATATCATATTCACTGTAACAAGGAATGGAATAGTTTCCAATAAATACATTGTACTTATTCCTTCCTGCATCTTCAACAAATATATCTTCAAGAAAATCAATAAACACTCTGCCTAAGTCATTCACAATTCCCTTAATGCCATATATCTGTAAGTCTGATGGTATTGTATCGCCATTGCTGAATGTAACCCATTGAAGGGTTTGTGGCTGTGTTCCACCACTATACACCAAGGTATCACCAATGTAAGCAGCAGTTACATCACTGCTGCCTAACTTTAATGTTATATCGTTATTCCCTATTTTAACTGCCATTCTCTTAAACCTTTTTTAATATCATACCTAGGCTTGAAACCAAACCATTCGTATAGTTTATTTGCGTTTGCCAATGTTGCTTTAACATCATAAGCCTTTTCATCTTGGTATATCACCTTGTCATAGTTGATATTTATAATACCCTTCAATATACCAATCAATTCATTCACTGATGTACTGCTACCATATCCAATGTCAAATACCTCATTCCTCCATTCCTTATCACTTTCAAGAATCAACTTTATTGCCTCACAAATGTCATCAACATAAGTGAAATCTCTCTTCTGTTCGCCATCGCCATAAACATATAACGGTTCATTGGCTTTCATTGCCTTGATGAACTTGCTGATTGCAAGGTCTTCTCTTATACCCTCACCATAAACTGTAAAGAACCTCATTCCAGTGAACTTCATATCAGATAGATTACTGTACATTGCAGCTTGCAGTTCATTAGTTGCCTTTGAAACAGCATAAGGAGACTTCTGAGTTCCGTCATCACCATATACACTTGATGATGATGCATAGATGAAATGCTTCACATTATGCTTTATTGCTGCTTTTGCAAGAACATCAAACCCAATTATATTATTGGTTAGCACTTCTTCAGAATGTTCAATGGAATAACCAACACCAGCAATGGCTGCAAGATGGATGATTGCATCAAAATGGTAAAACTCAAACAGTGCATTTATATAATTGGAGTCTAGGATGTCATTACCATCATTTAAATCGACTCCAATTATTTTGTGTTTTTCAAGTTTCTTTACAAGGTTTGTGCCAATAAAACCCTTATATCCAGTTAATAGTATTTTCATTACACTGGTAAGTTACCTTGATATTCTGAGATTGGATATATACTACTTGACGCATCACTCCAAGCAGTCTGATATACACTTACAGCATTGTCTGGAACATAAATATCTCCTACAAAATCAGACCACTCAACACTAATTGTTGGAGGTGTTGCAGCCTCTACAACCACATTTAGGACATTCTGTGGTAAATTCTGTATTTCAGTTACTTGTGATGGAATTAAGAAATCAACACTACCAGCATCACTTCCCCAACCTCCACCAAGGTCTCCACTGAATATATCAGTGATTGCGGAATCATCGATTAACTCATATTTTGCAAGATAATCTGTATCTGGTGTTGAATAATTATTCAAAGTTCCAGCTTGACTAGCAATATTCATAACATCAACATCATTCAATGTAAGACTGACAAATAACAGTTCTGGTTCTATTGATGCACCGCCATTCCATAATACAATGTCCTTTCCAGATGGTTCATCAGAAGGACTATGCCAAGCCATCATAACTTTATCATTAACAACAACAGGTGCAGTCTTGTCAAAATGCACATTATCAGTAGCAGTTACCCATGATACTGCTGGGTAGTTCAACGTTGCAGCACTGTAGTCTGCTTCAGTACTAAACTTTTTAAGATTATTCATTTTATTAAACGTTTAATAATATATTATTTCTCTTTAAATATTCTTCCTTGAACTTCATACATTCATCATACATTGGTAGCATATCCTTGTTTATCTCGAAGAAATCCTTGTCCTTTCTATGGTCGTTGAAGCAATGCATTCCTCTTACATAAATCTTCCAAAGATATTCTTCCCAAGACCTTGTGACATAATGACTAAGATACATCTTGTCATACACTGTACTTCTTCTGTTCTTCTCTCCGTTGGTCTTTACCCAATTCCCAGCACAGCAATGAAGCCCACATAAGTTCCATCTTGTAATCTTCCTCAAGTTCCAAGCAATCTTTGAATCCATTTTGAACTTCTCATCAGCGTTTGAAAAGTCTGCTTTTTCAACATAGAACTCCCTATAATCCCTTCCATTGTAATTTGGCTTGGAAATCCTCCCAGAAGCACCATAATTGAGCCATTGGAGAATTACAGCATCCTTATCTTGAAACTCGCTCAGAACGTCTGAAATTGCCTTATATGGCTCTTGAAATGTAATGAACTCATCAATGTCAAGAGTGAAACACCAATCATATTCATTCATCCTTTGGATGTATTGTACTCCATCCATTATGTAGTATCTCTGGTTTATTCCACCTTTCTCTCTATGTTGTATAAGCCATTCATTTTTTGTTCCATCATAGATGTCAAAGACTGACAATAGTGTTACATTTGAATATTGGTCTGTAATATGCTTGTGTGAATGACTGTCAATGTCTTCGAAAATGAAGATATGGTCAACCATCGGTGAATGATGGTCTAACCATGCCTTCAAGTATTCGTCTAGTTCATTCAGTATGACAGTATGTATGCAAGTCTTCATTAGTTGACAATAATGTAAAGTGTTGATGCATCCTTTGTTGCAAGGGCATTATATTCTGCTTGAGTTAGACTAACAAGTTTCAAGCCACCAAACTTGTCATTAACAGCATTAAGACCAGCAGCAGTTACTTCCTCAACCTCATCAATCTTGTTATAGATTACTCTGTTTTCGACTGGATTTGTTGAACCACTATCCAATGCTGTATCAACAGTTATTGAACTTCCTCCAAGTTGGTCTTGCAGTTTAACATCTTGACCATCCAAGGTAAGATATATATCACCATTCTGCCTTATCTCAAATGCATTATGCCTTGCATTATCTGCCGTACCATTACCAACAGAAAACAAGGTGTTACCACTATCACCAAATGTACTTGAACCACTTACAGAGTTATTGTATTTTCCCAATGAAAATTCATCATTGTTACTTGGTTTAATACCATAACCAAAAATGAAATTATTAATTTTTTTATTAATTGTATTATTGTTTCCTATAACAAAATTGTTGTTGACTATATTGTTTTGTGTACCTCCAGGAGTTACTGTATTTGAAAAACCAAAAATATAATTATAGTTATTAACACCAAAAATATTGCCTAAATTGTTTGAAGAACCAATAACAATAGAATTCTCCATTCTCAACGATTGGTTATTGTAGCCAATTATTGTTGTATTTTTTTCTATTCCAGTAGCACTATTTCTACCTTGTAATGTGTTATTAATACCAAAAATTTGTCCATAATGGAAATAGCCAACAAATGAATTTCCTGAAACAGTTGTTTTTAAATTGTCTCCTTCATAACTAAATGGCAATGTGCAGTTGATGGTATCAGCAGTTTCTCCAGTTGTAATTGAAATATTTGTACCACCACTGACTGCTTTTCCACCACCACCTCCACCTTGAATATCAATATTTCCACTACCAAGTAATGATTCATTATTAATGGTCTTGATATTTGTTCCACTGACAAGGGTGTCTTGTTTTCCAGATAATGCTGTTTCAACACTTGCGCTATATGTGTTGAAATCACTTGTATCTACCTTTCCTGATGTTGCTGCTGTGATAGCATTATCAGTTTCAGTCTTGGTATAATAGTTTGTTAAGTCACCAGCTTGTGCATCAGTGATGATATAATATGTATCAGCGCTTACGGTTCCTGCTGAAACCATTGCGTCATATTCTGCTTGTGTCACCTCAACTGTAGGGTTGCCGCCTCCGCTTATGCTGTCAATCTTTTCATCAAGCGCATTGAGAGCAGCAGCAGTTACTTCCTCATCCTCGCCAATTCTTGAGTCTGTTGATGCTGTATATGCTGTAAATACATTCTCTGGCACACCTCCACCGCTTCCTTGAATCTGATAGGTCGTACCACTAAGTTGTATTGAATCAATTATATTGCTCATATTACGTAATATTTTTAATAAACATATTAAAAAAGGGTAGATAATTTAAATCTACCCTTCTTATATTCTTTAGGAGAATATCAACGTTGTTCCTGATACTGTTGGTAGTGTTTGAACGTCAATATTTCCGCTTCCCAATATTGATTGGTTGTTAATTGTCTTAATATTGCTTCCTGATACCAATGCGTCTTGTTTTCCTGACCAAGTTGATTTATCGGTTGTGGTTACATGGATGTCAGTGTTGGCGGTATGTGCTGTAAGAGTGTCATTAATTCCACTAACGGTTGAACTGTCTGCTTTTCCTGATGTTGCTTCTGCTATTTTATTATCAGTTTCAGCAGTTGTGTAATAATTTGAAGCATCAAATATATCAGTTAATGGAACATTTATATCCTGTTTTCCAGCGTCAGTGTTGAATGATATTACAAGACAAGTGACCACTTCTCCTGATATTGTTACATCTTTAATTTCAACATTCTGTACCATTCCATCAATTAAGAATGGGGATGCATCATATTCGAATACCTTTGTTCCACCGGTGCCACCATGATAGAACTCAACATATTTTGATGTTGAATTATAAGTTACGCTGTCAGCATAACCACCCAATTCTGTTGCTGTAGCTGCTGTATAGGCTGTATAAGCCGTTGTATCAACCTTGCCTGATACTCCTTCAGCAATTGCATTTTGAACGTCTCCAGACGTCTGATAATGCATATTTCCAATGGTTTCAGCAAGTGCTGATGTTGCTGCCGTTATTGCTGATTCGGTTTGTCCTGAATTCCAATAGCCATCAAGCGAATGAACTGCTGTTGCGTCTATAATGTCATAGGTCACACCTGACAATTTAATTGTATCTAATGTATTTGCCATTGTTTTATATTGTTATGTTTTCGTTATTTAAGATTAAAGTTGTATTTTCAACTTTTGAATAATTTGCAAACATTGAATTTGCTTCCAATTTTGTCAGATATGCTTGAAGTAATTCATTTGTTTCTTGTTTTGTATATCTATTAAGTATTTCTTCTGTCTGACCTGAAACAATTGTTGCTAACTCATTAATTTCTTCTGTAACACCACTTATGGATTCATCAATCATTTCTTCTACCATTCCTGATGTAACACCTCCGCCACTAATCACAATGTCTTCAAGCATTTTGTCAATCTGCCATTTCTCATAGTAGCGTTGAGCATCAGCAAGTTCTGTTGTGCAACATTGTTTCCAGTTATTCATACTATCATATGGATTGATGTTCAACATAAGATATTATAATAATTTTTAAGTGTTATTTTGTTCTTCAAGTGCTTTTATTCTTGCTTCAAGTTCTTCCAATTTTGGATATACGTTATTCTCTATTGCTTCTGCTGATTGATATGATGGATATTTTGCTGTTGTTATATAATATTTTGCAGTATTTCTTATTGCTTCGCCATTAACATTAATGTTACAACTCAATATCCTATAATCTCCAGAAGGTTCTATTGTTGCACTATATCTATTTTTTTCTGTAACGGTGAAATACTGGCTATATTCCGAAGGATTCCAAATGTTAGTAGCCTGACCATCAGGAACGGTGTAATCTAACACTATATTATCAGAACTATCAACTATTTTAATACCTCCTGAAATTCTGTTATAACCATCTTGAAGCACTTCTTCTGATTTATAATAAAATGCTCCATTTGCATAAGAATCTGCTGAGAAAACATAATCTCTTCTTGCAGTTTCGCCAGAAGAAGTTTCTATGCCATAAGCATCAACTTGGTTATCAACTGTGTTAACCTTTCCTGATATTGATTCATCAATCATTGATTGTGCTTCATCAGCATTAATGAATGAATCAACCATATTATTCTTATAGAAGGTTTCAAGTTCTGATTTTGACATTCCAATTTCAGAATATAGACCCGATACGAAAATATCATTTGTTGCAGATTTCTTGAATGTGAACATATCGCTATCATCTGTAACAAGAGTTAATGAATTAACAGGTACTTCTATCGTACCATTGTAAAGATAATGACCATTATCATCAAATGTAAATTTGATGGCATTACCTGTTTTTTGTAAACTAATCATTTGAACCTATCTCTTTAATTAATTATTATTTTAAAACGTAACCAATGGTGCATCTTGATGCAGTGTTCTTAACTGCAATTGCGCCTGATTCATCATCAACCAATATTATACTTGAAGATGGTAACATATATTTAGTGCCATCATCGCTGGTTAATGTAACATAACCGTCTCCTGTTTCTATATCTATAAATCTCATAATTTTATATTTATTTAAACATATGTAAATAATAAAAGACCATCAATGAATGACAGTCTTTTATAATATTATGCATATTTTGCTTGTATTCTATCTGCGTAATTACTCCAATTTGTAGCTGATTTATATGCGTTAACTGATGAAGCAGGAACATAGATTGGGTAATTGCTAGTGGAATCAAAAGCAAATTCGCCTAAAGTCGGAGGAGTTGTTGCATTAACTGTTATACTTGTAAGACCACTACAACTATAGAAAACCCCACCACCAATACTTGTAAGGCCACTACCTATTGTACAACTTGTAAGACTAGTACAATTTCTGAAAGCATCACTATCAATACTTGTAACACTATCAGGTATATTTATACTTGTAAGGCCACTACAATTATAGAAAGCAGCATCACCAATACTTGTAACACCACTTGGTATAACTATACTTGTAAGACTACTACAATTATAGAAAGCATAATAACCAATACTTGTAACGCCACTTGGAATATTGAATACACCATCAACGTTACTGTTCAATCTTGTAAGACCACTACATTGAAAGAAAGTAAAATTACCAATACTTGTAAGGCCACTACCTATTGTACAACTTGTAAGACTAGTACAATTTCTGAAAGCTTCATTACCAATACTTGTAACACAATTGCCAATTTCTGCCGATATCATTGAACTATAAGGTGTTGAATGACCAGTAACCTCAGTTCTAGAAAG